>NZ_JAAGLN010000090.1 GCF_010548145.1 Streptomyces sp. SID10853
CGATGCACGATCTGGTGCTGGCCCACGCGGTGCGCTGCGCGCGGCGGCACGGCGGGGAGGCCGAGGCCGCCGAGGCGCGCGGGCGGGTGATCCGCTGGTATCTGCGCCAGGCGCAGCGGGCGGACGAGCTGGCCGCGGGAGCACGTATGACGTTCGCCGATCCTGCGCCCGCGATCGAGGGGGCGCCGGACGTGGAGTTCGGGTCGAGCAAGCAGCGCGCCCTGCGGTGGCTGGAGGGCGAACGGCTCGCGTTGTACGGATGTGTCCGCGCCGCGTACGCGCACGGCATGGACACCGAGGCATGGGCGCTCTGCGAGCCCCTGTGGACGCACTTTCTCGACCACGCGCACTACGGCGAGGTGACCGAGGCATTCCGTACGGGCCGGGACGCCGCGCAGCGGGCCGGGCACATCGCGGCCCTCGCGCGGATGCGCTGCCAACTGGCCCGCCCGCTCTGGGAACAGCAGCGGTACGAGGAGGCGGAGACCGAGGTACGGCTCGCGGTGAACGGCGCCCGGCTGCTCGGTGAAGCGCCGGTCGGGAACGAGCGGAAACTGTGGCCCTCCGCGCTGGAGTTCCGCGGCCGGGTCCGCTCCGAACAGGGGGACTGGGCGGCCGCCGCGCGGGACTTCGAGGAGTCCCGGCAGATCCACACCCGGATCGAGAACCCGTACGGGGTGCTGCTCCAGACCCATCTGCTGGGCCAGGCCGCCGCAGCCCTGGGCGAACTGGACCGGGCGGCCCAGCTGTTGGAGCTGGCCCACGCGATGGCCGGCGAGCAGCAGCGCGCACGGATGACCGCCAGGACCGGTTTCGAACTGGGCCGGGTGCTGCAGGCACTCGCCCGCAGGGAGGAGGCCGCCGAGCTGTACGCCCTCGCCCTGGACGGGGCGCGCGAGCGCGGCTCCGCACGGGACGAAGTCCGGATCCTGGAGGCGCTCGCCTCACTCGCGGCGGACCGCGGCGACCAGGAGACGGCCTCGGCACACCGCGCGTCGGCCCGGACCATCCGCGAACGGGAAGGGGGGCTGCCGGACGCGGAATCCGACGACGCGGACGGCCCGTCCTGACGGGTCCCGCTTACAGCTCGTGCGCCGCATCGTCGTCGGTGGCCGGGGCCAGGTGTGTGCGGTACGTACGGCCCGCCACCCGGCAGTGCAGAGTGGCCGGGGCAGACGGGTGCGGGTTGTCGGCGAGCCAGGCGTGCACGCCGGAGAGGACGGCGGCCGGATCGGTCCGTACGACGGTCCCTTCGCCGGCGGAGCCCTCGATACGGACGGTGAGCAGCGGTGCCTGCGCGCTGCGCAGCAGCCAGCGCGAGCCGGAGAGTTCGGCCGCTGCGGTACGGGGCCCCGGGTGGTCGGCGAGAGCGCGGGCGGTCCAGCCTGCCGCTGTCCAGGCGACGGAGTGCGGCCCGGTCCGGCTCTGCCGGGTGCGGCGGCGGAAGAGCAGCGCCGCGCTCTGGGACTGGGGGACCGTGGCGTGTTCCGGCTCGGCCGCGAGGTGGTGGGCCGGGAGGTCGGTGTGGGCGGGGCGCCGTTCGACGCGGATGTGCTCGCCGTTCACTTCCGTCCGCACGGCGAAGGCCGCCGGGGTGCAGGAGGCGGGAACGGGCGACGGAAGGGGGCGAGCGCTGATCGTGTCTGCGGGCGGATCGATGCCCAGCAGTGCGTAGAGCCGGAGCCGCAGCTGCTCAAGTGACCTGCCCCGTTCGGCAAAGGCCGGCGCGGCCAGGGCCCGGACGGTCTGGGGGGAGTGCGCCGCCAGTGCCGCTTCCAGAGCGGCAGGCGTATCAAGGGCCGCCACCCGGGAGAGGACCCCGGCCATCGGAGTGCCGGGGATGAGCTCGCTGCCGCCGTCGCACGCCGCCGCCAACGGGATGCCCAGCGCCGCCGCGTACAGCGCTGTCGAACCGTGGTCGGTGATGACGCCGTCGGCAGCCACGAGGACCGCGGCCCACTCCTCGTACGGCCGGGTCAGCAGCATTCCCGACGCGAGCGCGGGGGCGAGAGCCTGCCGCAGGTCGTACTCGCCGGTCCTGCTGTGTTCGTTCGGATGCAGGATGAGCGCCAACTGGTACGCGTCGTAGTCGAGTTGGGTGGCCAGTTCGGCGGGCAGGCCGGGCCGCCGCTCCAGCAGCGACTCCGGTCCCCAGGTCGAGGTGAGGGCGATGAGCCGACGGCCGCCGGTCCCCAGGGCGCTGCGGTAGGTGTCACGGCGCGGCAGCGATGCGAGCATCCGGTCCAGTACGGGGTCGCCGACCACGGCCGCGCGGGCGGCGGCGGCCGGGCTCCGGGCCGCGAGCCGTGCGACCTGGCCGGGGTGGGAGAGCCCGTGCAGATCGGCCAGCGGCCGGCCGTCGCGCAGCAGCCATGCGGGGTCGAGCCCGGACGCGGAATCGGGCGACCCCTCACCGGCGAGCGACTTGTTGAAGCCCGCTCCGTGCGGGAGCAGGGCGAGCGGGCCGCTCAGCAGATCCAGACCGCCCTTGGGGCTGGCGGCGACGATCAAGTCGTACGGCTGCCGCAGGGCCTGCGCCCAGGGGATGGTGCGGGCGCCCGCCTGCTCTATCGCGGTGAGCGCGTCGACCCCGAACTCCGAACCGGGGATCAGCGTGAACCGGCGGGGGCCGATCCTGTTGTCACCGGCGAAGACCGGTGCGACGTCGAGGAGCCGGTGCAGGGCGGTCGCTGAACGCGCCGCGAAGAGAATCGACTTCCTGAGCCCGTCCTGGCCCGCTGCCCGCTGCCCGCTGCCCGCTGCCCGCTGCCCGCTGCCCGCTGCCCGCTGCCCGCTGCCCGCTGCCCGCTGCCCGCTGCCCGCTGCCCGCTGCCCGCTGTTTGGATTGTTCATTCTAGGCCGTTGAGTGCTGCCGTGAATGGGTTTTTTGCCATCCGATGACGGATGCGGTGGGCGGATTCGACGGCCTGGGCAGTGGCATGCCGAGATCCTACCGGGAGTGCGGTCCTCGCTCCTTCGCGCCCTGAACCATGGCATTAATAATCCCTGGATCCACGGGAGTTGCCGCTGCTACGTTCCATCCGTGGCGAAACTCAATCAGATCATCGCAGTCGAAAAAGGAATCAAGTCCAAGTCCCACCAGGACCTCACCGCGGCCCAGCAGGGACTGCAGAAGCCGGTCCTGCTGTCGGGAATTTCCCGCACCTACCAGCCGAAGGACGAAGAGGGCGAGCAGCTGCCGCCCGAGTCCACCCGGGTTCAGGTGCAGGCCGAGGACGTGCTGCGTGATACGGCCACCACCCTGACCAGGCTCTTCGACGTCACTGCCACCAAGGACTGGGCGAACTGCTCCGCCCGCGCCGATGTGAAGGTCGACGGCCGCGTACTGCTCACCGCCGTACCGGTCTCCTATCTGCTGTTCCTGGAGAAACAACTCACCGATCTCCATACCTTCGCGCGGAAGCTGCCGATTCTCGACGCATCGGAATTCTGGGTGCAGGACCCCTCCACCGACGCCTGGAAGACCGAGCCGGTGCGCACGGTCCGTACGAGGAAAGTGCCCCGTAACCACGTCAAGGCCGAGGCGACCGAGAATCACCCGGCGCAGGTCGAGGTGTATTACGAGGATGTACCGGTCGGCTACTGGACCACCGTGAAGTTCTCCGGCGCGCTGCCCGCCCGCCGGGTCAATGAGCTGGTGGGCCGGATCGAGAAGCTGCAGCAGGCGGTGAAGTTCGCCCGTGAGGACGCGAACGGCGCCGATGTCACCGACGAGCACGTGGGTGACGCGGTATTCGGCTACCTCTTCGGGACCGGGCAGGGGTAGCGTCAGAGACTCCCCGGCCGCCTCAGCGCGGCCCGGGGTGCGCGAGGAGCGCAAGCTGAAACTGAAGTTCGTCGTGATGAAGCGGCATGAGCCGCGTTTTGTCTCAGACTCTCGCTCCAGACTCAGCATTCGCCGCTCATCGCCGGTCCGACCGGGCGCGGGCTTGGTCGTCGGTTGCCGGTTCGACCCCGGCCCGCCCCTCTCCGTGGGGCGGTAGCTCAATGGCAGAGCGCGACGACGTAACAGCTGACCCGTGCCCTCAAGCGCGCCGGCGTGTGCAGTGGGGCGGCATCATCAGGGCCCGGGGGTTGGACATACCTCCGGGCCCGCTCCATGCCACCCGCGCGCTACTCTGCCGCTCCCTGTCCCCGGGCTCGTTCCCCCGGCGCTCTGCCCCCGACGCTCTGTTCCCCGACGCCCCGCTCCTCGGCTTACTGGTCCTCGGCATCCTGGCCCTGGGCGTCCCGGTCCTGTGCGTCCGGCTCCTCGGCGTCCGGCTCGTCGACGGCGAGGACCGCTCCGTACGCACCGAACCCCGAGATCACCAGCCCGTCCCGGAACGTCAGCACCTCATAGACCCGCCCCCCGATCTGGTTCCGGTAGTCGATCACGAGCGAGTCCACCCCCGCCCGTACGTCCATGACCTCGAAGTGCAGACCGGGGATGCGAGCGAGCCCCGTCCGCCAGTACGCGCGCAGCTCGTCCTTGCCGCGAACCGTCCCCGACGCATCGCCGGTGAAGCGCGCGATCATCGGCGAACTGAAGGTCACCTCCTCGTGGTAGTGCGCGAGAATGCGCTCCAAGTCGTGCGAGTTCCAGTCCTCCAGCCACTCCGCGGCGAACTTCTGCGCGAATTCCAGATCCATGCGCCCGATCGTAGAGGCCGGTTCGGCGATGATGAACGCGTGCGACTCGAAGCGATCTCCTGGGAACGGCTGACCGGTGCTCTGGTCCGGAGCGCCGATGAACTGAAGGCCGCGGACGGCGGGCCCTGGCCCAAGATCGCGGTGGACGGTGCGCCCGCCGCACCCACCGGAGAGCTGGCCGCCGCCGTCGCCGAGGGGCTGCGGGTCCGGGGCCGATCCGCCCATGTGGTCAGTACGCAGGGCTTTCTGCGCCCGGCCTCACTGCGGTACGAGTACGGCAAGCGGGACCCGGACGCGTACTACAGCGGCTGGTTCGACACCGGTGCGCTCTGGCGCGAGGTCTTCGGGCCGCTGGAGGCCGGCGGCAGCGGACGTGTGCTGCCCGACCTCTGGGACCCGGTGACCGACCGCGCCACCCGCAGCCCGTATCAGAAGCTGCCGGATGGAGCCGTGCTCATCGTGCACGGACCACTGCTCTTCGGACACTGGTTTCCTTTCGATCTGAGCGTCCATCTGCGGCTGTCGCCGGGTGCTCTCAGCCGCCGCACCGGCACGGACGAGCAGTGGACGCTGTCCGCTTTCCAGCGGTACGAGGAGGAGGTCGCTCCCGCGGACACCGCGGACGTCGTCGTACGCGCCGACCACCCCGACCACCTCGCCTGGAGCGGGCCTCCGGCCTGAGAACGAACCGGCGGCCCGAGGGCCATCGGCCCGGCAATCGGCAACCGCCCGGCTACACGAGGCGCTTTATCTCGCCCCGCACCCGGTAGAAGCCGCCCGACGACGAGTGCAGGGCATCGACCACATAGCGGGCACCGGCCTGCCGTATCCCCCGGGGGAACTGGACGTGCCAGGTCGGCTCATAGCCGTCCGACACCACCTGGACCCGCAGCCGGCCCCCGACCTGTACGCACTCCACGACGATCCCGGCGCCCGGGGCGGGAACGGCGCTCACCGTGGCCACGTCCGCCGTCGGCGTGTATGTGGGCAGCGCGGCCGCCTGCTTGACATCCACGGCGACCGGCAGGCTCCCGCCCTGCGCCGCGGTGATCGCCGCCGCACTCGCGTCGATGCAGGCCAGCGAGCCGTCGGTGGTGACGATATAGAGCTTCTCGTCGTGGTACTGCATGGAGAGCGCCGAACCGCCGCCCGTCCCCAGCTTCCACAGCCGGGTGCCGTCCGAGGTGAAGCAGTAGACGGACGAGGCCAGGTCGCCCGCGAAGACGTACTCCCCGTCGGCAGAGGTCGCACAGGAGTACACCGCGGCGTCGCACTGGTACCGCGCTTCGCTCCGGCCGGTCGCCTTGGCGAGCCGCTCGACCACCTGACGGCCGGTGCCCGCGTACACCGACGTCTCCTCCTGCCAGCCGAAGAGCACGCCGCCGAAGGTGTCCGTGTGCCACAACTCGCCGCTGCCGTCCGCCGCGTACGCCGTCACGCCGTGCGTGTGTCCGTGGTAGACCGCGTGGTCGTCGGCCCGGACCATCCACGCATTCCTGCCCTTGGAGCGGCGCGACCACTGGAACTCGTCCTCGTGGTCGATGACCGTGAGGCCGCCGTTGTGGTCGGACACGTTCAGCACCCCTTCGTGGATGTCCAGCCAGAAGATGTCCACGTCCTCCGCGATCTCGTAGGCGGCGAAGGGCACTTTGGACGACAGGTCGTACACCTTGCCGTCGTCGCAGCCCGCATAGATCCAGAAGTCGTCCGCGACCAGGCACTTGACGCCGTCGGGCAGCGAGAACCGGGCCAGCACCTCGCCGTCGTGACCCAGCGTGTAGACATCCCCGCGCTGGTTCCCCACCCAGCAGTGGTCCTCGTCGATATGGATCCCGAACGCCGAAGTGCCGGTGCGGAAGCGCCAGATGACCGGCGCCGTCGCCCGTGCCGTCGAGGGAACGGAGGTCACCTGACGGCGGGTCACCGCGCGTGCCGCACGCTGTCCCCGCACGGCGGGCGCATATCCCTTGCGGACCTTCTCGCCCACCTTCTTCGCCGCGGCGGCCTGCGCCTTGGCGGCGGTGGGGAAGGCCGAGACCTGGCGCTGTCCTTCCGCGCCGATCCTTCCGTACCGCACGGCCACCGTCGTCCCGCTGACGGTCACTTCGTAGAACTTGTGCGCCCCGGCGCCCTCCTGGGACAGCTCCAGATACGTCGTCTCTCCCGACCCGACAGTGACCACAGCACACCCCTCCCCAGGGACCGGCCCGTTCGGCCGTTCCTCACTGACTCCAAGCTAGATCCCACCACTGACAATCGGCCGGACGCGCTGATCAGGCTGGTCAGGACCGGTTGGCCCGCGCGCGATGGGCCCGAACGAGACGGCCGGTTCCGGGGACCGAGGCTTCACGGGACCGGCCGGCACGTCCTCGTGGACGCCGGATTCTTCCAGCCCGTCCCGGTCGCTAAGGTTGCCCGCCATGACGACAAGTGATCAGACCCCCGCCTCCTTCGCCGTGCACATACCGGACGCCGACCTCGAACCCGAACCGCTCGACCCCGCACAGATCGTCTCCGGCGACCCCGTGGTCACCGGCAAGGTCCTGTGGGAGTCCGCTGACGGCACACAGCTGCGAGGCATCTGGCAGATCACGCCCGGAGTGGTGACCGACACCGAGGCGAACGAGCTGTTCGTGGTCGTCAGCGGGCGGGCGACCGTCGCGGTCGAGGGCGGCGAGACGCTGCGGATCGGCCCCGGCGACGCGTGTGTACTGCGCGAGGGCGACCGTACGACCTGGACTGTCCACGAGACGTTGCGCAAGGCGTACCACATCAGCCTCTGAGCCCTGGACCTCCGAAGCCCGTAACAACCGACCGTCCAGAAACAACCGCCCGGGACAACCGCCCGAGCAACCGCCCGGGACAACCGCTCAGAACAGAGGCTGCGGCAGCACGCCCTCCAGGGCCAGGAGCTGCCGCTTCGTCTCCTGGCCGCCGCCGAATCCGCCCAGGCCGCCGTCGCTCTCCACCACCCGGTGGCAGGGCACGACGACGGGCAGCGGGTTCGACGCCATCGCGACGCCCACCGCCTGCGCGGCACCCGGCTGCCCCACCCGCCGGGCCAGGTCGCCGTACCCCACGACGGAGCCGTAGGGCACGCCGGACGCCAGCTCGTGCAGCACCCGGCGGTTGAACCCGCCGGTCAGCGTCCAGTCCAGCGGCAGTGTGAAAGCGCGCAGCTCGCCGTCGAAGTAGGCGGCCAGCTGGCGTATGGGCTCGGCCAGCCGCGCCGACTCCGGCGCCTCGACGGGTGGGGCCGCGAACCGGACGGCCAGCCGCTCCAGCGCGCTGCGGCGCACCGCCGGAGCGGCGTGGAAGACGACCCCGGCCAGCCCCCTGCTGGTCGCCGCCAGCAGCAGCGGGCCGATGCTGCTGCCGACCGTGGTCCACTCGACACCCTGCGTTTCTTTCTCCACGTCACCACCGTACGGCGGCCCACCGACAGCGCGGCCGGGACGGCGAACGGACCCGGTTGTCAGTGGGTGGTCGTACGGTGGTTGCATGCGGCCCGTTTCCAAGATCGAACGCACGGTGGCGCCTTTCGAGGTCGTCAGTCCCTACCAGCCCAGCGGTGACCAGCCGACGGCCATCGCCGAGCTCGACAAGCGTATCCGTGCAGGTGAGAAGGATGTCGTCCTGCTCGGCGCGACCGGCACCGGCAAGTCGGCGACCACGGCCTGGATGATCGAGAAGCTGCAGCGCCCCACCCTCGTGATGGCGCCGAACAAGACGCTCGCCGCCCAGCTGGCGAACGAGTTCCGAGAGCTGCTCCCCAACAACGCCGTCGAGTACTTCGTCTCGTACTACGACTACTACCAGCCCGAGGCGTACGTCCCGCAGTCCGATACGTACATCGAGAAGGACTCCTCGATCAACGAAGAGGTCGAACGGCTGCGCCACTCCGCGACGAACTCGCTGCTGACCCGCCGCGACGTGGTCGTGGTCGCCTCGGTCTCCTGCATCTACGGCCTCGGCACGCCGCAGGAGTACGTGGACCGGATGGTGTCGCTCAAGGTCGGCCAGGAGCTGGACAGGGACGAGCTGCTCCGCCGGTTCGTCGACATCCAGTACACACGCAATGACGTGGCGTTCACCCGCGGCACCTTCCGGGTGCGCGGTGACACCATCGAGATCTTCCCCGTGTACGAGGAGCTCGCCGTCCGGATCGAGATGTTCGGCGACGAGATCGAGGCGCTCTCGACGCTGCACCCGCTCACCGGCGAGATCATCAGCGAGGACGAGTCCCTCTATGTCTTCCCCGCCACCCACTACGTGGCGGGCCCTGAGCGCATGGAGAAAGCGGTCAACGGCATCGAGAAGGAGCTGGAGGAGCGGCTCGCCGAGCTGGACAAGCAGGGCAAGATGCTGGAGTCCCAGCGGCTGCGCATGCGCACCACGTACGACCTGGAGATGCTGCGCCAGATCGGCAGCTGCTCCGGCGTCGAGAACTACTCGATGCACTTCGACGGCCGTGACCCCGGCACGGCGCCCAACACGCTCCTGGACTACTTCCCGGAGGACTTCCTCCTCGTGCTGGACGAGTCGCACGTCACCGTCCCGCAGATCGGCGCGATGTACGAGGGCGACGCCTCCCGCAAGCGCACCCTGGTGGACCACGGCTTCCGGCTGCCGTCCGCCCTGGACAACAGGCCGCTGAAGTGGGAGGAGTTCCAGAAGCGGATCGGGCAGACCGTCTATCTCTCCGCCACGCCTGGAAAGTACGAACTCTCGCGGGGCGACGGCTTCGTGGAGCAGATCATCCGCCCCACCGGCCTCGTCGACCCCGAGGTCGTCGTCAAGCCCACCGAGGGCCAGATCGACGACCTGGTCCACGAGATCCGTCTGCGTACGGAGAAGGACGAGCGGGTCCTGGTCACCACCCTCACCAAGAAGATGGCCGAGGACCTGACCGACTACTTCCTCAATCTGGGCATCCAGGTGCGCTATCTGCACAGCGACGTGGACACGCTGCGCCGTATCGAGCTGCTGCGCGAACTGCGCGCCGGAGAGTACGACGTGCTCGTCGGCATCAACCTGCTGCGTGAGGGGCTCGACCTCCCCGAGGTGTCGCTGGTCGCCATCCTCGACGCCGACAAGGAGGGCTTCCTCCGGTCGGGCACGTCACTGATTCAGACCATCGGCCGTGCGGCGCGGAACGTCTCCGGGCAGGTCCACATGTACGCGGACCGGGTCACCCCGGCGATGGAGAAGGCCATCGAGGAGACCAACCGGCGCCGTGAGAAGCAGGTCGCGTACAACAAGGAGCGCGGGCTCGATCCGCAGCCGCTGCGCAAGAAGATCAACGACATCGTCGCGACGATCGCTCGCGAGGAGGTCGACACCGAGCAGCTGCTCGGCACGGGCTACCGCAAGGCGAAGGACGGCAAGCAGCCGGTGACTCCGGTGCCGACGCTGAGCGGTGCGGCTGCCAAGGGCGGCAAGGGCAGCAAGAGTGCGAAGGGCGGGCGGGCGGTCCCGACCGACCGCCCCGCCGAGGAACTGGCCGGAATCATCGAGGAGATGACCGAGCGGATGCGCGCCGCGGCCGCGGATCTCCAGTTCGAGGTGGCCGCCAGGCTCCGTGACGAAGTCGGTGAGCTGAAGAAGGAGTTGCGCCAGATGAAGGAGGGCGGACTGGCCTGACCCTGTTGTTGCAAGAACGACACAAAAACGTCCCGGCCCTCCTGCGGCGTCCGCGCGACTGCGTAGGGTGCGGGGAAAACGTGGGGAAAACAGGAAGAAGGGACAGCGCGTGACGGCCAATTTTGCCAAGGGCCCTGGCGTCAACCTGACCAAGGGGCAGGCCATCAGCCTGCAGAAGAACGACGGGGGTTCCCTGACCGCGGTGCGGATGGGACTGGGATGGCAGGCGGCGCCGCGCCGTGGCCTGTTCGGTTCCCGCACGCGGGAGATCGACCTCGACGCGTCGGCCGTGCTCTTCGCCGACAAGCAGCCGGTGGACGTGGTGTTCTTCCGCCACCTCGTCAGCGACGACGGCTCGGTGAAGCACACCGGTGACAACCTGGTGGGCGGCGCGGGCCAGGGCGGCGACGACGAGGCGATCCTTGTCGACCTCGCGCGGGTTCCCGTCCACATCGACCAGATCGTCTTCACGGTGAACTCCTTCACCGGCCAGACGTTCCAGGAGGTGCAGAACGCCTTCTGCCGCATCGTCGACGAGACCAACGGCGAAGAGCTCGCCCGCTACACGCTGGACGGCGGCGGCCAGTTCACCGCCCAGATCATGGCCAAGGTGCACCGCTCGGGCGGCGGCTGGCAGATGACGGCCATCGGTAACCCGGCCAACGGCCGTACGTTCCAGGACCTGATGCCGGCGATCCTGCCGCACCTGTAGGCACGACCCGGCGCCGTCGAAGAGCGCGCGAGTGGTTCCCGGTGGCCCGAGGCTGCCGGGAACCGGCCGTTCCAGCGGGGGCCCGAGCTGTTTCCGAGCCCGTTCCGACGTGGCTCCGGCGCGTGGGACCGCATGCTGACGACCAACTGAAACGTGACGAAGCGCAACGCGACGAAGCGCAACGCGACGAGGGGACACGTGCGATGACGGCCGAGCTGGTCCGGGGGCAGAACCACCCCTTGCCCGTGGCCCGACTGGAAATCCGGGTGTCGGCCGGGACACCGGTCCTGGCCGGTGCGACGCTCAGCGACGAGCAGGGCAGGGTCCATGGCGCGGAGTGGGTCGCCCACCCCGGAGCGCCGCGGCTGCCCGGTGTCGAAGTACCCCGGCAGGCGGCGGCAGATCACCGGCTCGCCGTGGACCTGGCGGCCCTGCCGGAAGCGGTGCACCGGGTGCAGGTGCTGCTGGCGCTGCCCACCGGGACAGGCGGACCCACCGCGTTCGCCTCGGTCACCGCGCCTTTCACCGCTGTCACCGGGCCGGCCGGTGCGGAGGTCGTCAGCTACTCCATCACCGGACTCGGCGCCGAGTCCGCAGTCATCGCCCTGGAGCTCTACCGCAGACAGGGCGCCTGGAAGGTCCGTGCCGTCGGCCAGGGGTACGCGGGCGGTCTCGCCGACCTGCTCGGTGACCAGGGACTGCCGGACGCCCGTCAGCTCGCTGACGTGATCCAGACCGCGGCTGCCGGCGGGGCTGCCCGCTCGGTGGCGCCGGCCCCGCAGACCGTAGCTGTACGGGACGAGGGGCCGCGACGTGTACGGGACGAGGGGCCCGGCAGTCCCGGAACCAGCCACAGTCCCTGCGGCCCGGTCGACTACACCCATCCGCGACGGCAGCGCACCGCGCCCCCGGCCCCGGCACCGCCCCCGGCTGTGCCCGGCGCCCGGCCCGGCGAACCGCCACAGCCCCTCGCGGGTGACGCCACCGGCTGGTCCATGGAGGAACGCCTGTACAACCAGATCTGGGGCATGTTCGAGGATCTGGCCCGCACAGCGGCCGCGTACCGCAGCGCCGTCGACTTCGCCGATTCACGTCTGGAGCGCGAGATCGACGGGGCGCTCTCCGACCCGCGCGGCCGCACCGGTCCCGCGGGCGCCGAGGCCCGGCGGCAGGCCCAGGAGAAGCGGGACGGGCTGACCGCTCAGGCACGCGAGGTGCTCGACCGGGACCTCGGCCAGCTGCTCGCCGAGTCCCGGGTGGTCGAGCCGGCCCTGGCGCCGGCCTTCGCCCGCTGGGACCACCCGGTCTGGCACGGATACCGCGCGCCGACGCGGGCACCGCTGGCCCTGCGCCTCGGAGATCTGCACCTTCCGGTCCGCCCCGAGCTGCGTATCCCCATGCTGGTGCGGCTGCCGCTGGAGCGCGGACTCTGGGTCGACAGCGGGCGTACCGGTTCCGGCCGTACCGGTCCCGGCGCCGGGCCGGATTCCGTATCCCGTGCCGGGCTCGATTCCGGCGCGCTGCGGGCGCGCGCCCTGGACACCGCGGTCGCCCTGGCCGTCCGTCTCCTCGCCGTCCACCCGGCGGGGGAGTTCACCGTGCAGGTGATCGATCCGGCGGGTTCGGGCGCAGGGGCGCTCGCTCCGCTGACCGCCTCCGGGGTGCTCGACGCACCACCGGCGGCCGGCGCGAAGGGCGTGGCCGCCGTACTGGCGCAGCTGGTGCAGCGGGTGGATCTGGTGCAGATGGCGGTGCGCGGGGACGCGGCCGACGCCCTCCCGCCCGAGCTGGACACGGCGGAGCAGCTGCTGATCGTCAACGACTTCCCGCACGGCTTCGACGACCGCGCCCTCACACAGCTGCGCTACCTGGCCGACGAAGGGCCTTCCGTGGGCGTCCATCTGCTGCTGGTCGCGGATCGTGACGATGCCCGGGAGTTCGGTCCGGTGCTCGATCCGCTGTGGCGTTCGCTTCTGCGTATCACTCCGGTGCCTGATGACCACCTCGCCGACCCCTGGGTCGGGCACGCCTGGACGTACGAACCGTCTCTGCCGCCGCCGGGCAGTGCGGTGCTCCGGACGGTGCTCACCCAGATCGCGGCAGCCCGCCGAGCCTGACACTCGCTGACTCGCTGACTCGCTGACCTGGTTCTTTGAATTAACCTTTGCCTTTCTCTTTACCTTCCCTTGGGGTTCCCTGTACTGTTCTTGGTGCGGAGGGGAGTACTCCCCAAGTGCGGCGCACCCGTCAGTACGGACCTGTCAGGTTCCGGGGCGCCGGCCTGATACGCCGGTCCGTCCGGCGCGGGTGGAAGAGACCTCCGGCAGCGACGACGCTGATCAAGTAGCCGTAGCAATCGCCGGAGGCGTGATGGACGTTTCACTGACCCTGTGGGCACTGACCATTCTTGGTCTGGGCGCGCTGATCGCGGTCGACTTCGTGATCGGACGCAAACCGCACGACGTATCGGTCAAGGAAGCCAGTGTCTGGACCGTGGTCTGGATCGTCCTGGCCGCACTCTTCGGCCTCGGTCTGCTGCTCTTCAGCGGTGGCCAGGCGTCCGGAGAGTTCTTCGCCGGTTTCATCACCGAGAAGTCGCTGAGCGTCGACAACCTCTTCGTCTTCATCCTGATTATGGCGAAGTTCTCGGTGCCGTCCCACCTGCAGCAGCGGGTCCTGCTGTTCGGTGTCCTGATAGCTCTGGTGCTGCGCGCGGTCTTCATCGCGGCGGGCGCGGCGATCATCGCCGGCTTCTCGTGGGTCTTCTTCCTCTTCGGTGCGTTCCTGATCTACACCGCCTGGAAGCTCATCAAGGAAGCGCGATCCGGCGACGAGGAAGAGGAGTTCGAGGAGAACCGCCTCCTCAAGTCGGTCGAGCGGCGGCTCGGCGTGGCCGACCGCTACCACGGCACCAAGCTCTTCATCCAGCAGAACGGCAAGCGGATCATGACGCCGCTGATGGTCGTGATGCTGGCCATCGGCACCACCGACGTGCTGTTCGCGATGGACTCGATCCCGGCGATCTTCGGCCTCACCAAGGACCCCTACATCGTCTTCACCGCCAACGCCTTCGCCCTCATGGGGCTGCGCCAGCTGTACTTCCTCATAGGCGGTCTGCTGAAGAAGCTGGTGCACCTCAGCTACGGGCTGTCGGTCATCCTCGGCTTCATCGGCGTCAAACTGCTGCTGCACGCGCTGCACGAGTCCGGGGTGCCGGTGCCGGAGATCTCCATCCCGGTCTCGCTGGCGGTCATCTGCGGCGTCCTGATCGTCACCACGGTCACCAGCCTCCTCGCCAGCCGGAACCGGGCTGCCGCAGGACAGGCCGGGACGCCGGACGGGGGCAACAACGGCAACAAGGGCGACAAGGACAGCATCGACGTGTGAGGGGCGGGTGCGGGCGCCGGCTCACCAGCCGCGTGCGCGCCACTCCGCGAGGTGCGGGCGCTCGTCGCCCAGCGTGGTGTCGTGCCCGTGCCCCGGATAGACCCAGGTCTCGTCGGAGAGCCGGTCGAAGAGCTTCTCCTCGATGCCGTCCAGCAGGCTGGTGAACGCCTTGGTGTCGCCGTTGGTGTTCCCGACCCCGCCGGGAAAGAGGCAGTCGCCGGTGAAGACATGCGGGTGGCCGTGCGGGTCGTCGTAGATGAGCACGATGGAGCCCGGGGTGTGGCCGACCAGCCGGCGGACGTTCAGCTCGATCCGGCCCACCCGGATCGTGTCACCGTCCTCCACCGGGACATCGGTGGCGACCGGAATGCCGCCGACGTCGTACCGCCCCGCATAGGTGCGGGCGCCGGTGGCGTCCACGACGGCCTGCAAGGACTGCCAGTGGTCGCCGTGGCGGTGGGTGGTGACCACGGAGGCGATGGAGTCGTCACCGATCAGCTGCAGCAGCGTCGCGGTGTCGTTGGCCGCGTCGATCAGCATCTGCTCCCCGGACTCCCGGCAGCGCAGCAGATACGCGTTGTTGTTCATCGGGCCCACCGCGACCTTGGAGATCATCAGAGCTGTCAGCTCGTGTACGTCCGCCGGGCCGCCGACCTTCACCACTCCGCTGTACGTCATGCTGCCGAGTCTAGAGCGGCCGCACGGGGCCGGGGGCCCGGAGGGCGGACTCAGGAGCCGCTGCCCCGGCCGTTGTTCTAGAGCGGCGGCAGGGCAGGCAGCGCCCCACCGCCGGGGACCGTCAGCCCCGCGCCGTCGCCGCGCCCCGACAGCCAGCCCAGCAGCACTGCGGGCGGGCCCGTGACCCCGGCCACCGCGGGATCGGCGGAGAAGCGCTCGCGCAGGAAGCCGATCTCCCGCTCGGTGAATTCCGCGGAAAGGTCATCCAGCTCGTAGCCGATCCCGAGGTCGACATGGTGCAGCTCGATCTCGACCCAGCGGCGGAAGGGGATGCGGGCGGCCGTGTCGGTGACGCCGTTGCGGAGGGTCACGGTCCTGGACCAGTCCGCGGGAAGTGCCGCGCGCTCACGGAACCGGGCCGCGCTCTCGCGCACGTCCGCGAGCTGTACGGCGAGCGTGCGGTGCGCGTCACGCTCGATGTCGGCGTCGCGGGCCTCGGCCGACGCGTACATCGGCAGACCGGCGAGAACATTTCCGATCGCGTCGGCGTTACGTGAGAGGTGGGCGAGTACATGACCGCGGGACCAGCCGGGAAGCCGTGACGGTTCGGCGACCGTGACGTTGTCCAGTCCGGCGGCCGCGGCCAGGAGCCGTTCCGTCGCCTCATCCACAGATCTCAGGTCGCGCGCGTGATCGATCATGCAGCTGACGATAGGCCCCTCCACTCCTTCGGGTGAAGCTGTTTACCGATGGCCGTTAATCGAATGCGCGTGCTATAGGCTCGTGAGAGACATCCAACAAGGCATCATCCGACATCGCTGAGGCGCCCCCCATACCCTGGGGAGGGGGCTCCGCCCCTGCTTCTTCTCTCAGAAAGGTGCGGACCGGCGTGGCCGACCGTCTCATCGTTCGTGGCGCTCGCGAGCACAACCTCAAAAACGTCTCGATCGACCTCCCGCGTGACTCCCTGATCGTCTTCACCGGGCTCTCCGGATCGGGCAAGTCCTCCCTCGCGTTCGACACGATCTTCGCCGAGGGGCAGCGCCGCTATGTCGAGTCGCTCTCCTCGTACGCCCGGCAGTTCCTCGGGCAGATGGACAAGCCCGATGTGGACTTCATCGAGGGTCTGTCCCCCGCTGTCTCGATCGACCAGAAGTCGACCTCGCGCAACCCGCGCTCGACGGTCGGCACGATCACCGAGGTCTACGACTACCTGCGGCTGCTCTTCGCCCGTATCGGCAAGCCGCACTGCCCCCAGTGCGGCCGGCCCATCTCGCGCCAGTCCCCGCAGGCCATCGTCGACAAGGTCCTCGAACTGCCCGAGGGCAGCCGCTTCCAGGTGCTCTCGCCGCTCGTGCGGGAGCGCAAGGGCGAATTCGTCGACCTCTTCTCCGACCTTCAGACCAAGGGGTACAGCCGTGCCCGGGTGGACGGCGAGACGATCCAGCTCTCCGAGCCGCCCAAGCTGAAGAAGCAGGAGAAGCACACCATCGAGGTGGTCATCGACCGCCTCACGGTGAAGGAAAGCGCCAAGCGCCGCCTCACCGACTCGGTGGAGACCGCGCTCGGGCTGGCCGGCGGCATGGTCATCCTGGACTTCGTGGATCTGCCGGCGGACGACCCCGAGCGTGAGCGGATGTACTCCGAGCACCTCTACTGCGCCCATGACGACCTGTCCTTCGAGGAGCTGGAGCCGCGCTCCTTCTCGTTCAACTCACCCTTCGGCGCCTGCCCGGACTGCACCGGGATCGGGACGCGGATGGAGGTCGACCCCGAGCTGCTCGTCCCGGACGAGGACAAGTCCCTCGACGAGGGCGCGATCTCTCCGTGGTCGCACGGCCACACCAAGGAGTACTTCGCACGGCTGGTCGGCGCCCTCTCCAGCGAGCTCGGGTTCAGGACGGACATCCCCTGGGCCGGGCTGCCGCAGCGCGCCAAGAAGGCCCTGCTGAACGGCCACAAGACCCAGATCGAGGTCCGCTACCGCAACAGGTACGGGCGCGAGCGCGCTTACACGACCTCCTTCGAGGGCGTGGTGCCCTTCGTCAAGCGGCGGCACTCGGAGGCGGAGAGCGACTCCAGCAGGGAGCGCTTCGAGGGCTATATGCGCGAGGTGCCCTGCCCGACCTGTGAGGGCACCCGGCTGAAGCCGATCGTCCTCGCGGTCACCGTGATGGAGAAGTCCATCGCCGAGGTCGCGGCGATGTCGATCAGCGAGTGCGCCGACTTCCTTGGCCGGCTGAAGCTCAACGCCCGCGACAAGAAGATCGCCGAGCGGGTACTCAAGGAGGTCAACGAACGGCTGAAGTTCCTGGTCGACGTCGGTCTCGACTACCTCTCGCTCAACCGCGCGGCGGGCACGCTCTCCGGCGGCGAGGCGCAGCGCATCAGGCTGGCCACCCAGATCGGTTCCGGTCTGGTCGGGGTGCTGTACGTACTGGACGAGCCGTCCATCGGCCTGCACCAGCGCGACAACCACCGCCTCATCGAGACACTCGTCCGGCTGCGCGACATGGGCAACACCCTGATCGTCGTCGAGCACGACGAGGACACCATCAAGGTCGCCGACTGGGTCGTGGACATCGGCCCCGGCGCCGGTGAGCACGGCGGCAAGGTCGTGCACTCCGGATCGCTGAAGGATCTCCTCGCCAACAAGGAGTCCCTGACCGGCCAGTATCTGGCGGGCAAGAGGGCCATCCCGATCCCGGACCTGCGCAGGCCCGTGGACCCGGGCCGGCGGCTGACGGTGCACGGCGCCCGGGAGAACAACCTCAGGGACATCGACGTGTCCTTCCCGCTGGGGGTGCTGACCGCGGTCACCGGTGTCTCCGGATCCGGCAAGTCGACCCTGGTCAACGACATCCTCTACACCCACCTCGCGCGTGAGCTCAACGGCGCGCGCACGGTCCCCGGCCGGCACACCCGGGTCGACGGCGACGACCTGGTCGACAAGGTCGTCCACGTCGACCAGTCGCCCATCGGCCGCACCCCACGGTCCAACCCGGCGACGTACACCGGGGTCTTCGACCATGTGCGCAGGCTCTTCGCCGAGACCATGGAGGCAAAGGTCCGGGGCTATCTGCCCGGGCGCTTCTCCTTCAACGTCAAGGGCGGCCGCTGCGAGAACTGCTCGGGCGACGGCACGATCAAGATCGAGATGAACTTCCTGCCGGATGTGTACGTCCCGTGCGAGGTCTGCCACGGTGCGCGCTACAACCGGGAGACCCTGGAGGTCCACTACAAGGGCAAGTCCATCGCCGAGGTCCTGGACATGCCGATCGAGGAGGGCCTGGACTTCTTCGAGGCCGTCCCGACGATCGCGCGTCATCTGCGCACGCTCCACGAGGTGGGCCTGGGCTACGTCAGGCTCGGCCAGTCCGCGCCGACGCTGTCGGGCGGTGAGGCACAGCGGGTGAAGCTGGCGAGCGAGCTCCAGAAGCGCTCCACCGGCCGCACGGTCTACGTCCTGGACGAGCCGACGACCGGCCTCCACTTCGAGGACATCAGCAAGCTGATCAACGTGCTGTCGGGTCTGGTCGACAAGGGCAACACGGTGATCGTCATCGAGCACAACCTGGATGTCGTCAAGACCGCCGACTGGGTCGTCGACATGGGCCCCGAGGGCGGCAACGGCGGTGGCCTGGTCATCGCCGAGGGCACTCCCGAGGAGGTCGCCGGGGTCCCGGCCAGCCACACAGGGAAGTTCCTGCGGGACATCCTGGACGCCGAGCGGATCAGCGACGCCACCCAGGTCACGAAGGCGCCGGCGAAGAAAGCCGCGGTGAAGAAGACAGCGGCACAGAAGGCGGCGGCCGGGAAGGGCAGCGCCGCGGCCAAGGCAGCCACGGCTGGGACGGCGGCGAAGAAGACGGCCACGAAGAAGCCGACGGCGGAGAAGACGGCCACGAAGAAGCCGGCGCGCACCCGGCGCTCTTCGTGAGGCCAGTGGCAGGTGTGACACCGGCGTGATTCCAGCGGCGGGGAGGGGCGGGGCCGCCCCCGCCCCTCCCCGCCGCTGGAGCTCAGGCCAGCTCGCGGGCGTACGGCGGTTCGGCCCCGGTACGTGAGCAGGTCACCGCGGCCGCCCGGGCCGCGAAGGCCAGGACCTCGGCCCAGCCGTCGCCGGACAGCGCGGCGATCGCCGCCGCCGACAGCGCGTCCCGCTCCGCCAGACCGTGCAGCAGCGCCGCGTTGACCGTGTCGCCCGCGCCGATCGTGTCCACCACATCGACCGCCGCACCGGGGACCGCGTACTCGCCGCCCGCCCTGGTCCGTACGGTCAGACCGTCGCCGCCGTGTGTGACCACGACCGCCTGCGGCCCCGCGGCCAGCCACTCCTCAGGAGTGCCGCCGAGCCACTGGGCGTCCTCCTCCGACAGCTTCAGGAGGGTGACATCCGGCAGCCAGTCCCTGAACCGCTTCCGGTAGGCGTCCCCGTCCTGGATCAGCCCCGCCCTGATGTTCGGGTCGAGCAGCGTGAACACCCCGCGCGCCGATTCCCGGCGCAGCAGCGCCTCGTACGCGCTCGCACCCGGTTCGAGGACCAGCGAACAGGTACCCAGGGACAACGCCGTCACCTCGTGGGGCAGTTGCTCCGGCAGCTCGAACAGGCGGTCCGCGCTCCCCTCGGCGTAGAAGCCGAAGCCCGCGGAGCCGTCGGTGCTCAGCGACGCCACCGCGAGCGTCGTCGGCTCCGGGCCCCGCTGGACCAGGGACAGGTCCACCCCGGCCGCCCGCAGCCCGCCGAGCAGCGCGTCACCGAAGCCGTCGGTTGACACCCGTGAGCAGAAGCCCACCCGGGCACCGAGCCGGCCCAGGGCGACAGCCGTGTTGTAGGGCCCGCCGCCCAGCCGTGGCAGCAGTGCGGGCAGGGGTTCACCGGGCGCGGCGGCGTTCTGCGGCACCAGGTCGATCAGGGATTCTCCGGCGACGGTGATCACAGATCCCGAACGTAGCCGAAGTTCCCGGGCCCGTAAACGCCGCGAACACCGCCTGCGGCGGCGGGGATCTCCACCGGTATGGTCGGTTCCGTCGCCGATGCCTGTTGAACAGTGGAGCCTCATATGTCCGGTCTGCCGCCCGCCCGTCGTTCCGTCCTCATGGGAGCCGCCCTGGCGGGCGCCGCCGGGCTCGGGCTGACCGCCTGCTCGGGCGGTGGCAGCAGCACGTCGTCGGGCCCCGACAAGCCCGTCGACCTGGGGGCGGCCGACGCCGTACCGGTCGGCGGGGTCAAGTACTACCGGGACCAGTTCCTGATCGTGAGCCGGTCGAGCGCCGACGCGTACAAGGCGCTCTGGTCGCGGTGCACCCACCAGAACTGCCCCCTGCAGAAGATCGAGGGCAAGGTCGGCATCTGCCCCTGCCACGGCAGCCGCTTCGACGTCACGACCGGCAAGGTGCTGCAGGGCCCGGCCGGGCGGCCGCTCGCCGACGTGCCGGTCAAGGTGGTGGGCGGCAAGCTGATCGCCGGCCCCGACAAGAAGGTCTGACCCCGCCCGCGGCGCCCCGGCCCGCAGCGGGCCGCCGGCGGTGACTCCACCCGCGGTGACTCCGCGCTGTCAGTCACCGCCAGTAGGGTGGGAGACATGGCAGACCCCTCCAGTTACCGCCCCAAGCCGGGACAGATCCCCGACTCCCCGGGGGTCTACAAATTCCGCGACGAGCACCACCGGGTGATCTACGTCGGGAAGGCGAAGAGCCTGCGCCCACGCCTGTCCTCGTACTTCCAGGACGTGGCCAATCTCCACCCGCGCACCCGCACGATGGTCACCACCGCCGCGTCCGTGGAGTGGACGGTGGTCTCCACCGAGGTCGAGGCCCTCCAGCTCGAATACTCCTGGATCAAGGAATTCGACCCCCGTTTCAACGTCAAGTACCGCGACGACAAGAGCTATCCGTCCCTCGCGGTGACGATGAACGAGGAATTCCCCCGGGTGCAGGTGATGCGCGGCCCCAAGAAGAAGGGCGTGCGCTACTTCGGCCCCTACGGCCATGCCTGGGCCATCCGCGAGACCGTCGACCTGATGCTCCGCGTCTTCCCCGTACGCACCTGCTCCGCCGGGGTGTTCAAGCGCTCCGCGCAGATCGGCCGCCCCTGCCTCCTCGGCTACATCGGCAAGTGCTCGGCGCCCTGCGTCGGCCGTGTCACCCCCGAGGAGCACCGCGAACTGGCCGAGGAGTTCTGCGACTTCATGGCCGGCCGCACCGGCGCGTACATACGGCGCATCGAGCAGGAGATGCGGGACGCGGCCGAGGAGATGGAGTACGAGAAGGCGGCCAGGCTCCGCGACGACATAGAGGCGCTCAAGCGCGCCCTGGAGAAGAACGCGGTCGTCTTCAACGACGCCACCGACGCCGACCTGATCGCCGTCGCCGAGGACGAGCTGGAGGCCGCCGTCCAGATCTTCCACGTCCGTGGCGGCCGGGTCCGCGGCCAGCGCGGCTGGGTCACCGACAAGGTCGAGGCCGTGGAGACCTCCGGCCTCGTCGAGCACGCGCTCCAGCAGCTGTACGGCGAGGAGAAGGGCGAGGGCGTGCCCAAGGAGGTGCTGGTCCCGGCCCTCCCGGAGCAGACCGACGCCGTCACCCAGTGGCTCGCCGACCGCCGGGGCTCGCATGTCTCGCTGCGTATCCCGCAGCGCGGCGACAAGAAGGACCTGATGGCGACCGTGCAGCGCAACGCCCAGCAGGCGCTGGTGCTGCACAAGACCAAGCGGGCGTCCGACCTCACGACCCGCTCCCGGGCTCTGGAGGAGATCGCCGCGGCGCTCGGCCTCGACAGCGCGCCGCTGCGGATCGAGTGCTACGACATCTCCCACCTCCAGGGCGACGACGTGGTCGGTTCGATGGTGGTCTTCGAGGACGGTCTGGTCCGCAAGGGGGAGTACCGCCGCTTCCAGATCAAGGGCTTCGAGGGCCAGGACGACGTCCGGTCCATGCACGAGGTGCTCACCCGGCGCTTCCGGCGGTATCTCCAGGAGAAGGAGCGGACGGGGGAGTGGACCGAGGAGCAGGCCGCCGATGCGGTCGAGGAGGACGGCCGCCCCAAGCGGTTCGCGTACCCGCCCCAGCTGGTGGTGGTCGACGGCGGCCAGCCCCAGGTGGCGGCCGCGAAGCGCGCGCTGGACGAGCTGGGCATCGATGACGTCGCCGTCTGCGGTCTGGCCAAGCGCCTGGAGGAGGTCTGGCTGCCCGGCGACGACGACCCGGTGGTCCTGCCCCGGTCGAGCGAAGGGCTCTACCTCCTCCAGCGGGTGCGGGACGAGGCCCACCGCTTCGCCATCACCTATCAGCGGGCCAAGCGGGCCAAGCGCTTCAAGGCGGGCCCGCTCGACTCCGTCGCGGGCCTGGGGGAGACCAGGAAACAGGCCCTGATCAAGCACTTCGGCTCGGTCAAGAAGCTGAGGCAGGCCACAATCGACCAGATCTGCGAAGTGCCCGGCATAGGCCGCAGGACGGCCGAGTCGGTGGCCGCAGCGCTCGCAGGGACAGCGCCGGCCGCACCTGCCGTGAACACGGCGACAGGAGAGATCATTGAAGACGACGGGGGCGACACACATGAGTGACGAGCAGGAACGGGACGGAGCACACGTGAGTACGGGCAGTGCGGGCACGGGCGGTGCGGGCACGGGCGGTGCGGGCACGGGCGGTGCGACCGCCGGCACACCGGCCGAGACCGCGGAAGCGGCCATTCCGGAGCTGGTGATCATCTCCGGGATGTCCGGCGCCGGGCGTTCCACTGCGGCGAAGTGCCTGGAGGACCTCGGCTGGTTCGTCGTCGACAACCTCCCGCCCGCCCTGATCCCCACCATGGTGGAGCTCGGCGCACGCTCGCAGGGCAATGTGGCCCGTATCGCCGTCGTCGTCGACGTACGCGGCCGGCGCTTCTTCGACAATCTGCGCCAGTCACTCGCCGACCTCGCCGCCAAGCAGGTCACCCGGCGGATCGTCTTCCTGGAGTCCTCCGACGACGCGCTGGTACGCCGCTTCGAATCCGTGCGCAGACCGCACCCGCTCCAGGGGGACGGCCGGATCACCGACGGTATCGCCGCCGAGCGCGATCTGCTGCGCGAGCTGCGCGGCGACGCCGACCTGGTGATCGACACCTCCAGCCTCAACGTGCACGAACTGCGGGCCAAGATGGACGCCCAGTTCGCCGGCGACGAGGAGCCCGAGCTGCGGGCGACCGTGATGTCGTTCGGCTACAAGTACGGCCTCCCGGTCGACGCGGACCTGGTCGTCGACTGCCGCTTCCTGCCCAACCCGCACTGGGTGCCCGAGCTGCGCCCGTTCACCGGCCTCAACGAGGAGGTGTCGGCGTACGTCTTCAACCAGCCGGGCGCCAAGGAGTTCCTCAACCAGTACAGCGAGCTGCTCCAGATCATCGCCACCGGCTACCGGCGGGAGGGCAAGCGGTACGTGACCATCGCCGTCGGGTGTACCGGCGGCAAGCACCGTTCCGTGGCGATGTCCGAGAAGCTCGCCGCCCGGCTGGCGTCGGAAGGGATCGAGACGGTGCTCGTCCACCGCGACATGGGGCGCGAGTGACAGGCCGAAGTACCGCCAAGCTGCGGCGCGTACGGCTGGTGCCGGGCCGGATCAGGCGCGGCACCCAGCCGAAGGTCGTCGCGCTGGGCGGCGGAATGGGGCTCTCCGCCTCGCTCGCCGCGCTGCGGCGCATCACCGGGGACCTGACCGCCGTGGTGACCGTCGCCGACGACGGCGGCTCCAGCGGCCGGCTCCGTGAGGAGCTGGGCGTGCTGCCGCCCGGCGATCTGCGCAAGGCGCTCGCCGCGCTCTGCGGGGACGACGACTGGGGGCAGACCTGGGCCCGCGTCATCCAGCACCGCTTCCAGTCCAAGGGCGAGCTGCACGAGCACGCGGTCGGCAATCTGCTGATCGTCGCCCTGTGGGAGCAGCTCGGCGACCACGTACAGGCTCTGGACCTGGTCGGCAAGCTGCTCGGCGCGCACGGCAGGGTACTGCCGATGTCCGCGGTGCCACTGGAGCTGCAGGCACTCGTCCGCGGCCACGACCCGGCCCGCCCCGACGACGTCGACACGGTCCGCGGCCAGGCCACGGTCGCCCTCACACCGGGCGAGGTGCAGTCCGTGCACCTGGTGCCGAACGACCCGCCGGCCGTCCCGGAGGCCGTCGCCGCGGTCCTCGACGCGGACTGGGTGGTGCTCGGCCCCGGCTCCTGGTTCTCGTCGGTGATCCCGCATCTGCTGGTGCCCGAACTGCACGACGCCCTGGTCGAAACGAAGGCGCGCAAGGTGCTCTCGCTCAATCTCGCGCCGCAACCCGGTGAAACCAGTGGCTTCTCACCGCAGCGTCATTTGGAGGTTTTGGCCCGACACGCCCCTAAACTCGCCCTGGACGTGGTGCTTGCCGACGAGGCCGCCGTGCCCGACCGTGCGAGTCTCGCCGAAGCCGCCAAAGGGCTCGGTGCGGCGGTCGAGCTGGCGCCTGTGGCCTCGCCCGACGGCTCCCCGACACACGACAGGGAGCTGCTGGCCGCCGCGTACGACCGTATTTTTCGGATGCATGGAAGGATCGGCCCATGGCGATGACGGCAGCGGTGAAGGACGAAGTCTCCCGGCTCCCCGTCACCCGGACCTGCTGCAGGAAGGCGGAGGTCTCGGCGATTCTTCGGTTCGCCGGCGGGCTGCACCTGGTGAGCGGGCGGATTGTGATCGAGGCGGAGCTGGACACCGCCATGGCGGCGCGCAGGCTCAAGCGGGACATCCTGGAGATCTTCGGACACAATTCCGAACTGATCGTGATGGCCCCCGGCGGACTGCGCAGAGGCAGCCGCTTTGTCGTACGGGTCGTGGCGGGCGGTGACCAGCTGGCCCGCCAGACCGGCCTGGTGGACGGCCGCGGCCGCCCCATCCGCGGTCTGCCCCCGCAGGTGGTCTCGGGGGCCACCTGCGACGCCGAGGCGGCCTGGCGCGGCGCCTTCCTGGCGCACGGCTCGCTCACCGAGCCCGGCCGCTCCTCGTCGCTGGAGGTCACCTGCCCGGGTCCCGAGGCGGCGCTCGCCCTGGTGGGC
>NZ_JAAGLN010000091.1 GCF_010548145.1 Streptomyces sp. SID10853
GGCCCGGCCCTCCCCGGGCAGGACAGTGGCCCGGCCCCAGCCGGGCAGGACGGGCCGTCGCCATGTCGCTGATCAGCACGCTCGCCCTGCTGGAAGCCGTGCGGTCCGGCCGCGCGGAGCCCACCGCCACCGTCCGCCACCGTCATCCTTCGGCGCGCACGCTCGTGTTCGTCCCCATCACCACGGCGGGCGACGCCGGCTCACCCCTCGGGGCAGTATTCGGCACGTACCCCGCCGCGCCGCGGATGCTGCGCGCAGCCCGGCCGCGCGCCCGTCACCGTCAGGATCTCTCCGCGCGCCCGCTCGTGTTCGTCCCCCTCACCACGGCGGGCGAGGCCGGCGCACCCCTCGGGGCACTCGTCGGCACCGACCCCGCCGCGCCGAGGCTGCTGGTCGTCGCCCAGCCGCGCGACCGTGACCTGCGGTTCGCGTTCCTCGCCGAGCTGGCCGATGCCGTCCTGCCGTACATCGAGGAGTACGCCGACGACGTCGAGGCCGCCGAGCGGTCCGAGACCGACCCGGAGACCAAGAAGAAGGTCAAGGTCGAGACGGAGCTGTGCACGGACGCCCCGCAGCTGATCGTGCCGAGCCGGGCGGGCATCGACTTCGTACGGCTCATCGGGCGCTCGACGCGCTTCCGGCGTACGGCCGATGAGGATCCCGAGACGCCCTACCCGGCGCCGCCCCGCGTCCCGCTGCTCGGCCGCTGGCTGACGCACTACGGTGAGCGCGCCCGGGTCCCCGGGTCCTCGCTGCTGCTCGCGGCGACCGACCTGCTGAACCGGCACTGGGCCACCGGCCAGAGCACTCTGGAGGACCAGCATCTGGGCGCGCTGCTCGCCTGGATCGCCCCGGGCGACGGGGCATCGGGCGCCGAGGCGGCGCTCCGGGCCGAGCTGGGACGCGACCGGGACGGGCAGCTGCTCTGCCCGCCCGCGGGCCCCGCGACCGACCCCGCCTTCGACAACAGGCTGCTGGCCCCGGCGGTGGAGCGGTACGACACGGCGCGTACGGCACTGGCCGCCGCCGAGGACGGACCGTCGGCCGACGACCGGCTCGGCGAACTGACAGCGGCCGAGCGGGAGATCCGCACGCTGCTGGCCGGGCAGCTGCGCCCCACCTGGGACGCGGTGTGGCAGGCGCTCGGGCTGCTGCGCGAGCTGCCCGAGGGAGCCAGGGCGGGCGACCGGTGGACCCGGGACCGATGGTCGTTCACCGGCCACCGGGACCGGGTACGGGCGGGCGAGCCGCCCCAGCCCCGCAAGGACGACGCGGTGACGGCGGCGCAGAAGCTCGCCACCCGGGAGACCGCGCAGACACAGCTGGAGGCACAGGAGGCCCTGGACGATCCGCTGGTGATGGCCGGACGGCGGCTCGCGGGCGAGGCGTTCAGCGGCGAGGTGACGGACGTGGTGATGGCGTGGAGCGAGTCGAAGCGCCCGAGCCCGCGCCCCCTGGTGACGCTCCGCACGGACGACTCCCCGCACATCGGGGAGCGCACCAAGGTCCACCGGGCGCTCCCGGGCGACCCGCCCAGGGTCTTCCGTTCGGGCCAGGCCGGATCAGGGAGCGGGGACTGGTGCGTGCAGCCGCAAGGCGGAGGATTGAATCATGGCGGAGCCATGGTGATTGACGACAACGCCGCAGATGTGCGTGCCAGTCCCCGCGAGCCCGGCCTGGCCCGAACGACAGGCCCGAAGACCCAGACGGCCGAGTTCGTACGGTACGAGGAGGACGGCTCGCTGGTGCTGCGGCTGACCAACGGCATGGGCCGCGCCAGGGAGCCGGCCCCGGGGACCGTTCCGGAGAAGGGCGACCGGCTGTGCTGGACGCTGTTCGAGCACAGTGCGCGGGGCGGGCCCGAGCTGCCCGCGCAGGAGGACACCCCGTGGACCCACGGCGGCCCGCCGGACACCGCGGCCCCTGTGCGCCTCCCCGACCCCGCCACCCCCGAGGACCTGCTGTGACCTTCGATCCCGGTGCGGAGGCGGCCCGTGCGACGCGGGCCATCCTCGACGACACGCTGCACGGCACCTCCCGCGGAGTGGTGGTCGACTCGCCGCCCGGCGCGGGCAAGTCGACGCTGGTGGTGCGCGCGGCCCGTGAACTGGCCGCCGCCGGCCGCCCGCTGATGGTGGTCGCGCAGACCAACGCCCAGGTGGACGACCTGGTCGTCCGGCTGGCCGGGAAGGATCCCGAGCTGCCGGTCGGCCGGCTGCACAGCAGCGACCCCGATCCGTACGACAAGGCGCTGGACGACCTGCCGAACGTCCGCAAGTCCGCCAAGGCCGCGGATCTCGCAGGGCTCGACGTGGTGATCTCGACGGCCGCGAAGTGGGCGCATGTGAAGGGCGTCGAGCCCTGGCGGCACGCGATCGTGGACGAGGCGTACCAGATGCGGTCGGACGCTCTGCTGGCCGTGGCCGGGCTGTTCGAGCGGGCGTTGTTCGTGGGCGACCCCGGCCAGCTCGACCCGTTCAGTGTGGTCGGCGCCGAGCAGTGGGCGGGGCTGACGTACGACCCGTCGGCCAGTGCGGTCTCCACCCTGCTCGCGCACAATCCGGAGCTGCCGCAGCACCGGCTGCCGGTCTCCTGGCGGCTGCCGGCCTCGGCCGCGCCGCTGGTCTCGGACGCGTTCTACCCGTACACGCCGTTCCGCAGCGGCACGGACCACGGTGACCGGCGGCTGACCTTCGGGGTGGCGTCGGACGGTTCGGGCCCCGACCGGGTACTGGACGAGGCGGCCGATTCGGGCTGGGGTCTGCTCGAACTGCCCGCGCGGCACACACCGCGTACGGACCCGGAGGCGGTACGGGCGGTGGCCCTGGTCGTCGGGCGGCTGCTGGACCGCGGGGGCGCGGCGGTGAGTGAGCAGTCGCCAGATCCGGTGCCGCTGACGGCGGACCGTGTCGCGGTCGGCACGGCCCACCGCGACCAGGCGGCCGCGGTGCGGTCGGCGCTCGCGGAGCTCGGGGTGACGGGTGTCGCGGTCGATACGGCCAACCGTCTGCAGGGCCGGGAGTTCGACGTCACGGTGGTGCTGCACCCGCTGTCGGGCCGACCGGACGCGACGGCGTTCCATCTGGAGACGGGCAGGCTGTGCGTCCTGGCGTCACGGCACCGGCACGCCTGCATCGTGGTGTGCCGGGAGGGCGTGGCCGAGCTGCTGGACGAGCATCCGTCGACGGAGCCGGTACAGCTGGGCGTGACCGTGAAGTTCCCGGACGGCTGGGAGGCGAACCACGCGGTCCTGGCCCACCTCGCGGAACACCGCGTGCCGTGGACACCCTGACCCGCCGGGCCGGCCCCGGTGACCGCGCCGGACGGCCCCTTGCGCGGGGCGGGACAATGGACGGTGGCCGGAATCCCACGGCAGATCCGGTACCCCACGACCGGACGCACAACCGGACGCAGAACCTGACGCCCAACCCGACACAGCGCGGCAATGCAGCAGCGCAGCCGCAGAGCAGACGCACAACGGCACCAGCAGGAGGCACACATGGCGGAGCCCGAACAGCGCGAGCGGAAGCCGCGGCCTGCGCCGTTGCTCTTCGAGCCTTCCGAGGCCACCGCCGATCCGGAGCACTTCTTCGACCTGGAGTCGATCGATGATCCGGCGGCGCTGCTCACCCGCGCCACCGAGCTCACCCTGGCCTTCCGCGCGGCAGCGGACCGGGCGGTCGAGTTCCAGGCGATGGCCGCGGCGCAGCTCGCCGACCCGCGCCGCTTCGACCGGCTGACGACCGCGGACATCGCCGAGCGCGCGCAGTGGACCGAGGACTACGCGAAGAAGATGGTCGAGTTCGGCCGGGACCTGTTGCGCGGCCTGCCGACCTGACGGATCCACGGCGCCGCCCGCCGTACGGCATATGCCCCGAGGCAGAGCCAAGAGGCAAGGCCGGTGGGCAAGATACGCCTTCCCGCCCCCGCCTGTCCCGGTTTCCGCCAACCCAGCGCAGTGCCTCCCTCACTCCCGGTACACCTGGTCGGCATGAGCGCATGGCAGCGAAACGACGACAGCGCAGGAATCCCCTCCGGCAGAAACCCCGGCCTCCGCGGCCCCGGCCTCCGCAGCGCGGGTATCGGCGGCTCCGGCGTACGGGGCTCGGTCATCCATGCCACGGTCGGCCGTTCGTCCGCAGGGCTCAGCCGGATCCTCGACGAGCAGGACGGTCAGCACGCCACAGAGGTCACCCCGGCCGGCGCGGGGTGGCTCGCCTCCGCCGCGCCGTACCCGCGCAGCGCGCTCTCGCTCTGGGAGTCCCAACCCACCGCCCCGACCGTGCTGGACTGCGGCTCGGTGTTCGACGTCGTCAATGTGCCCGCGATCTTCGGCCGCCGGATGCTGGACACCCTGTGGTCGGAGGGTCCCGGATCGGGCCCGGTCGCCGGCCACCGCGGCCGGATGCTGCTCTTCGCCGCCCCCGGCACGGCCCAGCGGCTGCCGTCCCTGCTGCACTGGGAGGAGTGGGGCGACGCGGTGCCGCCGCTGCTCTGTCACGGCCCGGGCGACGCGGTGACCGTACCGTCGCTGACCTCGTCCGTTCCCCGGTCGGGGCCGCGCTGGCTGGTCGCCCCCGACACCCGCCATCCCTGGCTGCCGGGGCCCGAGGTGCTGCTCTGGGCCTGCGTCAGGGCGGCGCGGGCGGCGGCCGCCCCGGCGGCCGGGGCGGGCGGCTTATCAATTTTTACCAGCGCCGATCAGGGTGCTAAGGTCTACGACGTCAGCAGGCGCCGCTAGCTCAGTTGGTTAGAGCAGCTGACTCTTAATCAGCGGGTCCGGGGTTCGAGTCCCTGGCGGCGCACAGACGGAAGAAGCCCCTCGCGGAAGCGGGGGGCTTCTTCGTTGTCCCGGCCGGGCGGGGCTCCGGATCAGCGGCGCCCCGGATGACCGGAGCAGCCTGAGATGTCCGGAGCAGCCTCAGATGACCGGCGTGATCTTGACCGTCCAGGATCCCGACGGCGTACGGTCCGCCACCTCCACCTTCGTCCCGTTGCCGGGGACAGTGAAGGTCTCCCCGACCCCCAGCGGCGCGTCGGCCAGCGGCGGGTAGACCGACTGCCCCCAGCAGCCCGAGCTGTGCGGGTGGGTGTCGACCACCCGGATCGGGCCATCGCCCGAGGCCAGGTCGGCCTTCACCCGGTAGATGAGGACCCCCTCGGAACAGGTCGACACGTCGTTGCCCGCCGCGGTCCGCGCCTCGATGGCGAGGGCGCTCTCCAGCCCCGTCCGCAGGACGAGGAGCCGGGTCCCGGCCGTGTCCGTGCCGGGCGCCGTGACCTTCTCCAGCGGTTCAAGCGTGAACATCTGGGGAGCGGTGCCGCGTACACAGCCGATCTGCCGCCGGCCCAGCCAGCCCAGCTTCCACTTGTGCCAGCCGAAGAAGTCGGGGGCGAGCCCGAACTGGCTGCCCATGACGTCCCAGTCCCCCACATAGGTGTCCCAGTCGCCCTTGTCGTCGGACGGACGGTGGTAGAGGTCCGGCAGGTCCAGGACGTGACCGGTCTCGTGGGCCAGCACGTCGCGGTCCGGCGGATGCCGCTCGAAGCCGGTGACGAAGCGCCGGATGTCCGTGCCGTCGGCGCGCAGCGGAGTATCCAGGTTGACCACCTTCGTGGCATCGGAGTCGACGCCCGGCGCGTCCGGGTCGGCGATCAGATAGACGAGGTCGTACTTGCTGAAGTCCACCGAGGGATCGGCCGCGGCCACCGCGTCCCGCAGATACGCGTCGCGCTCGCCCGCGCTCCAGTCACGCCGTATCGCGTACGCGGAGGCGGGCTTCGGCATCGTCGTCCACCGCTGCATCGGATGCGGCCGCAGCGTGAACTTCCCGTACGAGGCACGCCGGTAGAACTCGGTGGTGGAGGGGAAGTAGTCGCCGGTCAGCTCCTGCGGAGTGGTGTCGGGCACGGTGCCGGGGAATGACAGGAAGATCATGACCGCGTCGAGCGCCCCGACCGGCCGGGGGTAGGCGGAGTTCCAGGTGTCGAGCCCGTCCGAGTGGTGGTCGTCGGTGCGGGCCAGCGCGCACGGCCCCGCGCCGCCCACCGTGGCCACCGCGGGCCCCGCGACCAGCGATGTCGCGGTGAGCGCCATGAACGAGACGAGGATGGCGGCGGTCTGCCGCAGCCGGAACCGGTCCACTCGCCCGGGTGCCTGCGGACGCTGCACGTGGACCTCCGGGTTCGGGTTGCGGGACACCCCACCCACCCTGGGCCGGTTTATATGTTTATGCCCTGTCCAGCTGCCCCAGGCGAGTGATCGACCCGACACCCCGGACCTTTACGGAAAGTCACAACCGATCACGTCGGAAAGCCCCCGGACGGTAGCCGCGCAGAAACGATCACCCTTGGGCGCGGGACCGACCACCGTGCGCCAAGGAGGCTGGAACGGTCCTTGCTTCAACCTCTATGATCGGCACACTTTCCCATGTGGACACGCGCCTTCGGCGTCCCTCCACCGCCCGGCCGACGAACCCCGACCCCACCTGTTCGAGACGACTGCACCGCGGGAGCCAGCCGTGAACGGAACCCCTGAAGGACCGGGTCCTGTACCGGGATCCGTCCGGCCACCGGTCACAGAGCGTCAGGCTGTCGGCCGGACCGCGGCCGAGCTGCACGACTACCGCGCCGCCTTCAACACCGCGCGGCTCGGGATGGCCGTCGTCGACCGCGAGGGCCTGGTCGTCTCCGCCAACGCCGCGCTCGGCGGACTGCTCGGCACCGAGCCCGCCGAGCTGACCCGGCAGACCGCGGCCCGCCTCGTGGACCTCCCGGCGGACACCCGCACCTGGTACGCGTACCGCGAGGTGCTCCGGGGCCGCCGCTCCAGCTTCCGCTGCACCCGCCGCCTCAAGCACGCCGACGGCCACTCGCTCTGGGCCGAGGTCAGCGTCGCCCCCTTCCCCGACAGCTCCCAGGTGCTGCTCTCGGTCGCCGACGTCAGCGACCGGCGCGAACTCCGGGCCAGGCTGCGCCACCTCCAGATGCACGACCCGGTGACCCGGCTGCCCAACCGCACCCTGTTCTTCGAGCGGCTGTCGGCCGCGCTCGACCCGGCGGCGTGCGACCGGCCCGGCACCGGCCGGATCGGGCTCTGCTATCTGGACCTCGACGGCTTCAAGGCCGTCAACGACACACTCGGCCACCGCTTCGGCGACCGGCTGCTCGGCGTCGTCGCCTCCCGGCTGACCCACTGCGCCGACCAGACCGGTCACGGCGGTGGCAGCGGCCACCTGGTGGCCAGGCTCGGCGGGGACGAATTCGCCCTGCTGGTCGAGGACTCCACCGGCACGGACCAGCTCGCCGCTCTCGCGGCCTCGGTGCTGGCCGCACTCCAGGAGCCGTTCGACCTCGGCGGCCAGCGGCTCTCGGTCTCGGCGTCGATCGGGGTGGTGGAGCGGGCCGCCGACGGCACCAGCGCCACCGGTCTGATGCAGGACGCCGACACCACGCTGTACTGGGCGAAGGCGGACGGCAAGGCGCGCTGGACGCTCTTCGACCCGGAGCGCAACGCCCACCGGATGACCAGGCAGGCGCTCTCGTCCACCCTGCGGCCCGCCGTGGACGACGGTGAATTCGTGCTTGAGTACCAGCCGTTGGTGGATCTGGCGGACGGGGAGCTGAAGGGGGTGGAGGCGCTGGTGCGCTGGAACCACCCGCAGTTCGGCCGGCTGACCCCGAACCGCTTCATCGGTCTGGCCGAGGAGGACGGCTCGATCGTCCAGCTCGGCGCGTGGGTGCTGCGCACCGCCTGCCGGCAGGCGAGGGCGTGGCAGCTCGAACACCCCTCGCGCCCACCGCTGTTCGTGAGCGTCAACATCGCCGTACGGCAGGTGTGGGACTCGGATCTGGTCGCCGATGTCGCCGGGATCCTCGCCGAGACGGGCCTCGCACCCGATCTGCTCCAGCTGGAGCTGACCGAGTCGGCGGTGATGGGGTCGGCGGGCCGCCCCCTCCAGGCGCTCCAGGACCTCAGCGACATGGGTGTGCAGATCGCGATCGACGACTTCGGCACCGGATACTCGAACCTCGCCTATCTGAGCCGGCTGCCGGTGTCGGTGCTGAAGCTGGACGGGTCGTTCGTACGCGGATTCCGCTACGACGCGGGCAGCCACCCGAATCCGGCCGACGAGATGATCGTCGAAGCGCTGGTGCAGCTCGCGCACCGGCTGGGCCTCACGGTCACCGCGGAGTGCGTGGAGACGGCGGGGCAGGCGGCGCGGCTGCGCAGGATCGGCTGTGACACCGGGCAGGGCTATCTGTACTCACGGGCGGTGGCCCCGGCGGAGATCGGCGCGCTGCTGGCGGGCGCCCCCGTGCCGCACGGCTGACGGCGGTCCCGACACGACTGAGGGGTGGCGCGGCCGCCCGGCCGCCCCACCCCTTGTGCCGTGCCGCTGTCCTAAGGGCTGTCCCGTAATCCCGTCGTGCGCCCGCCAGGGATTACGGGACAGCCCTTACCCGGGCAGCCCGTACGCGTCGGCGATCAGCTCGTACGAGCGCAGCCGCGCCTCACCGCCGTGTGCGTTGGCGGTGATCATCAGCTCGTCGGCGCCCGTGCGCTTCTGGAGGTCGTCGAGACCGGAACGGACCTCGTCGGCGGTGCCGGTGATGATGTTGCTGAGCCAGCCGTCCACGAACTCGCGCTCCACCGGGCTGAACCGGTACGCCTCGGCCTCCTCGGGCGTCGGCACGAGACCCGGCCGGCCGGTGCGCAGCCGGACCATCGACAGCGCGCCGCTGAGGATCTGCCGGTGGGCCTCCTTCTCGTCGTCGGCCGCGAGGGCGGCGACGCCGATCAGGGCGTACGGGCTGTCCAGCACCGCCGACGGCCGGAAGGACTCGCGGTAGAGGTCGAGGGCCGGGATGGTGTTCTGCGCCGAGAAGTGGTGGGCGAAGGCGAACGGCAGCCCGAGCGTGCCCGCGAGCCGTGCGCTGAAGCCGGACGAGCCGAGCAGCCACACCGGCGGCCGCCCCGCAGGGCCCTGGACGGGCCCCGGCACGGCGTGGATCCGGGCGTACCGGTGGCCGTCCGGGAAGCTGTCGTCCAGGAACCGGATCAACTCGGCCAGCTGCTGCGGGAATTCGTCGGCGCCCTCATGGAGCCGGTCGGAGCGGCGGAGCGCGGCCGCCGTGGCCCCGTCGGTGCCCGGGGCCCGGCCGAGCCCCAGGTCGACCCGGCCCGGGGCCATCGCCTCCAGCGTGCCGAACTGCTCGGCGATCACCAGGGGCGCGTGGTTGGGCAGCATCACCCCGCCCGAGCCGAGCCGGATGCGGTCGGTGTGCGCGGCGAGGTGCGCGAGCAGCACGGCGGGCGACGAGGAGGCGACCCCGGGCATGGAGTGGTGCTCGGCCACCCAGTACCGGTGGAAACCGCGCCGCTCGGCGAGCTTGGCGATCTCCACCCCGGTCCTGATGGCCTGGGTGGCGGTACGCCCTTCCCCCACGGTCACCAGGTCCAGTACGGACAGGGGTACGGGAGCGGTTCCGGCCGCCTTGCCTTGAATCGGGTCCACCGCGCTGGGCCTTTCTGGTTGTCGGCCAGGTACAGCGTCGGCAACAGGGGACGGTCTCCGGTTATTCCCGCGCCGCCCGCGCGCAGGGCCCGGCCGCCGCCCGTGCGCAGGGCCCGGCCGCCGTCCACGTCAGCACCCGGACCGCACCCGCCGCCCGCGTCACGTCCTGCGTGCGAAGAGCTTCCCGAGCCGCTCCCCCGGAACCTTCCGGTCGGCCAGCCGCAGCCCCTCCCACACGGACACCTGGTTCGCCGTGAGCACCGGCTTCCCCAGGACCTGCTCCAGCTCCTGCACATACGCCGCGGTGTGCAGCGCGGTGTCGGGCAGCAGCACCGCGTCGGCGGACGGATGGTCTCCCGAAAGGGCCAGTTCGATGACCTCGTCCCGGCCCCAGGTGCCGACCTCGGCCGCCGTGATGATGCCGCTGCCGCGGGTCGCCGTCACTTCCACACCCGCGGACTTGAGGAAGGCCGCGAAGTACGCCGCCACGTCCTCCGGATACGTCGCGGCGACGGCGACCTTCTTCGCGCCGAGGTACTGGATCGCGTGCACGAAGGCGAAGGACGTGCTGGACGCGGGCATCCCGGCCGCCAGCGCCAGGTCCCTGACCTGTTGCTGCGCGCCGTCCCAGCCGTAGACGAAGCTGCCGCTCGTGCACGCCCACACCACTGTCTCGGCCCCGGCGAGCCGCAGCTCCTCGACGCCCGCCGCGAGCCGGTCCGCCGCGCCCATCTCCAGGAGCGCGTCCACCCGGTGCGCGTCCTCGCCGATGTCGGTGTGGACGACGGACAGTCTCACGTCGGACGCCAGGAGCTGCTCGATGCGCTCGTAGTCGTCCTCCGCTGAATGCCCCGGGTAAAGGAACCCGACCGCTGTCATGTCCAGCCTCCCTGCTCTTCGGGCGGATCTTCTGCCAGTGCGCTGGCGGGCTCGGGCGCGGGCAGGGGTGCCGGTGCCGGCTCGGACGCGGGCGCCGATTCGATCAGCAGCCGCTGGTACGGACCGACGGCGTGGGCGCCGATCACGCGCAGCGCCGCCCACATCGTGACCTGGTTCGCCGAAAGCACCGGCATCCGCAGCTCCGCTTCGAGCTGCGGGATCACGTCGTACGTCGGAAGGTTGGTACAGCTGATGAAGAGGGCGTCCGCCGAACCGATCACCGCCTGCCGTGCCATGTCCACCACGTCGCGGTACGGGACTTTCCAGATGTGCCTGGTGAGACCGAGAAAGGCCCGCCCGGTGACGACTGTCCCCGCTTCGCCGAGGTATTCCTCCAGGGCTGACGTCACAGATTCAGTGTAGGGCGTGACCAGGGCGATCCGCCGGACGCCGAGCTCCCGGAAAGCCTCCAGCAGGGCTCCCGACGTCGTCACCGCGGGCAGCTCGCCGGCCGCGGCCATCGCCGTGCACATGGCCCGTTCCCCGGCGACCCCGCCGACGAAGCTGCCGCTGGCACAGGCGTACGCCACGACCTGGGGCGCGACCGCGCCCAGGGCCCGGACGGCCTCCCGGAGCGTCTCGTGTTCGCTGACCAGCCGGGCGAGGTCCAGGGAGACTTCGACCGGCACGAAGGGGGTACGCGTCAGATGGAGCGAGACATCGTCCGGCACCCACCTCCACAGCTCTCGGTCGAGAGCGAAGTCAAAAGGGGCGACGACACCCACACCGCGCTGTGGCTGTGGTCCGCCGAGGAAGGAGATGTCCATGACTGCCCCCCAAGTGATGTGGGTGAGGCCGTTGTGCTTCTGATGTCGACGGTAGGGTCACGGTGCGAGCCCGGTCAATCCGCACATCTCAGACGTTGCAATGTGCTTACTCCGACGAAACCCGACCACCCCCAGTCGAAGGACCGCGCAGATGCCCGAACCCGCTGAACAGAGCGCTGAACCGACCCTCCTGGTCCTGGACGCCGACCCGCCGCCGCGCCTCGGGGGACTGGCCGACCGGGCGCACATCGTGCACGCGGACGCCCACACCATCGGTGACCAACTGCCGTACGCGGACGTCCTGCTGGTCTGGGACTTCCTCTCCGACGCGGTCCGCAGGGTGTGGCCGGGCGAGGGGCCGCGCCCCCGCTGGGTGCATACGGCGAGCGCCGGGGTGGACCATCTCCTCAGCCCGGAGCTGGCCGCTTCGGACACGGTGGTGACCAACGCCCGCGGAGTCTTCGACCAGCCGATCGCCGAGTACGTCGCGGGCCTCGTCATCGCCTTCGCCAAGGACTTCCCCGGTACGCAGGAGCTCCAGCGCCAGCGGCGCTGGCAGCACCGCGAGACCCGTCGCGTGGCGGGGACTCGGGCGGTGGTCGTCGGGTCGGGGCCCATCGGCCGGGCGATCGGCGCGACGCTGACGGCGCTCGGGGTGCGGGTGGCGCTCGTCGGCAGGACCGCGCGCGCCGGGATCCACGGCACGGACGAGCTCGACAGGCTGCTGCCGCGCGCCGACTGGGTGATCTGCGCGGCGCCGCTCACCGACGCCACCCGGGGCATGTTCGGCGCGCACGCCTTCGCTGCCATGCAGCCGTCGGCCCACTTCATCAATGTGGGGCGCGGGGCGCTCGTCGTCGAGGACGACCTGGCCGAGGCGCTCGGGAAGCGGCGACCGGCCGGCGCGGCGCTCGATGTCTTCGCCGAGGAGCCGCTGCCGCCCGACAGCCGGCTCTGGGACATCCCCGGGCTGGTGATCTCGCCGCACATGAGCGGCGACACCGTCGGCTGGCGCGACGATCTCGCCGAGCAGTTCGTCGAGCTGTACGACAAGTGGGCGAACGGAGAGCCCCTGCCGAACGTGGTGGACAAGAAACGTGGGTACGTCCACACCCATGACTGACCTCTGTGACCTCACCGCCCGAGAGCTCCTGGCCGGCTACCGGAAGGGCAGCTTCACGCCGGTCGACGCGGCCGACGCCGTACTGCACAGGGCCGAGGTGGTGCAGCCCGATGTGAACGCCTTCGTCAGGATCGACTCCGACCGGGCCAGGGAGCAGGCCGGGGCGTCGGCGGCACGCTGGCGCGCGGGTGAACCGCAGGGGCTGCTCGACGGGGTGCCGGTCACGGTCAAGGACATCCTGCTGCTGCGCGGCGAGCCGACGCTGCGCGGGTCGAGGACCGTACGGCCGGACGGGGAATGGGACGAGGACGCGCCGTCGGTGGCCAGGCTGCGGGAGCACGGCGCGGTCCTCGTCGGCAAGACGACGACGCCCGAGTTCGGCTGGAAGGCCGTCACCGACTCCCCGCGGCACGGGGTGACCCGTAACCCGCACGACTCCACCCGCACATCGGGCGGCTCCAGCGGCGGCAGCGCGGCGGCGGTGGCACTGGGGGCCGGGCCGCTGGGGCTCGGCACGGACGGCGGTGGCTCGATCCGTATCCCGGCGTCGTTCTGCGGGATCTTCGGGCTGAAGCCGACGTACGGGCGGGTCCCCCTCTATCCGGCGAGCGCCTTCGGGACGCTCGCGCATGTCGGGCCGCTGACCCGGGACGCGGCGGACGCGGCGCTGATGATGGATGTGATCAGCGGCCCCGACCCGCGCGACTGGTCGCAGCTGGCCCCGCCCGACGGCAGCTTCCGCACCGGTCTCGACGGCGGGGTGAAGGGGCTGCGGATCGCGTACTCGCCGAACTTCGGCGGCCAGGTCGCGGTCGACCCCGAGGTGGCCGCCTCGGTACGGCGCGCGGTGGAGCGGCTCGCGGCTCTCGGCGCGTACATCGAGGAGACGGACCCCGATCTCCCCGACCCGGTCGCCGCCTTCCACACGCTGTGGTTCGGCGGAGCGGCCCGGGTGGCCGAGCACATCGGCCCTGAGCAGCGCGAGCTGCTGGACCCGGGGCTGCGGGAGATCGTCGCGGAGGGCGAGCGGTACTCGGCGCTGGACTATCTGGCGGCCGTGGACGTACGGATGGAGCTGGGCCGGCGCATGGGGCTCTTCCACCAGCGGTACGACCTGCTGGTCACCCCGACCGTGCCGATCACCGCCTTCGAGGCGGGTCTTGAGGCACCCAGGGGCTCGGGGCACCACCGCTGGACGGGGTGGACGCCCTTCACGTACCCGTTCAACCTGACCCAGCAGCCCGCGGCCTCGGTGCCCTGCGGGACGGACGGGGCCGGACTGCCCATCGGGGTGCAGCTGGTGGGGGCCCGGCACACGGACGCGGTGGTGCTGCGGGCCGCACACGCGCTGTACGAGGCGGGGGTGGCGGCAGAGGTGGCCGCTCCGTGACGCACCGGCCGCAGGAAGGTCCCTACGCCCGGCGGAAGTTGAGCGTCTCGCCCGTCGCGCCCGACCGCCAGAGGTCCTGACAGGCTTCCGCCATCCGGTCGAGCCCGTCCACCACCGTGCCCCACACGATCCCGGGCACCCAGCCGGTGTCCCCGTTGATCAGCAGGTTGTTCCGCTCGTAGAACAGCGCCAGGTCCACCACCGTGGTCCGCCCGCGGTGGTCGGCCGCGGTCTCGTAGCCGTACGAGTCCGTGCCCAGCACCGTCTCGGAGAAGGTGAAGTAGCAGAGATCGCCCGGGATGGGGGTGACCGTCGGATTCTCCAGTGGCGGCTCCTGCGGCGCGAACCCCGGGACCAGGGCGTAGATCTCGTTGCGCGCGTACTTCGCGTGGTAGACGTCGCCGCCCAGGGGCAACGCGTCCCAGACCGCCGCGCAGGTGACCGGCGCCTTGTCGTCGAGGAGCTTCGCCGTGCAGCTCACACCGCGCTTGTCGAGGGACAGTTCCACGAATCGATCGCTCATCCCTCCATGGTTTCCCCCCGGGCCCCCGGGCGGTCAAGGGCGCCTCTCCGTGTCAGCGGCTGAAATTGACCGGCATACCTCGGCTGGAGTCGGGTAGCCGCGCGCCCATGGCTTCACCACCAGGGAACGACTCAGGAAGCACCACAAGACGACTCATACGGCCCATAGAGTCCGTACGCCGCCGTTCGCTTCTCCTCGGCATGGCGGGTCTGGGCGCCGCGGGGGCGCTCGGGGCAGCCGGCTGCGCCCGGGTACCGACCGGAGACACGCTCGCCAGGCTCAAGTCGCAGGGCACGGTCAGGCTCGGCATCGCGGGTGAGGTGCCGTACGGGTACATCAATGAGCAGGGGGACTTCACCGGCGAGGCCGTGGAACTCGCGAAGATCATCTTCAAACGGCTCGGTGTCGGCCATGTCCAGCCGGTGGCCACCGACTTCGCTTCACTGATACCCGGGCTCAACTCGCAGCAGTTCGACTGCGTTTCGGCCGGTATGTACATCAACAAGGAACGCTGCCAGCAGGTCATCTTCGCCGACCCCGAGTACCAGATGCTGGACGCCTTCATCGTCCGCAAGGGCAACCCGAAGAACCTGCACAACTACGAGGACTGCGTGAAGGCCAAGGCGAAGTTCGCCACCGGCACCGCGTACGCCGAGATCGCCTACGCCATCGCGGCCGGTTACAAGGAGAAGGACATCGTCATTCTCCAGGACCAGGTGGCGGGTCTGAACGCCGTCGAGTCCGGCCGCGTCGATGTCTTCGCAGGTACCTCGCTGACCGTTCGCGAAGTGGTGAAGAAGAGCCGCAAGGCCGAGTCGACCAAAGCCTTCGCGACCACGATCGACGGCAAGAAGAAGATCGACGGCGGCGGGTTCACCTTCCGCCGCACCGACACCTCACTCCGTGACGCCTTCAACGTCGAGATCCACAAGATGAAGAAGAGCGGCGAACTCTTCCGGGTGCTGCAGCCGTTCGGCTTCACCAAGGACGAGATGACCACGCTGACGGCCAAGGAGCTGTGCGCATGACGTCCGGACTGTGGCAGCACTGGGTGCTTCCGGGCATCTGGATCACCATCCAACTCACCATCTACAGCGCGGCGCTGGCCGTCGTCGTGGCCTTCGGCATCGGCATGGCCCGCTCGCACCGCTCCCGTGTGGTGCGCTTCCTGGCCGGCTTCTACACGGAGATCTTCCGCGGCACCTCGTCCCTGGTGCTGATGTTCTGGATCTTCTTCGTGCTGCCGAACCTGTTCGGCTGGGCGCTGGTGCCGATGTGGGCCGCGGTGCTCGCCCTGGGGCTCAGTTACGGGGCGTACGGCGCCGAGATCGTCCGCGGCGGGCTGAACGCGGTCGCGCCGGCACAGCGCGAGGCGGGGGTCGCGCTGAACTTCACCCCGTGGCAGCGGATGCGTCTGATCCTGCTTCCGCAGGCGATCCCCGAGATGATGCCGCCGTTCTCGAACCTGCTGATCGAGCTGCTCAAGGGCACCGCCCTGGTGTCGCTGCTCGGCGTCGGGGACGTGTCGTTCGCCGCCTATCTGGTGCGGCTCGCCACCCAGGAGAGCTCCAAGATCTACTCGGTGGTCCTGGTCATCTACTTCGTCATCGCGTTCGTACTCACCCGCGGGATGCGGGCACTTGAGCGCAAGACCCGGGCCAATCTCGGCCTCACGGCCACCGGAGGTGCCCGATGAACAGCTGGGACTGGTCCGCGGTCGCGGACTTCATGCCACGTTTCTGGGACGGGCTGCTCACCACCCTCCGGATTCTGGTGCTCGGCTCGGTGCTCTCCTTCGCGCTGGGTCTGGTCTGGGCTCTCGGCTACCGGGTGAAGACCCGTTTCGTACGGTGGCCGGTGAACTTCGTGACCGAGTTCATCCGCAACACCCCGCTGCTGGTGCAGCTGTTCTTCCTCTTCTTCGTGCTTCCCGAGTGGGGCATCCAGTTCTCCGCGCTGACCACCGGCACGGTCGCGATCGGCGTGCACTACTCGACGTACACCGCCCAGGTCTACCGGGCCGGCATCGACGCGGTGCCGGTCGGACAGTGGGAGGCGGCCACCGCGCTCTCCCTGCCCCGCAGCCGCACCTGGACCGCGGTGATCCTGCCGCAGGCGATCCGCCGGGTGCTGCCCGCGCTCGGCAACTACGTCATCGCGATGCTCAAGGACACCCCCCTGGTCGTCGCGATCAGCGTGCTCGACCTGCTGGGCCAGGCCCGCCTGCAGGGCGGGATGACCTTCCAGTACAACGAGGCGCTCACCGTGGTCGGCGTCGCCTTCATCGTCATCGCCTATCCGGCATCTCTTCTTGTACGAGCCCTGGAGCGCCGCCTTGTCCGCTGACGCGAACCCCACCAGCCCCGAGCAGCCCGAGAACACCGGGCCCGAGAACCCCCAGCCCGAGAACACCGGGCCCGAGAACACGGCGAACGCCGGGACCTCGGCGGCCGATGTCATCAAGACCCCGACGAAGCCGGTCACCACGAACGAGCTCATCCGCTTCGACAACGTCACGAAGCGGTTCGGCGACAACACCGTGCTCGACAACCTCTGTTTCTCGGTGCAGCCGGGCAAGCACGTCACCCTGATCGGACCTTCCGGTTCCGGGAAGACGACGATTCTCAGACTTCTGATGACGTTGCTCAAGCCGGACGAAGGGGTGATCACCGTCAACGGTGACCAGCTCTTCCCGTCGAAGGGCGAGAAGCAGATCCGCGAGGTCCGCAAGAACATCGGCATGGTGTTCCAGCAGTTCAACCTCTTCCCGAACATGTCCGTGCTGCGCAACATCACCGAGGCCCCGGTCCGGGTCCTCGGGATGTCCAAGGACGAGGCCGCCGAGCGCGCCAAGGGCCTGCTCGACCTGGTCGGGCTCGGTGACCGCGCCGACGCCAAGCCGAACCAGCTCTCCGGCGGCCAGCAGCAGCGCGTCGCCATCGCCCGCGCGCTGGCGATGCGGCCGCAGGTGCTGCTGCTCGACGAGGTCACGTCGGCGCTCGACCCGGAGCTGGTGGCCGGGGTGCTGGACGTCCTGCGGGACATCGCCCGTACGACCGACATCACCATGCTGTGCGTCACCCACGAGATGAACTTCGCCAGGGACATCTCGGACGATGTGCTGATGTTCGACTCCGGCAAGGTGATCGAGTCCGGTTCGCCGGAGAAAATCTTCAGCGACCCGGAGCACGAACGTACGCGCGAGTTCCTGAGCGCAGTGCTCTGACCTCAGGCTCCCGATCGAAATCATGACTCCGGCATATGCCATGGTGGCGCGCCCCAGCTTGGGGGCTCGGGGCGCGCCAGCAAGTCGTCAACAGGCCCCCCACAAGGGGTCCTTGGCGGCTATCGTGGTACGCGAGCAAACGGTCACAACCTGTAGGGGGAACCGTGGCGCTGAAGCCCGAGCCGACCGCGCCGTTCCATTCGGTGCAGTACGCACTCCGCGTACTGGAGACCGTTTCCAAGTACGGCGGCGGCGTGACCGATGCCGACATCGCCCGGGAGACCGGCCTGCCCACCTTCCATCTGTCCGCCCTGCTGCTGATGCTGCGCCGCGAGGGGTATGTCGAGCAGGTCAGTGACGGCGCCTACGTCATCGGCGACTCGCTCGTCCTCCTCGGCTCCGGCGCCACCCGCGAGGCGGCGCTCCAGGCCAGGCTGCAGAACACCCTGGACCAGCTGCGGGACTCGGTCGGTGCCGCGGTCTACATCAGCCGGTACATCGACGGCGAGATGAAGATCACTCAGGTCGCCGACGGGCCGCTGACGCCCGCGGTCCAGGAGTGGGTGGACTTCCGCTCAGCTGCGCATGCCAGCGCGGCGGGCAAGTGCCTGCTGAACCAGCTCGACCAGAACGCCCGCCGCGACCACATCTCGCGCCACAAGATCGCCCGGCTCACCTCGAAGACGATCACCAACGAGCGGGTCCTCTTCTCCAAGCTCGACGCCCAGCCGGCCACGGTCCCGGTGCTCGACATCCAGGAGTACGCGGTCGGCACGGTCTGCGCCGCGGTACCGCTCACGGCCGGCTCGACCGTCGGCTGCCTGGCCCTTTCCCTCCCGGTCGAGCACGCCCACCGGCTACGGGCCGCGGCGGATTCCCTGAACCGGCAGGCCGCACCCGTGGTGCTCTCACTCGCCCTCTGAGGCCCGCTCCGGAGCCGATCATGGCCTGGTTTGGAGCACCCCTTCGGACCAGCTACTATTTCCGAGTCAGCAGGCGCCGCTAGCTCAGTTGGTTAGAGCAGCTGACTCTTAATCAGCGGGTCCGGGGTTCGAGTCCCTGGCGGCGCACCGACAGAAGAAGCCCCTCGCGGAAGCGGGGGGTTTCTTTGTGCCGGGGGCTTCTTTGTGCCGGGGGGTTTCTTTGTGCCGGGGGCTTCTTCGTGCTGCGCTCCGGCCCGGCTGTCACCGGGGGAACCGCTCCGGACGGAAGTCCGCAAGCATCTCGTCCCTCTCCCCGCTGAGGATCTCCGAGGCGAGCAGCCGGCCGATGACCGGTCCGAGCGTGATGCCGCTGTGGGAAACGGCCTCGTAGTAGCCAGGCGCGGACGGCACCGCCCCCACCGAGGGGAACCCGTCGCCCGGGATGGGCCGGAAGGCCACCCGTGTCTGTGCGATGCGGGCGTTGCCCAGCTCCGGGACGACGCGCCGCGCCGCTTGACGCAGCAGCCGTGCGAGTTCCGCCGGCTCTTCGCCGGTGTCGATGAGTGCGTCGGTCTCGCGGCTGTGAAGGACCACCGACCCGTCCCCGTCAGGGCGGATCTCGATGTGAGGCGCGTGCATGGCCCGGTGCACCGGGACCTGAGCGCAGCCGAGCCGGGTGACGACGCCCGGTTCCCGGCGCATCGGCAGATTCCGTCCGATGAGCGCGGCGATGCGGCTGGCGTCGGGGCCTGTCGCGTTCACGACGGTGCTGACGTCGAGGCGGCTCCCGTCGGACAGGGCCAGGGTCCGGACGCTCCCGTCGGCACCGGTGCCGATGTCACGGACCGCGATGCCGGACCGGAGCTCGGCGCCGGACGCGACCGCCCGGCCGACCAGGCGCCCGACGAGATGGCGTCCGTGCACCCAGGCTTCGTCGGGGTAGAAGACGACTGGCGCCTCACCGGGCACCGTAAGAGCAGGTTCGAGACGGCGGCGCACCTCGGCACCCGTGTGCACCTCGGCCCGGTAGCCCCAGCCCGCCAGCAGCCCGGCTGTCTCCAGGAGCTTCGCCTCCGCTGCGGGATCGTCCGCCCAGCGCAGATGGCCGTGGGGATACCACCAGGAATCCGGCCCGATGGCCCTGGCCAGCTCACGGTGCGCCGCCATGCCCGCCACGTTCAGGTCGAAGTAGGACTTGCGCGCGGTCTTGTTGCTGGCATTGGCCCACGAGAAGGACCAGTTGGTGACGCCTTCGCCCGGCCGGCCCGCGTCGATGAAGATCACTTCGGCGCCGTGCCGGGACAGGTGCCGGCCCACGCACGCTCCGATGACGCCCACCCCGATGACGGCGACACGCCCCGGCCGCCGCAGGGATCCGGCCTCCACGATCGCCCCCCTTCCCGCCTGACGGGTGAGCCCCCGATTCTCACACGCAAGCATGCGGAACGGACAGATACCGCACCGCCGGCACCACTCCATACAACTGTATTACACACTCGTACTAGACAAGCGTTTATGACGCTCGTACAGTCACGCTCATGACTCAGCCCACCCGTCAGGAACCGACCACTGACCGCGCCGGCCGCAAGGAGTGGACCGCCTTCGTCGTGCTGCTGCTGCCGCTCCTGCTTGTTTCGATGGACGTGTCCGTCCTGTTCTTCGCCATCCCGTCCATCGCCCGGGAGCTCCACCCGAGCAGCACCCAACAGCTCTGGATCTTCGACATCTACGCCTTCGCCCTGGCCGGGCTGCTCATCACGATGGGCTCGCTGGGTGACCGGATCGGCCGCCGCAAGCTGCTGCTGTTCGGGGCCGCCGCCTTCGGTGTGGCGTCCGTCGGGGCCGCGTACGCGCAGAGCGCCGGGATGCTCATCGCCGCGCGGGCCGTGCTCGGGATCGGCGGGGCCACGCTGATGCCCTCCACCATGGCGCTGATCCGCAACATGTTCACCGACACCAAGCAGCGCTCCAAGGCGGTCGGCATCTGGTCGGGCGCCATGGCGGGCGGGATCGCGCTCGGTTCGGTGCTCAGCGGCGTCATGCTGGAGCACTTCTGGTGGGGCTCGGTCTTTCTGATCAATGTGCCCGCGATGGTGCTGCTGCTGGTCCTCGTCCCCTTCCTGGTGCCGGAGTTCAAGGACCCGCGGCCCGGCAGGTTCGATCTGCTGAGTGTGCCGCTGTCGATGGGGTCCGTGCTTCCGGTGATCTACGGCGTCAAGGAGATGGCCGCGCACGGCTGCACCCTCCCGATGCTGCTGTGTGTCCTGGCGGGACTGGCCGTGGGCACCGTCTTCGTCCGCAGACAGCGCTCCGGCCGGTCCACGATGATCAGTCGCGCGCTGTTCCGGGAGCGGGGTTTCGGCGCCGGGATCACGCTCAACGCGCTGGCCGCTTTCGCCATGATGGGCTCCGCGTACTTCACCACGCAGTACCTCCAGTCGGTGCTCGGGATGAGCACGATGAAGGCGGCGCTCTGGTCCATGGCCCCCTCGGTCACGGTGGGGTTCGCCGCGCCGGCCGCCACCGCGGTCGCCCAGCGGGTGAAGCGGTCGTCGGTGGTCGCCGCGGGGTTCGTCATCGCGGCGGCCGGTTTCGTCGTACTGGACCTCACCGGTACGGACTCGCTCTGGCTGCTGCTGGCCGGGACCGCCGTCAGCAGCTGCGGCATCGTGACCGTGATGGCGCTGGTGGCCGATACGGCGCTCGCACTGGCCCCCGTGGACAAGGCAGGCTCGGCCGCGTCGCTCCTGGAGACGGGGCAGGAGTTCGGCGGGGCGATGGGGATGGCCGCCCTCGGCTCCATCGGTACGGCGGTCTACCGCGCCGACATGCCGGCCTCGGCGCCCGGCCAGGCCCGGGAGACGCTGGGCGGGGCGCGGGCCGTGGGCGGCCCTGGCCTGGTGGAGCAGGCAGAGCAGGCGTTCGTGCACGGGATGCACTTCGCGGCGGCCGGCGGTGCGGTGCTGCTGCTGGCCGGGGCGGTACTGACCGTGGCGCTGCTGCGGGAGCGGAGCCGTACGGCGGGACCCGGCACCGGTGCCGGTGCCGGTGCCCATACCGACGCGGCCGCGACACCGATGGCGCCGGCCGCGTAGACCGTGCGGGACGGGTAGACCGTGCGGGACGGGTAGGCCGTGCGGGCCGCGTAGACCGGCTGCCGTTCCGGCTCCTCGTGGGCCGGGACGCTACCGGGTCAGCAGCTCACCCCGCCCCCGCTTCCCGTACTCCGCCACCAGCCGCTCCACGTCATCGGCCGTCAGCCGCACGTACGTACCGTCCACCGCCCGCCACACCGGATCACCGCAGCGGAAGCCCTCGCGGCGCAGCCCGACGCGGTGCACCTTGTTCGTCGCGGTGACCGGCATCGCGGGGACGACCCGTACGTAGGACGGCGCCATCTTCGTTCCCAGGTCGGGCTGTTCACGCAGGAAGCCGGCGAAGGCCACCGGGTCGAAGGCGGCGCCCTCGCGCAGGGCGAGCGCCGCCATCACCTGGTCGCCGGCCACCGGGTCGGGCACCGCGTACACCGCGACCGCCACGGTCTCGGACCAGCGGGCCAGGATGTTCTCGATCATGGCGGCGGCCAGGTTCTCGCTGTCGACGCGCAGCCGGTCGTCGGTGCGGCCCGCGAAGTAGAGGAAGCCTTCGGTGTCGCGGTAGAAGAGGTCGCCGGTCCAGTACCAGCCACCGCGTCTGCGGTCCGCGTCGGCGGCCGCGTTGCGCCAGTACCCCTCGAAGGGGTTGGGGCCGCGGTTGACCAACTCCCCTATCGCTGCAGTGCCGTTGGTGAGGCGCCCGGCCCGGTCGAAAAGGGCGGGCGGGCGCTCGTCGAGCGTCTCCGGGTCGACCACCGCCAGGTCGTCGCCCGGCGCCGCCCGGCCGATCGCGCCCGGGGGTGTGCCGGGGGTGCGCTGGACGGCCGCGCCGCCCTCGGAGGATCCGTACCCCTCGACCAGCCGCACCCCGAACCGGTCGGCGAAGCGCGCCGCGTCCACCGCCCCCGCCTCCGTGCCGAAACCGATCCGCAGCGGGTGCGCACGGTCGTCGGGCCGCTCCGGGGTGGCCAGCAGATACTGCACGGCGCGGCCGACATAGGTGAAGTACGTGGCGCCGTGGGCCCGTACGTCGTCCAGGAAGCGGGAGGCCGAGAAGCGGGGGCGCAGTGCGACGGCGGCGCCGGCCGCCACGGCGGGGGCCCAGTTGGCGATCACCGCGTTGCCGTGGAACAGCGGCATACAGATGTAGTGGACGTCGTCGACGCCGGTCCCGAAGTGGGTGACCAGGGACTGACCGGCCGCCGCCAGCCGCCCCTGGGTACAGATCGCCGCCTTGGGCGCGCCCGTGGAGCCCGACGTGAAGTAGAGGAGCATCCGCGCCGACGGGGACACCGGGGCCGCGACCGCCTCCCCCGGGAGGGCGTCCGCGTACGGGGCGAGCAGCTCGCGGTAGGCGTCGGAGTCGGTGACCAGCATCCGTACGCCCGGCAGTTCGAGACCGTCGAGCAGCGGCAGCAGCTCCCGCGAGGTGATCAGCACCCGGCAGTCGGTGTGCACGATGTCGCGGGCCAGTTCGGCGCCGCGCCGGGTGGGGTTGATGCCTGCGACGGCGGCCCCCGAGAGGGCCGCCGCGCTCAGCCAGAGCGGGAATTCCGGGGTGTTGTGGAGCAGCACCCCGACGTGGGGCTCGGCTCCGGCCGGGAGCAGGTCCACCAGGAGCGCGGCCCGCGCGGCAGCCCCCGAGGCGATCTGATGGTGGCTCAGGACCCGGTCACCGGATCTCAGTCCGGGCCGCTGATCGCCCCATTGACGCTGTACGAGCTCCGCGACGGTATCGGCGTTCCTCATGGCGGAGGAGGGTAACTGACTGCCCGTCAGAACTGAACGGTCAGAAGCTGACGTCCGAGCAGGCGTAGAACGCGTTGCCCGTGTCGGCGATGTTCCACACGGCCAGGATCATGTGGTGGCCGGTCTTCTGGGTGGGGATGGTGCCCTGCTGGGAGACGGTTCCGGGCGGCTGCTGACCGCCGTACGGCACCGTCATGAACGGCTGCGGTTCGAGGTCGGCCCGGGTGAGCGGCTTGGAGTCGTCCCAGCCGTTCTTGGTGATGAAGTACTCGAAGTCGGTCGTGGCGTGCCGGGCGGTGAACTGCCAGCGGAAGGTGTACGCCTGGCCGCCGGTGAGCTTGGTCGTCGGCCAGGCCCCTCCGTCCGGTGCCTGCGCCCCGTCGAGCTGGGCGAAGTCGTCGTGCGCGCCGGAGCAGATCTTGCCGTCGGCGGGTCCCGCGCCGGGGAACCCCTTGGGGGCCTCGACGCTCTGCGGTTCGTACTGGATGGCACCGCAGTTGGTGACGGTGCCGTTGGCACAGAGCTTCTGGCGGCTGATGGGCTGGTCGGTGTACCCGTGGCTGCTGGCGCTGCCGGTGGCGAGCAGGGAGACGCCCGCCACGGCGAGGCCGACCACGGCCGCACCTATTCTCTTGCGCATGCTGCACTCCTCGGAACTCGGGAAAGTTCTGCGTGCCGAGCTGCGGTCTAGACCAAGCCCCAGAGTATGGACGGCAGTTCGCCGTGTCCATATCAAACACAGGTCTGAACCAATTCGGGGAGGAGCGTCGGGAACGAGCTTCGGGAAGAGGCGTCGGGGTGGAGCTTCGGGCAGGGGGTTCGGGCAGGGGCTTCAAGCGGGGGCTTCAGGAAAGCGTGCCGCCGCGTCCCGAGTAGAAGGCGACCGTCAGATCCCGGACGAGCGCGTTGCGTTCATAGACGTCCAGCTCGACGAGCCCGCGCGCCGTCAGCCGGGTCACCGTGTCGTCCACCGCGTCCACCACCGAGGTCAGCACGGTGGCCCGGTGCCGGGCGTCGAGCGCGGCAACCCGGCTGCGCTGGAGCGCACCAGCGATCTCCGGGGCGTACTCGATCCTGGTCGGCTGAGCCGAGAAGACCTCGATGCCCACCGGGAACGTCTCCGCCTTGAGCATCCGGGTCAGCGAGTCCCCCACCGCTTCGCTGTCGCGCAGGGTCGGCCCGTCCTCGTGGAAGGCGTCGGCCGGCAGCTGCGAGAGCACCCGGGCCGTCGCCGCCTCCACCTGCTCGCAGAGATACGCCTCGTGGTCCTCCACCGCGTACGCGGCCCGCGCCGTGTCCTTGATCCGCCACACCACCAGGACGACCACGCTCAGCGCCGTACCGTCGGCGTCCACGGCGGGCAGCGGCTCGCTGCGCCAGTGCCGCAGCCGTACGTCGACCCGGCGGCGCAGCATCAGCGGGCTCGTCCACACAAGCCCGGTCCGCCGCACACTCCCCCGGTAGTCACCGGAGAGCGACAGGACCCACGCGTGGCCGACCCGGCCGCGCCCGAGCCCGCCGAAGGCCAGGAGCGCCAGCGCACCGAGCACGGCGAGCACCGCACCGGCCTCCGGCCCGATCCCGTCGTACGGCACGGTGTCCAGCCGCAACAGTGCGGCCAGCGGCGCCGGGACCGCCCCCGCCCGCCACAGCACGACCGCGAAGGCGGTGAGCGCGAGGGCGCCGCCGAG
>NZ_JAAGLN010000092.1 GCF_010548145.1 Streptomyces sp. SID10853
CGGGCCGCCCCCTGCGCCCGCCGCGCCGCCGGCCCTTCCGTCCCAGGAGCCCCGATGACCACCCTCCGTACCCGCATCGATCCCGCGTCCGCCGAATACACCGCGCACCGCGAGGCGATGCTCGCCAAGCTCGCCGAGCTCGATGCCGAGCACAGCAGAGCGCTCGCGGGCGGCGGCGAGAAGTACGTCGAGCGGCACCGCAAGCGCGGCAAGCTCCTCGCCCGTGAGCGCATCGAGCTGCTGCTCGACCCCGACACGCCCTTCCTGGAACTGTCCCCGCTCGCCGCCTGGGGCACCGACCACCCGCTCGGCGCCTCCATGATCACCGGTATCGGCACCGTCGAGGGCGTCGAGTGCCTGATCACCGCCAACGACCCCACGGTGCGCGGCGGTGCCAGCAACCCGTGGACGCTGAAGAAGGCGCTCCGGGCCAACGAGATCGCGTACGCCAACCGCCTCCCCTGTATCAGCCTCGTCGAGTCCGGCGGCGCCGATCTCCCCTCCCAGAAGGAGATCTTCATCCCCGGCGGTGCGCTCTTCCGCGACCTCACCCGGCTCTCCGCCGCCGGGATACCCACCGTCGCCGTGGTCTTCGGCAACTCGACCGCGGGCGGCGCCTACGTACCCGGCATGTCCGACCACGTGATCATGATCAAGGAGCGGTCGAAGGTCTTCCTGGGCGGTCCGCCGCTGGTGAGGATGGCGACCGGTGAGGAGTCCGACGACGAGTCGCTCGGGGGTGCCGAGATGCACGCCCGTGTCTCGGGGCTTGCCGACTACCTCGCCCTGGACGAACCCGACGCGCTGCGGCAGGCCCGCCGCGTCGTCGCCCGCCTCAACTGGCGCAAGGCGCAGCCGGATCCGCCGGGACCCGCCGAGCCGCCCCGGTACGACGAGGAGGAGCTGCTCGGGATCGTGCCCGGCGATCTGAAGACCCCGTTCGACCCGCACGAGGTCATCGCGCGCATCACCGACGGCTCGGACTTCGACGCGTTCAAACCGCTCTACGGGCCGAGCCTGGTCACCGGCTGGGCCGAGCTGCACGGCTACCCCGTCGGCATCCTCGCCAACGCGCAGGGCGTCCTCTTCTCGGCTGAGTCCCAGAAGGCCGCCCAGTTCATCCAGCTGGCGAACCAGCGCGACATCCCGCTGCTCTTCCTGCACAACACCACCGGCTACATGGTCGGCAAGGAGTACGAGCAGGGCGGCATCATCAAACACGGCGCGATGATGATCAACGCCGTCTCGAACTCGAAGGTCCCGCACCTCTCCGTCCTGCTGGGCGCCTCCTACGGCGCCGGCCACTACGGCATGTGCGGGCGCGCCTACGACCCCCGGTTCCTCTTCGCCTGGCCCAGCGCCAAGTCCGCCGTCATGGGACCGCAACAGCTGGCGGGCGTGCTGTCGATCGTCGCCCGCGCCTCCGCGCAGGCCAAGGGGCAGCCGTACGACGAGGAGGCGGACGCCGCGCTGCGCGCCGTGGTGGAGCAGCAGATCGAGTCGGAGTCGCTGCCGATGTTCCTGTCCGGGCGGCTGTACGACGACGGGGTCATCGACCCGCGCGACACCAGGACCGTGCTCGGCCTGTGTCTGTCCGCCCTCCACAACGCACCGGTCGAGGGCGCCCGCGGCGGCTTCGGCATCTTCCGGATGTGAGGACGGACATGAAGACAGGAACGAAGATGATCACCTCCCTCCTTGTCGCCAACCGCGGTGAGATCGCCTGCCGTATCTTCCGTACCTGCCGCGCCCTGGGCATCGCGACCGTGGCGGTCTTCTCCGACGTGGACGCGGACGCGCTGCACGTACGGGAGGCGGACACCGCCGTACGGCTGCCGGGCGCGGCGCCCGCCGACACCTATCTGCGCGGCGATCTCGTCGTCGCGGCAGCGCTCGCCGCGGGGGCCGACGCGATCCACCCGGGGTACGGCTTCCTCTCCGAGAACGCCGGGTTCGCCCGCGCGGTCACCGGCGCCGGGCTCACCTGGGTCGGCCCGCCCGCCGACGCCATCGAGGCGATGGCGTCCAAGACCCGGGCCAAGAAACTCATGGCCGCGGCCGGTGTCCCGCTGCTGGCCCCCGTCGAACCGGCCGCCGCCACCGTCGCCGATCTGCCGCTGCTGCTCAAGGCGGCGGCGGGCGGCGGCGGCCGCGGGATGCGCGTCGTACGCGAACTCGGCTCGCTGGAAGCGGAGTTGACGGCATCCGTGGCCGAGGCGCGGTCCGCCTTCGGGGACGGCGAGGTGTTCGCCGAGCCGTATGTGGAGCGCGGACGCCATGTCGAGGTGCAGATCATGGCCGACGCGCACAGCACGGTCTGGACGCTCGGCACCCGCGACTGCTCCCTCCAGCGCCGCCACCAGAAGGTCATCGAGGAGGCCCCCGCGCCCGGCCTCCCCGACGCCCTGCGCGCCACCCTGAGCGAGGCCGCCACCGCGGCGGCCCGCGCGGTGGAGTACCGGGGCGCGGGCACCGTCGAGTTCCTCGTCGCGGAGAGCGGCGACCGCGCGTACTTCCTGGAGATGAACACCCGCCTCCAGGTCGAACACCCCGTCACCGAGGCCGTGTTCGGCCTCGACCTGGTCGCGCTCCAGCTCCGTACCGCGCAGGGCGAACCGCTCCCGCCCGGCGGCCCCCCGCAGCCGCACGGCCACGCCGTGGAGGCCCGCCTGTACGCGGAGGACCCGGCGGCCGGCTGGGCCCCGCAGACGGGCACCCTGCACCGGCTGGACGTGCCGGGCACCGGCGCCCTGAACGGCAGCGCACCCACGGGGACACCCGGGGGAGCACCCACGGGAACACCCGCGGGAACGGGAGCGCCCACCGTCCGGCTGGACACCGGCTACACCGGCGGCGACACCATCGGCATCCACTACGACCCGATGCTCGCCAAGGTCATCGCCCACGCCCCCACCCGTACGGAAGCGCTGCGCACCCTCGCGTACGCCCTCGAACGCGCCCGTATCCACGGCCCGGTCACCAACCGTGACCTGCTCGTACGGTCCCTGCGCCACCCGGACGTCGTCGCCGCGCGGCTCGACACCGGCTTCTACGACCGGCAGCTGCCCGGACTCACCACTCCGGCGCCCGAACCGCTCGCCGCGCTCGCCGCCGCCCTCGCGGACGCGGCGGGGGCCCGGATCGGCGGCTGGCGGAACGTACCGTCCCAGCCCCAGTCCAAGACCTACCGCTCGGAGCCCGACGGCGAGGTGTACGAGGTCCGCTACCGCCTCACGCGGGACGGGCTGCGTGCCGACGGCTTCCCCGGCGTACGGCTGCACGCCGCCACACCCCGGCGGGTCTCGCTCGAAGCGGACGGTGTGCTGCGCCACTTCGACGTCGAGGTGCACGGCGACCGCGCCCACGTCGGCCCGCACACCCTCACCCTGCTGCCCCGCTTCCCCGACCCGGCCGCCCGCACGGCGCCCGGCTCGCTGCTCGCACCGATGCCCGGCACGGTCGTCCGGGTCGCGGACGGGCTCGCCGCCGGGGACACGGTCACCGCGGGGCAGCCGCTGATCTGGCTGGAGGCCATGAAGATGGAGCACCGCATCACCGCCCCGGCAGCCGGCACTCTCACCGCACTCCACGCCGCCCCGGGCCGCCAGGTCGAGGTCGGCGCACTGCTCGCCGTCGTACGGACCGGACAGCCGGACACACAGCCGGACACACAGTCGGACATGCAGCCGGACACACAGGAGGCCCTGGAGTCATGAGCACAAGCGTGGGAACCGAGAACACGGCACAGGAGAACGCAGCACAGCCGAACGCAGCGCAGCCGAACGCAGCACAGGCCAACACCGCCACCGGCAGCGCCGCCACCGAAACCGAGGAGCGCGCGGCCCTGCGCGCCGCCGTGGCCGCCCTCGGCAAGCGCCACGCGGGCACGAGCCACCGCGACTACGACCGGCAGGCGCTCTGGGCCGCAGCGGCGAAGCTCGGCTACCTCGGGGTCAGCCTCCCCGACGAGTACGGCGGCGGAGGCGGCGGCATCTCCGAACTCTCCATCGTGCTTGAGGAGTTGGGCGCCGCCGGATGCCCGCTCCTGATGATGGTCGTCTCGCCCGCCATCTGCGGCACGGTCATCGCCCGTTTCGGCACGGACGAGCAGAAACAGCGCTGGCTGCCCGGGCTGGCGGACGGTTCGCTCACCCTCGCCTTCGGCATCACCGAGCCGGACGCCGGATCCAACTCCCACCGCATCACCACCACCGCCCGCCGGGACGGCGGGGGCGACTGGCTGCTCACCGGCCGGAAGGTCTTCATATCGGGGGTCGACCTGGCCGACGCGACCCTGATCGTCGGCCGCACCGAGGACGCCCGCACCGGACGTCTCAAGCCCTGCCTCTTCCTCGTACCCAGGGACGCGCCCGGCTTCCACCGCACGCCGATCGACATGGAGATCCAGGCCCCGGAGAAGCAGTTCGAGCTGGTACTCGACGACGTACGGCTGCCCGCCGACGCCCTGGTCGGCAGCGAGGACGCCGGGCTGCTCCAGCTCTTCGCCGGGCTCAACCCCGAGCGGATCATGACCGCCGCCTTCGCGATCGGAATGGGCCGCTACGCCCTGGCGAAGGCCGTCGACTACGCGAAGACCCGGCAGGTCTGGAAGGAGCCCATCGGCTCCCACCAGGCCATCGCGCACCCACTGGCCCAGTCCCACATCGAGCTGGAACTCGCCCGGCTGATGATGCAGAAGGCCGCCGCGCTCTACGACGCCGGCGACGACCTGGGCGCGGGCGAGGCGGCCAACATGGCCAAGTACGCGGCGGGCGAAGCCTGTGTGAAGGCCGTCGACCAGTCCGTACACACACTCGGCGGCAACGGCCTCACCCGCGAGTACGGCCTGGCGGCGCTCATCACCGCGTCCCGGGTGGCCCGGATCGCGCCGGTCAGCAGGGAGATGATCCTCAACTTCGTGTCCCACCAGTCCCTGGGTCTCCCCAAGTCCTACTGACAGGAGCGCGATTCCGGTGTTGTTCCGCAGTGAGTACGCAGACGTCCCGGCCCTCGACCAGCCCATCCACGAAGCGGTCCTGGGCCGGGCGCGGGAGTACGGAGAGGCCCCCGCGCTGATCGACGCGGTGGACGGCACCACGGTCAGCTACCGCCAACTCGACACCTTCCACCGGACGGTGGCCGCGGGGCTGGCCGCCGCCGGGGTGCGCAAGGGCGATGTGGTCGCCCTGCACAGCCCCAACAGCATCGCCTACCCTGCCGTCTTCCACGGCGCGAGCCGGGCGGGCGCCACGGTCACCACCGTGCACCCGCTGGCCACCCCCGAGGAGTTCGCCCAACAGATCAGGGACTCCGCCGCACGCTGGATCATCACCGTGTCCCGGCTGCTCGACGTGGCCCGCAGGGCGGCCGAACTGGCCGGCGGGGTCGCGGAGATACTTGTCTGCGACCGGGCCGAAGGGCACCGCTCGGTCCTCGACCTGGCCCCGCCGGGGGGCCCGGTACCGGACATCACTGTCCCGGTCGACCCGGCGGAGGACATCGCCGTCCTGCCGTACTCGTCGGGCACCACCGGCACCCCCAAGGGCGTCATGCTCACCCACCGGTCGCTCGCCACCAACCTGGCGCAGCTGCACCCGTTCGCCCGGATGGGCCCCGGCGAGCGGATCCTGGCCGTACTGCCGTTCTTCCACATCTACGGACTCACCGCGCTGCTCAACGCACCCCTGCGGTACGGCGCGACGGTCGTGGTGCTGCCCCGGTTCGAACTGGGCCAGTTCCTGGCCGCCATCGAGGAGCACCGCGTCAACGGGCTCTACGTGGCCCCGCCGATCGTCCTCGCGCTGGCCAAGCACCCGTCCGTCGACCGCTACGACCTGTCGTCGCTGGAGTACATCGTCAGCGCGGCCGCACCGCTCGACGCCTCTCTCGCCGCCGCGTGCTCGGCCCGGCTGGGGCTGCCGCCGGTGCGCCAGGCGTACGGGATGACGGAGCTGTCACCGGGCACGCATGTCGTCCCGCTCGACGCGCGCAACCCGCCGCCGGGAGCGGTCGGGAAGCTGTTCCCGGGCACGGAGATGCGCATCCTGTCGCTGGACGAGCCCGCCAGGGACCTGGGCGTGGGCGAGGAGGGCGAGGTCGCCATCCGCGGCCCGCAGGTCATGAAGGGCTACCTCGGCCGGCCGGAAGCCACCGCCGCGATGATCGACCGGGACGGCTGGGTGCACACCGGGGACGTCGGGCGGGTGGACGAGGAGGGCTGGCTCTTCATCGTCGACCGGGTGAAGGAACTCATCAAGTACAAGGGCTTCCAGGTGGCCCCCGCGGAGCTGGAGGCGCTGCTCCTCACCCACCCCGGGGTCGCCGACGCGGCGGTCATCGGGGTGTACGACGGGGACGGGAACGAGGTCCCGAAGGCGTTCGCGGTCCGGCAGGCAGGGGCGCACCTCACGGAGGACGAGCTGATGGCGTACGTCGCGGAGCGCGTCGCCCCGTACAAGAAGATCCGGCGGGCCGAGTTCATCGGGGCGGTCCCGCGCGCCACTTCGGGGAAGATCCTCCGGCGTGAACTGCGCGAACGGGAGCGCGGGGCGGGCGGAGCGGACCGGCCGGGCGGCGCGGGCCGTACAGGAGAGGGACCCGTATGACATCCACACCCACGACACCCGGCAGCCCCACCACACCCACCGCCGTGGTCAGGACGGCCCACGATCGGGGGATCACCACCCTCACCCTGGACGCGCCACAGAGCCGCAACGCGCTCTCCGCGCAGCTGGTGGCGGAGCTGACGCAGGCACTGGCGGCTGCGGGGGAGGCCGGTGACTCCGTACGCGCGGTGGTCCTCACCCACACCGGTAACACCTTCTGCGCGGGCGCGGACCTCAAGGGGCCGCCGGACCCGGCGGCGTTCGTCCGGCTGATGCGGGCGATCGTCGCGCACCCCCTGCCGGTCGTCGCCCGGGTCACCGGGCACGTCAGGGCGGGCGGGCTCGGGCTGCTCGGCGCCTGCGACATCGCGATGGCGGGGCCGGGGGCCTCCTTCGCCTTCACGGAGTCCAGGCTCGGCCTGGCCCCCGCCGTCATCTCGATGCCGCTGCTGCCGCGCATGGACGCGCGTGCGGCGGCCCGCTACTACCTCACGGGCGAACGGTTCGACGCGGCGGAAGCGGCCCGTACGGGACTGATCACCGGCGCCGCCGACGATGTGGACGCGGCGCTCGCCCCGGTCGTCGACGGACTGCGCCGGGCCTCCCCGCAGGGCCTGGCCGCATCGAAGTCCCTGGTCACCGCTACGGTGCTGGAGAACTTCGACCGCAGAACGGAAGACCTCATCGCCCACTCGGCGGCCCTCTTCGCGTCCGCCCAGGCGCAGGAGGGCGTACGGGCCTTCCTCGAACGACGGGATCCGGCATGGGTGTGGTGACGAACCGGAACGGCGGCACGGGCCCGGGGAGCGCCGGCACCCCCGGGGACGGCGGCAGGGGCCCGGGCCGCGCCGGTACGCCCGGGGACGGCGGCACGGGTCCGGGGAGCGTCGGCGCGACCCGTGATGGTCCCAAGCAGGACCGCAGCCGCGCGACCCGCCTGCGCCTGCTGGAGGCTGCGGTGTCCTGCCTGGCCGAACGCGGCTGGGCGGGCTCCACCGTCTCCGCCGTCGCGGAACGCGCGGGTGTCTCCCGGGGCGCGGCGCAGCACCACTTCCCGACCCGCGAGGACCTGTTCACGGCGGCGGTCGAGTACGTGGCCGAAGAACGCTCCACGGCCCTGCGCACGCTGCCCCCGCAGGACCGCCGCACCGTGGTGGCGGCCCTGGTCGGCCTCTACACGGGCCCGCTGTTCCGGGCCGCCCTGCACCTGTGGGTGGCCGCGTCGAACGAACCCCAACTGCACGCCAGGGTCACGGAACTGGAGGCCCGGGTGGGCCGCGAGTCGCACCGGATCGCCGTACAGCTGCTGCGGGCGGACGAGTCGGAGCCCGGCGTACGGGAAACCGTGCAGGGCCTGCTGGACATGGCCCGGGGCCTCGGCCTGGCGAACCTGCTCACGGACGACGGGGAGCGCCGCGAACGGGTGGTGGCCCAGTGGGGCGCACTGGTGGAGCGGGCACTGGGCTGAGAGGGACGAGGCGGGGCGGGTCTCACCGGCCCTCTCTCCGCTTCCCCCCAGCCCAGTGCCCTCCCCGGCTCCCGCTCAGACAGCGGCCCACCCGCCGTCCACCGGCAGGAGGTGATGCCGTCGGGCAGCTGCACCTGGTCGGAGACCAGAGCGCAGGCGCCGTCCGGGCTGCGTCGCCATACCCGGCCGGGGACCAGGTCGGCGATGTACATCGACCCGTCCGCGCCGGAGGCGAGGTCGTCCTCACTTGCCCTGGACGAGTACGTCGTCCAGGCCGCCGTCGGCGCGCCAGTTCCTGAGCAGTGCGTGGAAGGTGACCGGCCCGTCGGCGTACCTGTCATTGCGCTCGCGGGGCCTGCCCTCGTTGTTGTAGTAGCCGGGGGTGCACTCGGCCTGGAACTTGTTCAGGTCGGGTGCGTTCTTCCTGAGGGTGCTCACCCAGTCGTCCTGCGCCTCGGGGGTCGGCTCGACGTACCGCGCCCGGCGCCTGCGGGCCTCGGCGACGACCTCGGCCACGTGGATGGCCTGTTCGTCGAGGACGTGGACGAAATTGACGGCGGCGGCATTCTGGAGCGGGCCGAGCTGGAAGAGGTTGGGGAAGCCGTGGCTGTAGAAGCCGTGGAGCGTCCTCGGGCCCTCCTGCCACACCTCGGAGAGTGAGGCGCCTCCCCGCCCGTGCACCGGGAGCCTGCCGGACAGGATCCCCGAGACACCGACCTCGAACCCGGTCGCGAAAATGACGCAGTCGACCTCGTACTCCTGCCCGCCGACCACGACGCCGGTCCCGGTGAACCGCTCCACACCGTGGCTGTCCGCCGTGTCGACGAGGGTGACGTTGTCCCGGTTGAAGGTCTGCAGGTAGTGGTCGCTGAACGTGGGCCGCTTGCACATGTAGCGGTACCAGGGCTTGAGCTTCCCGGCCGTCTCCGGGTCCGGTACCAGCTCGTCCACACGGGCGCGCAGCTCGTTCATCTTCCGGCCGTCGACGATCTCGTAGACACGCTCCCGCACGCCGGGCGGTACCTGGGCGTACGCGTCCGTCGGGATCATCTTCTCCTGGAGGCGCGCGCTGCTGGTCCAGGCGTCGTCCACCAGGTCCTCGTCCACCGGGACACTGCTGACGACCTTGAGGAAGTTCTCCATGCGGTGGCGCTGCCAGCCCGGTTCGAGCGACTCGGCCCAATCCGGGTCGGTGGGACGGTTGTTCCGCACATCGACGGTCGACGGCGTACGCTGGAACACGTAGAGGTGTCCGGCGTCGGAGCCGAGGTGCGGCACGACCTGGATGGCGGTGGCGCCGGTGCCGATGAGGGCGACGCGCTTGCCGGCGAGCTTGTGCAGATTCCCGTCCGCGTCGCCGCCGGTGTACGCGTAGTCCCAGCGGCTGGTGTGGAACGTGTGACCGGTGAACGTCTCGATCCCCGGGATGGCCGGGAGCTTCGCGTGGCTGAGTGTTCCGGTGGCGACCACCACGTAGCGCGCACGCATGTGGTCGCCGCGGTCGGTGCCGACGAGCCACTGCGACGCGTCCTCGTCCCAGCGCAGTCCGGTCGCCCTGGTCTGGAAGCAGGCGTCGTCGTACAGCCCGAAGTGCCGCCCGATCGCCTGCGCGTGCTGCCGTATCTCCTCCCCGGGGGCGTACTTCCACTTCGGCACGTAGCCGACTTCCTCCAGGAGCGGCATGTAGACGTACGACTCGATGTCGCAGTGGATGCCCGGGTACCGGTTCCAGTACCAGGTGCCGCCGAAGTCCCCGCCGTCCTCGATCACCCGGATGGATTCCACGCCCGCCTGCCGCAGCCGCGCGGCGGCGAGGAGACCGCCGAAGCCGCCGCCGACGACGACTGCCTCGACCTCGTCGCGCAGTGGCTCGCGGGTGAAGTCCGGGTCCGTGTAGGGATCTTGGGCGTAGTACCCGAACTCGCCGCGGGCGCCGCGGTACTGGGCGCTGCCGTCCGGGCGGATCCGCCGCTCGCGCTCGGCCCGGTACTTCTCACGCAGCGCTTCGAGATCGACGCCGGGGTCCGACAGCCCGTCAGGTGTGCGGCCGGCGGAGGCGTGAGGGGCAGCCATACGGTGTCTCCTTCTGGATTCGGGCGCGCCCGGGCCTCCTGCGGGCGGGGTCCGCCGCGATCGGTTCGGCCGCGATTGCAGAACCGTACAGCGATGTACGGTTCCTGGCCAAGGTCGCCCCGCGACTCCGTGTGACCGGCCCTGAGGGGGGCGCGGATATCCTTCCCGCATGTCAACGGATGCCGGGCGGAACCTGCGCCGCGATGCCGCGCGCAATCGCGAGCAACTGCTCGCGGCTGCCCGCCGGATGTTCGCCGAGCGCGGCCCCGACGTTCCGCTGGAGGACGTGGCGGGCGCCGCAGCGGTCAGCCGCACGACGCTGTACCGCCATTTCGCCTCACGCGAAGAGCTCGCGGCGACCGTCTTCGAGGACAACGTGACCCGGATCGAGGAGCGTGCCGCCACCCTGCGGGACCACCCGCGGGGGGCCATGGAGCTGTTCGACTTCGTCCTGGACATGCTGGAACACGACCGCGGCCTCGTCCATGTACTCGCGGGCGCGGACATCGCCTGGTTCACCGGGCTCGCGTCCCGCACCACGGACGCCTTTGCGACGGTGCTGGAACACGGCCGGGAGAGCGGCACGGTCCACCCGGGGGTGGTGGCCGATGACGTGCTGACGGCGCTCAGGATGGCCGAGGTCGCGATGCCGGCGGCCGACAGCCCGGGGGCCGGGCACCGGAACCGCCGCGCACGCGTGATGCTGCACCGCACGCTGTTCACGGGCAGCTGAGCGGGCGGCTGGGCGGGCGGCTGAGTAGGAAGCTGGGCGGGCGGCTGGGCAGGCGGCTGGGCGGGCAGCTGGGTCCGCAGCGGGCCCGGCCGTGCCGGGACGTCAGCGGATCTCTTCGCTGAAGAGCGGCCCGCGCCCACTGGGGCAGGCGCCCGCCGGGGCAGGCGCTCACCGGGGCAGGCGCCCGCCCGCCCCACCGGATCTGCGGGGCCGCCCCGGAAGGTGTACACCGGATGACATGGGCCTGCGGCAGCCGTTCGCGTACCGCCTTTCTCCTCGGCAGGCGGGTAACGCCATGCTGGCGCTGCCACTCGGCCTGATCGCGGCCATCGTCCTGACCGACGTGCTGACGCCGAACAGCCGGCCGATGGGCCCGTCGCTGCTGATCGTGGCGCCCGCGCTCGCCGCGTCCTTCGCCTCCACCTTCGTCACCGGGGTGATCGCCGCCCTTGCGGTGGCGGGCATGCTCGTCATCGGGATGCACAGCCACCTGCTGGACACGCTGCAGTTCGAGCAGCAGGTCATCGCCCTGCTGGTGGTCTCGGTGCTCGTGACCCTCTTCCGCTATCTGCGGGAGCGGCGCGCGCGTGAGCTGGCACAGGTACGGATGGTGTCGGAGGCGACACAGCGAGTGGTGCTACGGCCACTGCCGCGAAGGATCGGCCCGCTGAGCGTGGCATCGATGTACATGGCGGCGCAGGAGCACGCCTCGATCGGCGGCGACCTGTACGCGGCCGTACGCACTCCGACAAGCACCCGGGTGATCATCGGCGACGTGAAGGGCAAGGGCCTGACCGCGATCGGCGACGCGGCCTTTCTGCTGGGTGCCTTCCGCGAGGCGGCGCACCGCCAGGCCACGCTGCCCGGCCTGATGGCCTACCTGGAGCACAGCGTGTCCTGGAACCTGGCCGAGCCCACCGAAGCGGAGGCGGCCGGTGAGTGCTTCATCACCGCCGCCGTCATCGACATCCCCGACGGCTCCCCCAGGGTGGAAATGGTCTCGTGCGGGCACCCGCCACCCCTGCTGCTGCACGCCGGACGGGCCACCCTGCTGCCCGCCGTCCGTCCCGCGCCACCCCTGGGCCTGGGCGGGCTGACCCGCACCGATTACCACGTCGACACCTTCACCCTGGAGCCGGGAGATCTGCTCGTGCTGTACACCGACGGGGTCATCGAGGCCCGTGACGCCCGCGGCGGTTTCTACCCGCTGACCGAACGGGCCGCTGTCTGGACGGACGAGAGCCCCACCGCACTGATCCACACCATGCGGACCGACCTGCTGGCTCACGTCGGCGGACGCCTGGACGACGACGCCGCGGTGGTGGCCCTCCAACGCGACCACAGCCAGTTCCACGGCCAGTCGCACTGAGCCTCGCGCTCGACACGGGGGCACATTAATTAAAACCGTACCAAAATCTGGCAGATTCCCCATCGGAAACGGATTGCAACAGGGCAAATGCCAGAAAGCCCACACTTGGTGAATTTCAACAATCCGTTGACGTGGATGCGATCGCGTGTGTAATTTTTAGTCACTATTCCTTCACGGGAAGCGTACGTGAGGTTCATACCCGGTCCCGTCGTCGTCAGTTCCCCGGCTGCAGTGATGACCACGTTGAGGTGCTTTCGTTCTACAGGGGGCGCCTCAAGGGAGGCCCTTTTCCTGCCCTTGAAGGACTTGCCCCATGCCGCTGCACTACCAGTCCTGCACCTTTCGTTACGGTCGCAGTTCACGTCCGGTTCTTGACAGGCTGGACATCGCGTTCTCACCCGGCCATACCGTCCTCCTCGGTCCCAATGGTGCGGGCAAGAGCACCCTTCTCGCTCTCGGCGCCGGTGCTGCGCTGCCGCAATCGGGAAGTGTCCTGTACGGAAGGCTGGACTCGGCCGGCCGTAAACAGTCGCGGTCCTATCGAGGCAAGATTTCCTGGTTGCCACAGCATCCAGGGTTTCTCCCCGGTCTGACATGCAGGGAGCATGTCGCCTATGTGGGATGGCTGAAGGGTATGCGGGAAAGTGCCGCATGGAACGCGGCCCCAGAGGCGATAGAGCGAGTCGGCCTCACCGAAAAAATCAACAGCAAGGTAAAAAACCTGTCCGGTGGCCAGCGGCAACGGATCGCTATTGCCCAAGCCCTCGTTCATGATGCTGAACTCTTGCTTCTCGATGAGCCGACCGTCGGTCTCGACCCGCACCAGCGTCGCCGGTTTCTCGACTTGCTGATTTCGCTGCGCGGAAGCGTCCATGTGATCGTCTCCACCCACGATATCGGCGACCTCGATGAGGCTTTCGACGAGGTAGTGGTACTTGAAGCGGGGAAACCGAGGTTCCGGGGTACCGTCGAGATATTCGCCGATCATGCGGCCCCGGATTGCGCGGCCGGTCGACGCCTGGAGAGTGCCTATGCGTCGCTCCTGGAGGCGGCCGAATGATCACCTGGGCGAATCTGCGCGCCTCGGCGGCACCCTGGCTGGCCATCCCCATCCTGATTTACACGTACCTGTATATCGACGACGTCACGTTTACCGCACCTTCGAGGTATGGCGTTCAGTCCGGTGAATCGGCTGCATACGCCGTCGCGATCATCGCCCCGGCAACAGCTGCGGCTGCTGCGTGGGAGGCGGGCCGGCACCGGCGGCTCGGCGCGTTGCGGTTCACCGGCCAACGCAGTGCACTACCGCAGTTCCTGCGCGCTGCGTCCCCGGTCCTGACGCTGCTGGTGGTACTCGTCACGGCGGCGCTGATGATGGCTCACCATGCGGTGGGCGTGATGCCCAGTGGAACCGGCTGGCTCGCTGCGGCACACCTGATCGTCATTTCCCTGGGCTGGCTGGTCATCGGCTGGAGCCTTGGAAGCGTGCTGCCCAGGAGTATCGCGGCGCCTGCTGCCGGTATCGGCTGCTGGGCGTGGCTGTCCGTTCCGCAGGCGACGTCCAACGCCTGGATACGTCACCTGGGTGGTTTCATCGACGGGCAGTCGAGTGTCACCGATCTGATCTCCCCAGCCGTCTATCTGGTGCCATGGGGTGTGGTCGCCGGTCTGGCCCTCGCGTTCTGGCTCCTGGCCCGTAGAAGCCGACGCACCTTGGCGACCGTCCTGGCCTTGGCCGTGGCAACAGCCACCCTTATCGTCGGCCACGCCGCAGTGGCCGACTGGGGCTTCGGTACTCCGACACACCCCCGCGGCGCAGCCCCGTACTGCACAGGAAAAGCGCCGATGGTGTGTGTACCGCCGGAATACGAGCCGTACGCACAGCAGTTGCGCCAAGACGCCCTGGCTCCGATCGAACGGCTGAAGGAAGCCGGCATAGCCGCCCCGGACGAACTGCGTATCGCCTCGGCTGAGAACTCGCTCAGATCGGGTATCTGGCCGCTGTACTGGTCTCCACCTCCGCGTGGCGCCCACCCGGACGCCGCCGACTTCGACTCGGACTTCGCGGAATCGGCGGTCACCGGAACAGCCGCCCACGCGGGGGCCGGAGTCTGTGAACAGCCGGGATCTCTTCCCGCCGCATGGGCAGCCCTGGTGGTCGGGCTCAAGGAGAAGGACGTACAGGAGGCGCTGACTCCCCAGGACTGGGCGACGGTCCGAAGCGTCCAGCGACTTCCTGCTGGAGATCAAGTCGCCTGGTTCACCCGTACGGCCGTGAATCTGAAGCACTGCGGCAAGGTTCGCTCGTGAACCGCTATGCGATCACCGTGCGCCGCTGGTGGGCCGTCCCCGCGGCGCTGGCCGTGCTCGTTCTCATCTGCTCAGCGATCGGGACGAGCACAGTACCCGTTCCGAGTCTCACCAGAGGGGCGGGAGGCGCCCAACTCGCCTACTTCACACCTGTCCTTGTCGTCATCGCCGTCATGTACTGCCTGGAACGGCAACTGCATGAAGCGGAGACCACGGCGGTCCTGCCGGTTCGCCTGCTCGATCAAGGAGCCGTCGTTCTCACTGCGCTGCTTGCACACGGGGCCGGACTCCTGGTGGGCATGGACATCGCCCGCAATGTCACTCTCCTTCTCGGTATCGCGCTCCTCGTACGCCGGATGGCCAACGAAGCCACGGCAGCAGGAGCAGGGCTGATGTTTCTCATCCTCAACATCATCCTCGGCCGCGCCATCGGGCCCAACGGCCATTCAACACATGCCTGGTGGGCGATTGTGCTCTACCCGTCCGGCAATATGCCCGCTTGGCTTCTGGCGGTGGCCTTGTTCGCGCTGGCTCTTCCTCTGGCATTCTCACGGACGTCGGTATCCCGCTGATGCCGGCGGTGGTCGGATCGCCGAAGCGCCGGCGCGAACTCACCGATCTCGACCAGTGTGCTTTGCCGGTGTTCCGCAGATCGCCGGGGCCGGTACGGCGATACGATGCACCGGCCCCGGCCACCACCCCGACGAAGGGCCCCTGCAGTGAGCCACCGCCGTAGTGCCCGTGCGGCGGTGTTCTCGGCCGGCTCCTGGGGAACCGCCGTCGCCAAGATCCTGGCTGATGCCGGTACGAGCGTCATCGTGCATGCCCGCCGCGCCGAGATCGCAGACGCGATCAACACCATGCACCACAACCCCGGTTACTTTCCCGATGTCGAGCTGCCCACCGCTCTGACGGCCACGACCGACCCGGCGGCGGCCCTGAACCGCGCGGACTACCTCGTGCTGTCCATTCCCGCGCAGTCCCTGCGGCTCAACCTCACGGAGTGGACCCCGTACATCGGGCCCGACACCGTGATCGTGTCGCTGATGAAGGGCATCGAACTGGGCAGTGGAGAACGGGCCAGCCGGATCATCACCGAGGTGACCGGAGTGAGCGAGGACCGGGTCGCGGTGCTGTCCGGGCCCAACCTGGCTCGCGAGATCATGGATGGCCGGCCAGCCGCCGCCACCGTCGCCTGCCGCGACGAGGACGCAGCCCGCCGCTTCCAGCAGGCTTGCCACACGCCGTACTTCCGGCCCTACACCAGCACCGACGTGACCGGCTGCGAGCTGGGCGGCGCGGTGAAGAACGTCATCGCCCTCGCAGTCGGTATCGCCTCAGGCATGGGCCTGGGGGACAACGCCGCCGCTGTTCTCATCACGCGCGGGCTGGCGGAGACCACCCGGCTGGCTGTGGCCATGGGCGCCCACCCGGCCACTCTCGCCGGTCTGGCCGGCCTCGGTGACCTGGTGGCCACGTGCACCTCCCCGCTGTCGCGCAACCGTACTTTCGGCAACCACCTCGGCCGGGGACTGAGCGTCGAGGAGGCGACGGCCGTCACCCGGCAGACCACCGAGGGCGTCAAATCCGCCGGAGCGATCCTCGCTCTGGCCCACGCGCACGGCGTCGAGATGCCGATCACGGAAGTGATCTCCGCCCTGTTGAACGAGGGGGTCACCCTCGACGAGGCCATGGCCATGCTGATGCAGCGGTCCCCCAAACCCGAGCGCTGACTCGCTGCGCCCGCTTTCGGGACCGCCTGGGGGAGGACTGGTGGAGCGGGCACCACGGGTTCCGGCCGGGTAGGACTCAGCGGGGTCACGAGGCCGGCAGCCGGACCGCCGCTCCTACAGCTGCCGACGCTCGCTCGCCCGCCCGACCGCAGCCTCCGCGTCAGCGAGCAGCGCTGCCACGATCTCGGCCGCAGGCCGTAGATCCGGGATGAGGTCGACGCCCTCTCCGGCCCACACAGGAGCGACATCGAGATCGCCGCGGGCGGCCGCCTCGCGGTAGGGGCGCCGGGTCTCCGGGGCGGCGCGCAGTTCGTCCTCGCGGTCGCGCCACTCTTCCAGCGTGCGGTTGCGCAGGGTCCTGGCGGTGTACTGGTCGGGCCATCCGGCCTCGCGGGCGATGTCGAGGACGCGGTTGCGCTCGGTGTCCTCGCCGCGGGCCTTGACGAGTGCCTCGCCGACGCCGGGGGCGATCAGCGCTTCGTGACTGGCCTGGAACCGGGTGCCGACGAGTGCGCCCGCCGCGCCGAGCACCAGGGCCGCGGCGAGCCCGCGCCCGTCCGCGATCCCGCCCGCGGCCAGCACCGGGACGGGGCCGACGAGATCGACCACCGCGGGGACGAACGGCAGTGTGGCCCGCCGGCCGCCGTGTCCGCCGCCTTCGGTCCCCTGGGCGACGATGACATCGGCACCCACGTCCAGGGCGCGCCGGGCCTCGTCCATGTCGGTGGCCTGCACGATCAGCAGACTCCCCGCGTCGCGGACGCGTGCGGCGTACGGCCCGGGGTCGCCGTAGGAGAGCAGGACCGCCCGCGGAGCGTGGGCCAGTGCCTGGTCGACGGCCTGCGGGCCGATGGCCCAGGTCAGGAAACCGACCCCCCACGGTTCGTCCGTTGACTCGGTGACGAGCGACAACTCCCGGCCCAGCCAGTCGGGTTCACCCCGCCCTCCGCCGACCATGCCGAGCCCACCGGCGTTCGAGACGGCCGCAGCCAGGGCTCCGCCGGCGATCCCGCCCATGGGCGCGCAGACGACCGGGTGCCGTACGGGGAGCAGTTCGGTGAATGCGGTGCTGAAGGTCATGGACTCAGCATGCTCCGGGGACCGTGGAGGCGTACATCGTCGACCGGCTCGTCCTGGAAGACGAAAGACTCCTCCGGCCGGTCTTCGCCGGGCCAGGGGAGACCGGCCGGACAGGTCCTGGCCATTCCCCGCCCCGGTGCGGTGAGATAGCGCCCTATGGGACATCAGCAGGTGGGGCGCGTGCGGCGCGTGCGGCGGGGTCCGGCCGGTCTGCTCCGTCGGCACAGGGTTGCTGTCGGGCTGGTGGGAGGGGCGGTTGCTGTCCTCGGGGCCATCGTTCTGCTGTTGGGGCCGGTCTCGTCCCTGCTCGCGGGCGGTACGGTCCGGGGCCTCCACGGCAAGGAACAGGCAGACGCGATGAACGCGGTCCGCCAGACGGTGCTGGCCGCGGTCGGAGGAGCGTCGGTGCTGCTCGGGCTGGGATACACCGCCCGGGGCTACCGTCTCTCCCGGCGCGGGCAGGTGACCGACCGGTTCAGCGTCGCCATCGGGCAGCTGGCCTCCGACAAGCTCGAAGAACGGCTGGGAGGCGTGTACGGACTGGAGCACGTGATGGCCGAGTCACCCCAGGACCACGCCACGGTGCTCGGCGTTCTCTCGGTCTTCGTCCGCGAGAACGCCCGGACGGCTCCCCGCCCGGAACCCGTCGGCCCGGACGCTCGTGGGCAGCAACGCCCTGTTCCGGCTTGGGGGACCGAACCGCCCGCCGACATCAGGGCGGCGGTGGAGGTACTGGCCAGGCGACCGGACCGGGAGGAGGCCCGCCGGATAGATCTCCGCTCCACCGAACTGGCCGGGCTGCTCCTCCGTACCTTCGAGTTCGATGAACCACCGCGGCTTTCCCGGGCGTTCTTGACCTGGGCGAATCTGAGCCGTGCCGATCTGCGGGGCATCGATCTGAGCGACGCGATCGTCAACGGCGCCGACCTGCGCAAGGCGTGGCTCGCATGGGCCCGCCTCGATGGCGCGGGTCTCGTACGGGCCGATCTGCGGGGCGCGCACCTCTCCGATACGCGGCTGCTCGGCGCCGACCTCAGCGGGGCGGACCTCAGGGACACCGAGTCCCTGACCGCCCGGCAGCTGGCCGGTGCTGTGATCGACGAAGCGACCCTGCTGCCACCGGCTCTCTCACATGACCCATGGGTCATGGCGCGCCTCGCGGCCTGCCGGGAGTGGCGCGACCAGCGTGACCAGCACGACGGGCTTGAGCCGCCGCCACCCACGGCTGCTGTTCACCGTGGGTGAGGGAATTCCCGTCGCCCCCGTCGCCACCGTCGCCGCCGTCGGCGCCGTCGGCGCGTGGCCTGAGCGGTAGCAGGTTGGCCGCTGTCGGGCACCCCCGCGCCCCTACCGGGCGACGCCGAGTGTGAGGTCCACGAGGCCGTCGAGGTCGTGGGCCGGATCGCAGTAGCCGAAGATCGCCCGGAGGTACAGGGGCGCGAGGAAGTGGTCGAACACGGTGGTCAGTTCGGGGACGGCCTCTCCACGGTCGGCGGCGCGGTCGAGCGCCTGCTGCACCACCACGGCGCGGGCCGAGAGGAAGTCGGTGAGCTGGCGGTCCTGGCCGTCCCCGCCGTCGCCGCGGCCGTCGTTCTGGCCGTCGCCCCGGCCCCGGCCCTGCCCCGCGGAGCTGTCGGTGCGCACCGCGAGGACCGTACGCAGCAGAGCGAGCCCCTCCGGCCGGGAGACGTCGTCCACGATGGCGCCCGCCCAGGCCAGCAGGTCCCCCCGGAGTGAACCGGTGTCAGGGATCGGGGACTTCTCGTTCAGCTGCGCGACGGAGGCGGCGACATCGAGCACCAGATTGTCGAGGGTTCCCCACCGCCGGTAGAGCGTCGCTTCGTGCACCCCTGCGCGCTCGGCCACATCGCGGCCGGTGAAGCCGTCCCTGCCGCGCTCGGCGATCAGGTCGCGGACGGCCTCGTGCACGGCCTGTCCGACGCGGGCCGTGCGCCCGCCTGGGCGTTTGCGGGGGGCTGGGTTCTGAGCCATGACACCACCGTACCGCAGCAAATGCGTGAGCACTTGCGTTAAGGGGTGGGGGCTCCTATGGTCGCTATAGCGAGTGGACACGCATTAAAGGGTGCTGACGCGTAGGTACGCCGATGCGTCGATCCGCTGATGAGTTGACGCGACGGCGCGTCGGGCGTCAGCGCGTCGACCCGCTCAAGCAGCGAGCAACGAGCAGCGAGGAGCTCTCCATGAAGCAGCTGATGTTCCCCGACCACCCCACCTACTGGTTCGAGACAGTCCGTTCGATGAGCCACATCGCCTACGGCGGCGCCGACTTCGGCGAGGTGCTCGCCACCGCCGAACAGATCACCCCCGGCGACCCCGACAGCTGGCACGACGCCTGGCGGGCCACCGCCGACCGGCTCTTCCACGATGCCGAGCGGGCCCTGGCGGGCGGCCACCGGATCAGCGCCCGCGACAGCTACCTGCGGGCGTGGAACTACTACCGGAACGCCGAGTTCTTCCTGCACGGCGATCCGCACGACCCGCGCATCCTCGACAATTATGACCGTGCGACAGGGGCGTTCGGCCAGTACGCCGCCCTGGCCGGCCCCCACGTACTGCGCCCGGTGCGGATCCCGTTCGAACAGGCCGAACTGCCCGGCTACTTCTACCCCAGCCCGCTGCCCGGCCGCCGCCCGCTCCTGCTGATGCACAGCGGCTTCGACGGCAGCGCCGAAGAACTGCACGTCCAGGGCGCGCTCGCCGCCCAGGAGCGCGGCTACCACGTACTGACCTTCGACGGCCCGGGGCAGCCCGGCACCCGCCACCGCCACGGCCTGCTGTTCCGGCCCGACTGGGAGACGGTCGTGGGCGCGGCCATCGACTGGGCGCTGACCGTCGCGGACGTCGACCCGCAGCGCATCGCCCTGCTCGGAGTGAGCCTCGGCGGGCAACTGTGCCTGCGCGCGGCCGCGTTCGAGCCCCGCCTCGCCGCCGTGATCGCGGTCGACGGCATCTACGACTTCGGCGCCGCGATCACCTCACCGTTCGGCGAGAGCGAAGGCGACGGCGAAGGGGAAGGCGACAGCGAAAGCTCGGGTGAAGGTGACAGCGGCGAGGTCGAGGCGGACGCGGCCACCGTCGGCGCCAGGCTCCGGGCGGACTCCGCCCCGGACATCGACGCCGCCCTGGAGCAGGCCGCCGAGGCCAGCGACACCGTACGGTGGGCCCTCGCCCACGGTCAGTACGTCATGGGCGGCGACACTCCACGCGGCTTCCTCGCCCACACCCTCGACTACCACCTGCGCGACGGCATCGCCGAGGCCATCACCTGCCCGGTGCTGGTCTGCGAAGCCGAGAACGACCTCTTCTTCGCCGGACAGCCCGAGCAGGTCTACGCGCACCTGACCGCCGAGGACAAGGCCCTGATGACGTTCACCGAAGCCGAGGGCGCCGACGCACACTGCCACGCCGGCGCCCAGCGGTACGCCGTCGCCCGCATCCACGAGTGGCTCGACGAGCGGGTCCACCCCGAGCGGGAGGGCGCCCCCGCAGCCCAGCCGCTCAGCCGGTGACGCATCAGCCGGTGCGTATCGGCCGGTGACGCTGCCGCATCAACACCCGTGACGCAGCCGCGTCAGCCCGTGATGCTGTCGTACCCCTCGATGTCGCGGGGGTTACGCGTCCCAGGACCGACGTAGGTCGCCGACGGCCGCACCAGCCGTCCCGTCCGCTTCTGTTCCAGGATGTGCGCGCTCCAGCCCGCCGTACGGGCACACGTGAACATCGACGTGAACATATGGGCGGGAACCTCCGCGAAGTCCAGCACGATCGCCGCCCAGAACTCCACGTTCGTGGCCAGCACCCGGTCGGGGCGCCTGGCGTGCAGCTCCTCCAGGGCCGCCTTCTCCAGGGCTTCGGCCACCTCGAAGCGCGGGGCGGCCAGCTCCCTGGCCGTACGCCGCAGCACCCGGGCCCGCGGGTCCTCCGCGCGGTAGACGCGGTGGCCGAAGCCCATCAGCCGCTCGCCCTGGTCGAGCGCCCGCTTCACGTACGCGCTCGCGTCGCCCGTCCGCTCGATCTCCTCGATCATTCCGAGGACCCGGGACGGCGCGCCGCCGTGCAGCGGCCCGGACATCGCACCGACCGCGCCCGACAGCGCCGCGGCGACATCCGCACCGGTCGATGCGATGACCCGGGCGGTGAACGTGGAGGCGTTCATGCCGTGTTCGGCCGCCGACGTCCAGTAGGCGTCAACCGCCTTGACGTGCTTCGGATCCGGCTCACCGCGCCACCGGATCATGAAGCGCTCGACCACCGACTCCGCCTTGTCGATCTCGCTCTGCGGAACCATCGGACTGCCCTGGCCACGCGCCGACTGGGCGACGTACGAGAGAGCCATCACCGCCGCACGCGCCAGGTCGTCGCGTGCGGTGCGCTCGTCGATGTCGAGCAGCGGTTTCAGGCCCCAGACCGGCGCGAGCATCGCCAGCGCGGACTGCACATCGACCCGGATGTCACCGGAGTGCACCGGGATCGGGAACGGCTCGGCGGGCGGCAGCCCGGGGTTGAACGCGCCGTCGACCAGCAGGCCCCAGACATTCCCGAAGGAGACCTGACCGACCAGATCCTCGATGTCGACGCCGCGGTACCGCAGGGCGCCGCCCTCCTTGTCCGGTTCGGCGATCTCGGTCTCGAATGCGACGACTCCTTCGAGTCCGGGTACGAAAGCGGCTGCGGCGTCGGACATCGGGCGGCTCCTCGTGATGCGTTTTCGTCGGTCGGGTTCGGCGGTTCGGGTTCGTCTTCCTGGTCGGTGCGCACGTCGGCTGTCATGTCCGCGTGCGGAGGCACGAGTCTGACGGCTCCCGCCGGTGCGGGGAAGCGTGACATCCGGCACACATCCCCTTTGCGGCAGGATGGCCCCGTGCCGAACTCTGATCCGAAGCGCGATCCGAAGCGCGATCCGAAGCGCGATCCGAAGCGCGCCCCGAACCCTGGTCTGCCTCCCGGTCAGGCCCCTGGCCGGTCCTCCGGTCCGCCTCCCGGTCCGACCTCTGTTCTGAACCCCGCGGTGATGCGCGAGCAGTACCGTTCCGCCGTACTCGCGGAGGCGGACCTCGCGGCCGCGCCGATGGACCAGTTCACCCGGTGGTTCGCCGACGCCGTCGCGGGCGGCCTGCACGAACCGAACGCGATGATCGTCTCGACCGCGACCCCGCAGGGCAGCCCCTCCGCCCGGACGGTGCTGCTCAAGCACTTCGACGCGGACGGCTTCGTCTTCTACACCAACTACGACTCCCGCAAGGGCCGTGAACTGGCCGCGAACCCCCAGGTCTCGCTGCTCTTCCCCTGGCATCGGATCGCCCGCCAGATCATGGTCACGGGCACGGCCGCCCGTATCACCCGCGAGGAGACCGAGGCGTACTTCCGCACCCGCCCGCACGGCTCGCAACTCGGCGCGTGGGCGAGCGCCCAGTCGTCGGTGATCGCCTCGCGGGAGGAACTGACGAGCCGTTACGAGGAATTGGCGGCCCGTTATCCGGAGGGCACCGAGGTACCGGTACCGGAGAACTGGGGCGGCTACCGGGTGACCCCGGGCACAGCGGAATTCTGGCAGGGCCACGAGAACCGGCTGCACGACCGGCTGCGCTATGTGCGCGCCGGGAACGGGGAGACCGAACCGGGGTGGCGCGTGGAACGGCTCTGCCCGTGAGGTGCGGGTGGGGTGCGGGGGTGCGAGCGCGGTGCGGGTGGGAAAGGGGCGTGCGGCGGGCGACCACCGGAGGCGAACGCGGAACCCGCTGAGAAGAACGCGGAAACCGCTGGACGAACGAGGAAACCCGCTGAGAAGGGGCAGAAACCCGCTGGACGAACGCGGAAACCTGCTGGTCGAACGCAGAAACCCGCGGGCTCTGGTCCCTCCTTGCGGAGGAGCCGGCCGGACTTACCGGCGAGCCCGCGGGTCGGTGACTGCTTGGGATTTCGGCCGGCGGTCTGCCGGCACTGCACAGAGTGCGACGACGGGCCGTCAGCCCGCAGCCACCTCGCAAGTCCGAGAAGAAATCACTTCCGGAACACCTCCCTTCTAGCGTGCGTCCAAGGTTAGGCACGGCGCCGCAGGGCCTCAACCGATTTATTCGGAGCGCAAATTTTTCAGCGAACGGAGTGTGGGCCGCATCACGTTCGCGTTGAATGATCCGACGTGCGGTACATGCAGTACATGCGGCGGACGCGTTCTGTTGGGGGTGCCGGATGAGTGGTTCCCGGATCGAGGCAGCCAGTGCGCTGGGGCCCGATGAGCCCGAGCCCGGTGGGGAGTCGGGGGCAGGTGGGACTCCTGGGCCCGGTGTTCCGGCCGGTGCTTGTGACGGCGCCGGTGATTCCGGCGATCCGGGTGGTCCTGGCTCCGATCTGCTGGCCGCGCTGCTGGACGGGATGGACGCCGCGCTCTGCGCGTTCGACGCGGACGGTGTGGTCACGCACTGGAACCGTGAGGCCGAACGCATCCTCGGCTGGCCGGCCGACGAAGCCGTCGGCCGGGCCGGTTTCGCGGGGTGGGCGGTGCGGTCGTCCGACGCCGACGACGTACAGGGCCGGCTGATGGCGGCGATGCACGGCCCGGGGCGCCAGGTGCACGAGTTCGCGCTGCTGCGCAAGGACGGCGGGCGGGTGCTCGTACGGACCCAGTCCTCCGGGGTGCACGGGCCTGACGGCACACCGGCCGGGGTGTACTGCGCGTTCAGCGAGGTTCACGCGCAGATCGATCTGGAACGGGCGATCGCCCTCAGCGAGGCCATGTTCGACGACGCGCCCTGGGGAGTCGTCCTGGTCGATGTCGACCTGCGGCCGACCGTCGTGAACTCCCATGCCGCGCGGGCCCTCTCGACGGGGCGCAGCACGCTGCTCGGGCGCCCGCTGGGCGACCTGATCGTGCAGGGCGCCGAGGAGCTGGAGGGCGCGCTCCAGCACGTGCTGGCCGAAGGGGCGCTTCCCGCGCCCGCCGAGATGTGGGTGACGCTGCGGACCGCTGAGGGCGAGCGACGGCGCTGCTGGCGCAGTGGGTTCGTGCGGCTGGCCTCGCCGCTCGCGGAGGAGCCCGTTCCGCTCGGGGTCGGCTGGCTCTTCCGTGACATCACCGCGGCCCGGGAGGCCGAGCAGGAGGCGAACCAGCTGCGCTTCCGCGGCAATCAGCTGCACCGCGCCTCGCGGGCGGCCGCGGAGTGCGAGGACCCGATGGAGGCGGCGACGTCGTATCTGGACTTCGCACTGGCCGGGTTCGCCGACCATGCGCTGATCGACATATCCGCCGACGCGCTGACCTCCCGCTCCTCCGCGCCGACCGCCGACGCGGCGGGTTCCGGCTCCGGCGCGCTGACCGCGGACGCGGTGGGTTCCGGCTCCGGCGCGCTGACCGCGGATGCGCCGGCCTCCGGCTCCTCAGGCCCGGCTGTCCCGTCTTCCGGCCTCGGCGCCGGGGAGCCTCC
>NZ_JAAGLN010000093.1 GCF_010548145.1 Streptomyces sp. SID10853
CGCGGCCGCCGCGTCCAGCACCCTGGCCGGACGGCTGCGACGCCCGACGTCCGGACGGCTGCGGCGGCCGACCGGGGCGGAGACCAGGACAAGGCCGCCCAGCAGGAGCACCGCGCCCGCCACCCCCGGCGGGCTCAGCCGCTCCCCGAGCAGCGCGATCCCCAGCACCGTGGCGACCAGCGGTTCGGCCAGGCTGAGAGTGCCGGCCGTGGCGCCGCTGATGCGGACCACGCCCCGTGTGAACAGCAGATAGCCCAGCGCGGTCGTGGCCAGGCCCAGCCAGCCGACCAGGACCAGGGCACGTGGTTGGGCGAGCCCGTCCGGGTGGGCGAAGACCCAGGGCGAGACCAGGATGCCCGCGCACAGCACACTCGCCGGGGCGGCTGCCGTGGTGTCGGCGCCCCGGTCACCGAGCCGTTTGGTCGCCGAGATGTAGACGCCGAAGCTGGCTCCGGCGACCAGACCGAGCAGTACGCCCCCGCTGTCGGCCCGGCCGCCACCGGCAGGCACGAGCAGCAGCACGATGCCGCTGATCGCGCAGACGGTGCCGCAGGCCCACCGGCCGCTCAGCCGTTCGCCGTTCAGGATCCGCCCGCACATCCCGGTGACGACCGGGACCGTGCCGAAGGTGACGGCGGTCGCGAGGGCGGCGCCGCTGCGGTCCACCGCCTCCAGGAAGCACGCCTGGAAGGCCGCGGTGACCAGGATGCTCGCCAGCATCCACCACCGGGCCGTCCGCTGCCACAGGGTCCGGATCCCGGCCGGCCGCGCGGTGAACAGCCCGAGGACGAACCCCCCGACGAGCATCCGGCACGCGCCGATCGCCACGGGGGACGCACCGCTGTCCGCCAGGATCTCGGCAGGGCCGACCGTGCCCCAGAGGAAGGCGGCAGCCAGTACCGGCGGCACTCCGCCGTCGCGCACGGCCCGCCGGAGCTTGTCCGCTGTGCTTGTCACGCACTCTCATTCCGCAGAGCCGGGCAGGATCCGTGGCCCAGCACACCTCGGCGGCACACCCGGCGTTTCCTGGCCCCGACGCTAGGGGGTCCCGGCCCCCGGTCCCATAGGGAGAACCCACCAAGTCGGCACCCGGCGCGCACACCCCTTCCGGTGCTTCGCACAAGCGCCGTGCTCCGCTGTGTCCCCTGTGTCCTGCCGCGTCACGACGCGTCAGGACACGATGTCCTTGCGGGCGAACCCCCGGAAGGCCAGCGCGAAGAGCACCAGCGCGTACGCCACCGAGACGGCCGCGCCCTTGACCATGCCGCCCCATTCGAGCTGCGGCTGGAGTGCGTCGGCCCAGGCGAACTGCCAGTGCGCGGGCAGGAAGTCACGCCAGGAGCCGAGGGCGGTCACCGCGTCCAGGACGTTCCCGACGATCGTCAGACCGACCGCGCCGCCGACCGCGCCCAGCGGTGCGTCCGTCCTGGTGGAGAGCCAGAACGCCAGCGCAGCCGTGACCAGTTGGGACACGAAGATGAAGGCCACCACGAGCACGAGCCGCAGCACCGCTTCCCCCGCGGCGAGCGAGCCACCGGTGGGCAGCTCCAGGGGTCCCCAGCCGTACGCGACAGTGCCCACCGCGAGCGCCACCACCGGCAGCACGACCATCGCCGCGAGGCTGAAGACCAGCGCCACCGTGAGCTTGCTCCGCAGCAGCCGGGCGCGCGGCACGGGCGCGGCGAGCAGATAGCGCAGCGATGACCAGCCGGCCTCCGACGCCACGGTGTCGCCGCAGAACAGCGCGACCGGCACCACCAGCAGGAAGCCGGCCGACACGAACAGGCAGGTCGCCGAGAAGTTCGCCCCTGAGGCCGTCGCGGTGTCGAGCAGCGTCGGTCCGTTCCGGCCGCTGCCGCTGGGGGTGCCGCCGACGGCGAACGCCGCGACCAGGATGAACGGCAGGGCGACGAGCACCGCGCCCATCGCCAGCGTGCGGCGGCGCTTGAACTGCCGTTTCGCCTCGACCAGCAGCGGCAGCGTGTGCCGTGCGCGGTATCCGGGTGCGGTGGCTGTCGTGGGGTCCCGGTGGGCGGGGCCGTGGGCGGGGTCCGGAAGCGTGGTCGTGCTCATGCGGGCTGGCCTCCGATCAGGGTGAGGAACGCGTCCTCCAGGCGGCGGTGCGCTCCCACACCGGTCAACGGCACGTCCAGGCGCAGCAGTTCGGAGATGAGCGCGGCCGGGGTGGCGCCGTCGAGCCGTACGAGCAGTCCGTCACCGGTGCGTACGGCGGAGCCGATGCCGGGCAGCGCGGCCACCTTCCCGGCCAGGGCCTCGGTGATCTCCTCGGCCGAGGTGACGAGGAGGGTGTCCCCGCTGCCGGTGATCTCGGCGACGGGCCCGGCCTGTATGAGCTGCCCGTGGTCCATGACGACGAGATGGGTGCAGGACTGCTCGACCTCCGCCAGCAGATGGCTGGAGACGATCACGGTCCGGCCGTCGGCCGCGTACCGGATCATCACGTCCCGCATCTCGCGGATCTGCGGCGGGTCGAGGCCGTTGGTCGGCTCGTCCAGGATCAGCAGGTCGGGCAGGCCGAGCATGGCCTGGGCGATGGCGAGCCGCTGCCGCATGCCCTGCGAGTACGTACGGACCGCGCGGTCCAGCGCGTCGCCGAGCCCGGCGATCTCCAGCGCTTCGGCGACGTGCGAGTCCTCGGTGGGGCGGCCGGTGGCCTGCCAGTACAGCTCCAGGTTGGCCCGGCCGGAGAGGTGTGGCAGGAACCCGGCGCCCTCGACGAACGCGCCGACCCGCGAGAGGACCGGCGCACCGGGCCGGATCGGGTGGCCGAACACCCGGATCTCGCCGCCGTCCGGTGTGATGAGCCCCATCAGCATGCGCAGGGTGGTGGTCTTGCCCGCGCCGTTGGGCCCGAGCAGTCCGAGCACCTGGCCCTTGCCGACCTCGAAGGACAGGTCGCGGACCGCGTACCGGTCGGCGGACCTGGCGTACTTCTTGGTCAGCCCGGTGATCCGCAGCGGCAGCTCGGCCAGTGCCGGGTCGGGTGCGGCGGCGGACCTGCGCCGGGGGACGAGCAGCACGGCCGCGATCAGCGCGCCCAGCGCGGGAAGTCCCCACACCCACCAGGGGAATCCGGCGCTCGCCGTGCGCAGGGCGGGCACCGTGGGGACGGTCAGCGGCCCGGCCGCCGATACGGAGTACGTGGCGGGCGCCGCCGGGGACGCGTAGCCGAGGTCGGTCGACGCGAGGACCAACCGCAGCCGGTGCCCCGCCTCGACCTTGTGGTCGATGGCCGGCAGGGTCAGCTCGACCGTCCGGCCCGCCTTCGTGCCCGTGATCCGGACCGGGGTGACGAGCTGGTGGGGCAGCACCTGCTGCTTGCCGCCCGGCGGCACGTCGTACACCTTGGCGAAGAGCACCGCGTCCGGCGATGACGACCTGACTCTGACTCTGGCCTTCGGGGCGCCGGTGATGGTGCGGGCGGTGGTCAGCGGGGCGGAGTCGAAGTGCGCGTACTGGCCGGGCAGGTCCATGGAGAGCCCCACCCCGAGGCCGGAGAGCTGGGAGAGCGCGGCGACACCCGGCACGGCGGAGATCGACGGCGGGGCGCCGCCCGCCGGGTTCTCCACGGTCTGCTCCCGGCCGGTGAGCGCGAGCGGGTGCCCGCCGCTCTCCAGGCCCGGGTAGCGGTCGCTGCTCGCGCCCCGCAACTGGGCGGCGCCATCGGTCGAATCGACCCCGCCGGTGCGGGTCACGCGGAAGGCCGGGCCGGTGTCGGCGGCCTTGTCGCCCTTGAGGTAGCGGTCGAACCAGGAGGCGATCCGCCCGTTGATCCGGCCGCCCTCCTCGTCGCCGCCGTCATGCCCGCCGGCGATCCAGTCGACCGAGACGGGCGCGCCGTTGGCCTTGATCTGCTTCGCCGCCGCGTCGGCCTGGCTGAGCGGGAAGAGGGAGTCGGTCTGGCCCTGGACGAGCAGCGAGGGCACCTTGATCCTGCTGCCGACCGCCGACGGGCTCCGCGCCTCCAGCTCCTTGCGGGCGGCGGCGTCCGGCTTGCCGCTCTCGGCGACCCGGTCGTACATCGAGCAGAGCTGCTTCTCGAAGCGGGCGCAGCCGCCGCCGGAGTTGATGAAGATCCCGGCCCAGAGCTTCTTGAACACCCCGTCGGGGAAGAGCGCGTCGGCCAGGTTCCAGTAGGTGATCTGCGGTGCGATGGCGTCGACCCGGTGGTCGTACCCGGCGGCGAGCAGCGAGATCGCACCACCGTACGAGGCACCGGTGACGCCGACGCGCGGGTCGCCGGGCTTGTCCAGCTGGACCTCGGGGCGGGCCGCCAGCCAGTCGATGAGCCGCGACACGTCCTTGACCTCGCGCGACGGGTCGTTGAGCCCGATGGCGCCGGTCGACTTCCCGAAGCCGCGCGCCGACCAGGTCAGCACCGCGTACCCGTGCCGCGCCAACTGCTCGGCCTGGGACTTCACATCGTCCTTGCTGCCACCGAAGCCGTGCCCGATGAGCACGGCGGGGCGCCGCCCCGAGCCGCCGGCCGTGAAGTACGACGTGTCGATACGCACCCCGTCCACCGCCATCAGCCGGTCCGAGCGGTGCACGGGCGCGGGCCCGTCGGACGCGACAGCCGTCCACGTACCGGCCCCGAGGAGGACGGCAAGCACGGCGGCCACGCAGACGAGCACCCGGCCACGGGGTTTGCGTAGCTTCATGCCTGAACCCTAGGCGGCCCCTCGGACAACGCGACGGGCCACCGGGTGGAAGTACCCGGCGTACTGCCGCAGTACCCGGGCCGGTCGCCGTACCGCGGCGGGAGTAGCGGGGCGCCACGAACGGGCGGGGGCGGCCGGTTGCACCCCCGCCGGTACCCGGAGGCCCCCGCCCGTCACCCGCCGTTTTCCCCGGGCCGGGCTCCTCCGGGGGCGCGGCGCTGTCGGGCGCGCTCAGCCGTCCGTACGGTTCCTGCGGCGGCGCAGTACGAGCGCGGTGCCTCCCGCCGCCAGTACCAGTGCGGCTCCGATGCCGGTCGATACGGCGGCCGACGACGTCGTGCTCGCCGCGAGGTCCCGTGAGGTGAGGTCGGAGCGGGTGGCCGGTCCTGTTGTCCGGGTGGCCGCCGGCGCGTGCGGACGTGACCCCTGGGCCGGGATGCGCCGGACCGATTGCACCGATCCGTCCGTGTTGAGCAGTACCTGCTTGTTGTTCGGGTGCCTGAAGTCGAAGGCCGACGTCAGGGAGCCCGCGCGGGCGTCGAAGGAGGCGTCCCCGATGCGGCCCGTGTGCCAGTTGTCCTCGATGAAGCGGGTGACCGAAGCCTGTTCGGTGCGGGTGTGGTCGACCGAATTGACCTTGCTGTACGGGGAGATGACAAGCAGCGGCTGCCTGGTGCCGGGGCCGCAGCGGTCGGCGTAGCCGCCCGCCGCGCGGGGGCCCGCCTGGCAGGCGGGGCTGTCGGTGGCCTTCCCGTTGGAGCCGGTCGTGGTGTCCTTCGAGCCGTTCCGCGGCTTCGCGTACGCGTGGTCGTACCAGCCGTCCGAGTCGTCGTAGGCGACGACGACGGCGGTGTCCTTCCACTCCGGGGACTTCTGGAGCTTGTTGATCCGGTCGACGAGGAAGTGCTGTTCGTCGGTCGGGTCCGAGTATCCGGCGTGGCCGTCCTGGAACTCCGACGCCTTGAGGAAGCTGACCGCGGGCAGCCGGTCCGCCTTCAGCGCGGCGTCGAAATCGGTCAGGTCGTAGTTGTGGTTCGCGCGCCCGCTGTGGCCGATCTCGCTGACGTTCTTCGGGGCCAGGTGGTGCGGGTTGGACGTGGACCGGTAGTACTGGAAGGGCGAGTGGTGCGGGCTGTAGTCGACGGACGCGGCGCCGCCCACATTGGTGTGGGTGCTTCCCGAGCACTTCGCGTAGTCGCCCTGCTTGCCGTCCCAGGCGGTGCTGGGCCGGAAGCCGCCCTGGAACCAGCCCCAGCTGACGTCCTTCTTGTTCAGCAGGTCACCGATGTTGCTGCCGTGCATCACGGCGAGCGCGTTCTTGCTGGTGTGATCGCTGTTCGAGCAGTCGTCGTACGCCGGGTCGGGGTCGTTGGTGACCGTGCCGACGCCCTTGGCGTCCGGTGAGACGACCGTGTACGCGTCGGGCTTCGCCGTCTGCTTCGGGTGCTCGGTGCCGGACGCCGGGTCGACGGAGGTCACGCCGTGCGTCTGGCCGGAGATCAGATTGAGCGCACCGGGCGTGGAGGGACCGTAGTTGGAGCTGTACGCGTTGTCGCCCAGGGAGTAGTGCTGGGCGTAGTTCCACAGTCCGGTGACCGTGTTGCCGTCGTAGTAGTCCATGACCAGGCCGGGCTCGCCGAAGAGGTTGCCCGAGCACTTTCCGGAGTCGGTGTTCTGGACGTACTGGTCGGCTCTGCCGCCGTTGGCCGCGTACTGCTCGGGCCCGTAGTTGTGGTTCTGGTCGCAGGTCAGCGCCTGCGAGGCGGAGAGCCGGCGGGGCGTGTACTGGTTCGGGTTCTTCTTCAGCAGCCCGGCGTTGCTCAGGGTGTTGATGTTCTTCGGGGTGCGCGGGTCCGCCCTGAACGTGGTGCCGTCGGTGTTGGCCGCCTTCGGGTACGTACCGAAGTAGTGGTCGAACGAGACGTTCTCCTGGAAGATCACCACCAGGTGCTCGACCGGGGTGGCCGTCGTCCCGTGGCTGCCGCCCTGGTGCCCGTGGCCCGGTCCGTGCGCGTCCGCGAACGCGGGGGCCGGGCCCCCGAGGACGGTGAGCGCCGCGGCTCCGGCGATGGCGCCCCACCGTATCGCCCGCCGTCCGGGCCCCGCCGTTCTCCCTGTGCTGACCATGCTCTCCGTGCCTCCGCTGTGGGCTGCCGTGATCGTGCTTACGCGGAGGATGCTGCGCGCCCGCCACGACCGGGCGGCTGCGCGTCCGTGTCGCCGGGGTGAACAGCCAGTCACGAAGTCCGGGGGAAGACTTGACCGTTCCTTGGTGCGGGAATTCCTGGGACAGGTCGCCGGACAGGCCCCGGACAGGTCCTAGGCGAGCAGGGCCCGGCCCAGCCAGTCCGTACGGTCGCGGACACCCGGCAGGGCGAAGAAGTAGCCCCCGCCGAACGGCTTGATGTAGTCCACCAGCGGCTCACCGGCCAGCCTCTTCTGCACCGTCTCGAACTGCCGGGCCAGATCCTGCTGGTAGCAGCAGAAGAGCAGCCCCATGTCGAGGTTGCCGTTGGAGTCCATACCCCGGTCGTAGTTGTACGCGCGCCGCAGCAGCCGCTGCCCCTCGGTCCTCGGTGTCCGCGGGTTGGCCATCCGGATATGGCTGTCCAGCGGGATCACATCGCCCTTCGGGTCCTGCGCGTACCGCGGGGAGTCGGACTCGTGGTTCCCGTCGAGCGGGGCGCCGGTGTCGCGGACGCGGCCGAACATCCGCTCCTGCTCGGTCAGCGAGACCCGGTCCCAGAACTCCACCAGCATCCGGATCAGCCGCACCACCTGGTAGCTGCCTCCGGCCGTCCAGCCGGGCTCGGCACCCGCGCCCACCCAGACGAGCCGCTCCATCGCCGAGGCGTCCGCGGCGTCGGGGTTGGCCGTACCGTCCTTGAACCCCAGGAGGTTACGGGGTGTTCCGCTGGGCCGGGCCGGGCTGCTGAAGCCGTCCATCCGCCAGCGCACCTGCATCGCGCCCCGGGTGTGCCGTGCGATGTCGCGCAGGGCGTGCAGCACCACATCGGGGCTGTCCGCGCTGAGCTGCACACTGAGGTCGCCGTGGCACTCGGCCTGGACGAGGTCGTCGTCGGGGAAGGACGGCATGGCGGTGAGCCGCAGCGGCTTGCGGGCGTGCAGCCCGAAGCGGTCGTCGAAGAGGGACGCGCCGACTCCGGCCGTGACGGTCAGCCCGCCGGCGGGGACCTGTGGCCCGAGCACACCGGAGTCGCTCGGCGGTGCGGTGATACCGAGCGGGGGCGGGGTGCCTCCGGTGGCGAGGAAACGGGCCCGCGAGGTGAGGGTACGCAGCAGCTCGGTGAGGTCCCGGCGGCCGTCGGCGGTGACGTCGAAGGCCACGAACACCGTGGCCCGCCGCGGAGCTTCGAGGATTCCCGCCTGATGGGCGCCGTGGAAGTCGGTACGGGAGGCGGCGGCCGGTGCGTCCGTGGTACCGCCCGGGGCGGCGGACGTGGCGGGCCGGTCCGCACCCACCAGGGCGGCCCCCGCTGCCACGGATCCCACCCCCAGCGCCGCACTGCGCAGGAACCCGCGCCTGCGCACCTCGTTCGCGCCGTTCCCGCTCATGCCGCTCCTTCCGCCGTTCATGTGCCGCCGTCCCCTGTACCGCGGTCCCACGTACCGCAGTCCCGCATGCTTTCGTCCCGCACACTGTCCCGCAAGCCATTGCTCATGTGCTCATGCTGTTCTGCGCAAGTCGCAGAGGGCTGCCACCCGGGACAGCAGCTCGGTCGCCTGGCTGACGTCGGCGTCGAGCCGCTCCCGGTCGGCGGTCTTCAGCCGGTCCACCGGGGTCCACCTGCCGTCGTGGCGCGATCCGTCCAGCGTGCGCCGGGTGCGGTCCAGCCAGGAGTCCAGGCGCGGCAGCTCCGGATCGCGCGTGGTGAGCAACGGACGCAGCACCGAGAGCAGTTCACGTGTTCCGTCGAGGTTGGCGTGGGCAGTGGCCAGGCTGGTGCCGCTGCCGCGGTCGGTGCGTCCGGTCAGTTCGGACTGGAGGGTGTTCTCCAGGACTTCATGGGCGCGCAGCCCCAGATCCGCGGGGTCCATGCGCTGCTGCGGCCAGCCGTCGCGCAGTGCGCGGACCGCCGTGTCGAGCCGGTCGGCCGGGCCGCGCAGCGCAGCGGCTGACTCGCCGTGCCACAGCCCGTACTCGACCCGGTGGAAGCCCTGGAACCCGGGGTCGTGCGGCCCGCCGGGCAGCCCGGCCCCGGTGCCGTTGATGGCGGTATCGGCGTCGCCGAACGTGCCGTACGCCGCGCCCATCCGCTCGTACACCAGATGCGCCGGCAGCCATGCCGCACGGGCCGCCGCAAGGTCCCCGCGGTCGACGGCCCTCCTCAGTACGGCGGTCTTCCGGGCGAGTTCGGCGGCGCGGGCGCCGATCCACTTCTGGTAGGCGAGGGTCGGCGGGACCAGGTCGTGCTCGGTCACCGGCACCGCGTGCGGGCCGCTCCCCCGCACGCTGCCCGCGATGCGCACGGTGGGGCCGTGCACCGCCTCCGCGTCGTCGGGCAGACAGCTGAAGGCGTACGAACCACCGCCGAGCACCACCCGCATCTGCCGGGTCGTACCGGGCGCGAGTCCCTCGGTCTCCGCGTAGACGGCGCCCGTACGGGGGTCGGTGAGGTCCACCTCGGCGGGCCCTGTGGAGGTGTTCGTCAGGTCGAAGACCTGGGTCCCCGGGTGCGGGCGGGTCCAGCCGCGGCCGCAGGAGCCGGGCGAGACCTCGACAGCTGTGTGGCGCAGCCCGTCGGACACGGCGGCGGCCGGGTGCCCGGCCGGGGCGCCGGACCCGTCGGTGGCGAGCAGCGCGCCGAGGGCCACCGCGACGGCCGTGGCGACGACGGCCGCCGCCCTCCATATCCGGCGGCCGACAGCGGGGCCCTTACCGGAGCCACGGATGGGGCCAGGACCGGAGCCAGGACCGGAGGCGGAGCCAGAGCCGGAGCCGGGACCGGGGGCGGAGCCGGAGCCAGGGCCGGTACCGGCAGCGCTGGTGGGCACAGGGTGGCTCCGTTCGTACGGCATACAAGCGGGGGCGGTCGGACGCCGTCATGCTAGGCATCCGTCCCGCCCCCGAACTGCCGTACGGGAGCCGTCCCGGGGTGAGTTCCCCGAGAGTTCACCACCGCGCCATACGGCCGTCAGCGGTGAACGGGCTCCGGTACCGGTATCCGGTACCGGCACCGGTATCGGGACCGGCTCAGTGGTTGCTCGGGAAGCCCAGGTCGACGCCCGCGGGGGCGTCCGCCGGGTCGGGCCAGCGGGTGGTGACGACCTTGCCGCGGGTGTAGAAGTGCACCCCGTCGTTGCCGTAGATGTGGTGGTCGCCGAAGAGCGAGTCCTTCCAGCCGCCGAAGGAGTGGTAGCCGACCGGGACCGGGATCGGCACGTTGACGCCGACCATGCCGGCCTCGACCTCCAGCTGGAAGCGGCGGGCCGCGCCGCCGTCCCGGGTGAAGATCGCGGTGCCGTTGCCGAACGGCGAGGCGTTCATCAGCGCCACGCCCTCCTCGTACGTGTCGACGCGCAGCACGCACAGGACCGGGCCGAAGATCTCGTCCTTGTACGCGTCCGACTCGGTGGACACCCGGTCGAGCAGCGACAGGCCGATCCAGTGGCCGTCCTCGTGGCCCTCGACGGTGAACCCGGTGCCGTCCAGGACGACTTCGGCGCCCTGCGCGGCCGCGCCCGTGACGTACGAGGCGACCTTGTCGCGGTGTGCCCTGGTGATCAGCGGGCCCATCTCGGACGACGGGTCGTTGCCGGGGCCGATCGTGATCTTCTCGGCGCGCTCGCGGATCTTCGCGACCAGCTCGTCGGCGACGGAGCCGACGGCGACGACCGCGGAGATCGCCATGCAGCGCTCACCCGCCGAGCCGTACGCGGCGGAGACGGCGGCGTCGGCCGCGGCGTCCAGGTCGGCGTCGGGCAGCACCAGCATGTGGTTCTTGGCACCGCCGAGTGCCTGGACGCGCTTGCCGTGCGCGGTGGCGGTGGCGTGGATGTGGCGGGCGATCGGGGTGGAGCCGACGAAGGAGACCGCGGCGACGTCCGGGTGGCTCAGCAGTCCCTCCACGGCGACCCTGTCACCGTGCAGCACGTTCAGCACGCCGTCCGGCAGGCCCGCCTCGGTGGCCAGCTCGGCCAGCAGGTTCGCGGCCGACGGGTCCTTCTCGCTGGGCTTCAGTACGAAGGTGTTGCCGCAGGCGATGGCCAGCGGGAACATCCACATCGGCACCATGGCAGGGAAGTTGAAGGGCGTGATGCCGGCGACGACACCGATCGACTGCCGGATCGACGAGACGTCGACCCGGCTGGAGACCTGGGTGGACAGCTCGCCCTTGAGCTGGGTGGTGATCCCGCAGGCCAGCTCCACGATCTCCAGACCGCGGGCGACCTCGCCGAGCGCGTCGGAGTGCACCTTGCCGTGCTCGGCAGTGATCAGCGCGGCGATCTCGTCACGGTGGGCGTCGAGGAGCGCCCGGTAGCGGAAGAGGACCGTGGTGCGCGCGGAGAGCGAGGAGGTCCCCCACGTCGTGTACGCGGCCTTCGCCGATGCGACCGCGGCGTCCACCTCGGCCTCGGAGGCCAGCGCGACCTGGGTGGTGACGGCGCCGGTCGCCGGATCGGTGACCTGACCCCAGTTGCCCGACGTGCCGTCGACGGCCCTGCCACCGATCCAGTGGTTGACGGTCTTCATGGTGAACGCTCCTAAAGCCTTAGAGATGACGGCGTCGGGCTGCGACCTGCCGGTCGTACTCCTCCCGGGCCCCGACCGCCGAGGGGCGAGTGGCGGTCTCGGCCACAGGAACATCCCACCATGCCTGCGGCGGGGGCGGCCCCGACACTGTGTCTGCCGTTTCGGTCTCCACGTAGACACATGTGGGACGGTCCGACGCCCGTGCGGCGGCCAGGGCTTCGCGCAGGTCACGCAGGGTCTTGGCACGCAGCACATCGAGCCCGAGACTGGCCGCGTTGGCCGCCAGGTCGACGGGCAGCGGGTCGCCGGTGTACGTGCCGTCCGGGGCCCGGTAGCGGTACGCCGTGCCGAAGCGTTCGGCGCCCACCGACTCCGAGAGGCCCCCGATCGAGGCGTACCCGTGGTTCTGCAGGACCACCACATTGACCGGGAGGCCCTCCTGGACCGCGGTGACGATCTCGGTGGGGTTCATCAGATAGGTGCCGTCGCCGACCAGCGCCCAGACCGGCCGTCCTGGAGCCGCCAGCTGGACACCGATCGCGGCGGGGATCTCGTAGCCCATACAGGAGTAGCCGTACTCGACGTGGTACTGGTCGGCGGAGCGGGTCCGCCACAGCTGGTGCAGGTCCCCGGGGAGCGAGCCCGCCGCGTTGATGACGATGTCGTCGCCGGTCACCAGCGCGTCGAGCGCCCCGAGCACCTGCGTCTGGGTGGGCGCGGCGTCCTCGCTGCCCGTGTAGGCGGCGGTGACCCGTACCTCCCACTCCGCCTTCGCCGCCCGGTAGCCGCGCTCGTACGCCTCGGACACCCGGTGGCCGGTGAGCGCGCCGGTCAGCCGCTCGATGGCGGCGCGGGCGTCGGCGACGAGCGGCAGCGCGGACAGCTTGTGCGCGTCGGACCCGGCGATGTTGATGTTGACGAACCGGACGCCCGGGTGCTGGAAGAGCGTCCCCGAGGCAGTGGTGAAGTCGGTGTAGCGGGTGCCGACCCCGATGACCAGGTCGGCGGCGCGGGCCAGCCCGTCGGCGGTGGCGGTGCCGGTGTGGCCGATGCCTCCGACGTCCGCCGGGTGGTCGTACGGCAGGGCGCCCTTGCCCGCCTGGGTGGAGGCCACCGGGATGCCGGTCCCTTCGGCGAGGGCGCGCAGGGCGTCCTGGGCGCCGCTGTGGCGTACCCCGCCGCCCGCGATGATCAGCGGGCGCCGGGCGGCGCGGACCGCGGCGACCGCGTCGGCGAACTCGGTGGCGTCCGGCCGTCGTACGGGCACCCGCCAGACCCGCTCGGCGAAGAACTCCTCCGGCCAGTCGTACGCCTCGGCCTGTACGTCCTGCGGCAGCGCGAGCGTCACGGCGCCGGTCAGCTCCGGATCGGCGAGGACCCGCATCGCGGCGAGCGCGGCCGGGATCAGCGCCTCGGGGCGGGTGATCCGGTCGAAGTACTTGGAGACAGGACGCAGGCAGTCGTTGACGGACAGGTCGCCCGCGTACGGGACTTCGAGCTGCTGGAGCACCGGGTCGGCCGGGCGGGCCGCGAACGTGTCGCCGGGGAGCAGCAGCACCGGCAGGTGGTTGACGGAGGCGAGGGCGGCGCCGGTGACCAGGTTGGTGGCGCCGGGTCCGATGGAGGTGGTGACGGCGTGCGCGGAGAGCCGGCCCGACTGCCGGGCGTAGCCGACGGCCGCGTGCACCATCGCCTGCTCGTTGCGGCCCTGGTGGTACGGCATCGCGCCCCGGCCGGTCTCGGTGAGCGCCTGGCCGATCCCGGCGACGTTGCCGTGGCCGAAGATGCCCCAGGTGGCCGCGATCAGCCGCTGCCGGCGGCCGTCGCGCTCGGTGTACTGGCGTGCCAGGAAGGCCACCAGGGCCTGGGCGGTGGTCAGCCGGCGGGCGGCCGGGGCGTGGCCGCCGGCCTGACGGTCGGTCATCGGCGGTCCTCCTGTGCTGCGTTGCCGTACAGCGGGAGCCTCGGGTCGACGGGCTCCGTCTCCCAGGTCTGCCGGATCCAGCTGTGGTCGGGGTGGTCGCTGATCAGCCACACGCGCTCGGCGCCGGGCCCCGCCATCACATTGAGGTAGTACATGTGGTGGCCGGGCGTGGCCATCGAAGGGCCGTGCCAGCCGTCCGGGATCAGCACCGTGTCACCGCTGCGGACTTCGGCGAGCAGATCGGTGCCGCCCGGCCTGGACGGGGAGACCCGGTGGTATCCGGGGCCGCCGTCGGCGATCTCGAAGTAGTAGATCTCCTCCAGGACCGACTCCTCGCCTGGGCGGTACTCGTCGTGCTTGTGCGGCGGGAAGGAGGACCAGTTGCCGCCGGGGGTGAGCACCTCGACGGCGATCAGCCGGTCGCAGGCGAAGGTGTCGGCGGCCGCGAAGTTGTTGACCTGGCGCGAGCAGCTGCCGCTGCCGCGCAGCTCGACGGGAACCTCCGGCGCGGGGCCGTAGCGGGCGGGGAGTCGTCGCTCGCACTTCGCTCCTGCCAGGGCGAAGCGGCCTCCCGCACCGGAGGAGATCTGCGCGCGGGCGTCGCGCGGCAGGTAGGCGAAGTCGGTGACTCCGGCGAACACCCCTGCCCTGCCCCGCAGTTCGAAGCTCTCCCCGTCGACAAGGACGGTACAGCCCCCGGTGAGCGGCAGCACGATCCATTCGCTGTCCGCCGTGGAAAGACGGTGTGAACCCCCGGGGGCCAGCTCCAGGATCCGCAGCGCCGACCGGTCCCAGCCGGCCCGCTCGGGGCCGATGTCCAGGGCGTACGGGGCACGGGCCGCGCTGCCCGCCCGTACCAGCGGATCCGTGTCGCGCGGAGAGGCGTCGGACGGGGCGGTGTTCTGCCGTCGGCCGTCGGACGGAGCGGTGTTCTGCCCTCGGCCGTCCGACGGGGCTGTGCCCTGCCGTCGGTCGTCGTTCATTCGTCCCTCCCGGGTGGCTGGAGCAGACCCCCGGCGATGTCCACGGCGCCCGCCACGTCCGCGCCCGCGGGGCAGGGGCGTACGTCCCTGAGGGCCGCTTCGACCTCGGACGGGTAGGGCATCGCGGACGAGCAGGCCAGCCGGGACGCGACGATCGCGCCGGCCGCGTTGGCGTACCGCATGGTGCGCTCCAGGTCCCACCCGGCGAGCAGCCCGTGGCAGAGCGCGCCGCCGAACGCGTCGCCCGCGCCGAGGCCGTTGACCACTTCCACCGGCAGCGGCGGCACCTCGGCGCTGCGGCCGTCCCGGTGCACGGCGAGGACGCCGCCCGGGCCCTGTTTGACGACGGCCAGCTCCGGTCCGCGGGCGAGCAGCGCCTCGGCCGCCGCGCGGGGTTCGCGCTCACCGGTGGCGATCTCGACCTCGTCGATGTTGCCGACGGCCACTGTGGCGTGGCGCAGCGCGCCGAGGTAGTGCGGCTTCGGGTCGTCGGACCAGAACATCGGGCGCCAGTCCAGGTCGAAGACGGCGGCGCGAGGCTCCTGCGGTGTGGCCCGCGGCTGTTCGGGCACGGCCGCGCGGGCGGCCAGCGCGGTGAGGGTCGCCGTACGGCTGGGCTCGGCGCAGAGGCCCGTCCCGGTCATCCAGAACACCCGCGCGGCCCGGATCTCCCCGAGGTCCAGCTCCTCCCCGTACAGCTCCAGATCGGGCGCCTTGGGCTGCCGGTAGAAGTACAGCGGGAAGTCGTCCGGCGGGAACACCTCGCAGAAGGTCACCGGGGTGGGCAGGCCGGGTACCGCGGTCACCCAGCGGTCGTCGACGCCGAAGGCCCGCAGCTCCTGGTGGAGATACTCACCGAACGGGTCGGCGCCCGTCCGGGTGACGACCGCCGTCCGGTGCCCCAGCCGCGCGGCCGCGACGGCGACATTCGTCGCGGAGCCGCCGAGGAACTTGCCGAAGGTGTCGACCCGCGCCAGTGGGACGCCGGCCTGCAAGGGGTAGAGGTCCACCCCGATCCGGCCCATCGTGATCAGGTCGTACACCCTGCACGTCCTCTCCATCGGCGGGCAGCCCCCGGCCCCGCGGCCGGACGACCGGGCCCGGGTAACGGGCCCTCAGGTCTAACTCCCCCCTCGGACCCCTGTCAACGCATTGTCCGGACATTCGGACGAATGCGCGCAGCGCCGGGCCGGGGCCGCTCGTCCATCGGACCAGGGCCGGGGGCCGGCCGCCGGATCCGCACGCGTTCGCCCCTATTTCCTCATGTGCCGCTTGAGTCACAGGAGTTACCTTCCCGTCACGCATGTCCGCGTTACGCGGCCTTTCGGTCACAGGAGGTCAACAGCTCCTCCGTCGCCCTCTTAGGACCCCGTTGTCCGGGGAGAGGCTGAATTGATCACCAATGCGCAGCCCCGCGCGACTCCCCCGACGGCCCCCAGGCCGGCGTCGCGCGGCAGGCAGGGAGGTACGGGTATGACCGACCGGAAGCTCTGGTCCTACAAGGAGATCGCCGCACACATCCGGGTACAGCCGGACACCGTGCGCTCGTACCGGAAACACGGGCTGCTGCCGCCGCCCGACCAGGTGGAGCACGGCAAGCCCTACTGGTACGCGGAGACCATCCGGCTCTGGGTGTCACGCAGGCCCAGCAACAGAGGCCGTTAGAGGCTGTCCGGCGGCGCGCCCCGCGCCCCGCGCCCGCGGCACGATCCGCCGGACAGCCCCCAGGGCCCAACGGGCGGGCCCCGGTGGCCGCCGGGAGCCCCGTGCGCCCCATGGGGAGGTACGAACATCCGCACAGAGGAGAGCAGCATGAGCGCCGAGACAGAGACTTCCCAGCCCGGGGCTCCCCGGCCCGGCATCGCCTATCTCGGGAACCCGCAGTCCGGCCCGCCCGCCGAGACCGCCGAGCCCGCCCCCGCGTCCGGCTGCTGCGGCGGCGGGTGCTGCGGCGGCGGTACGGAGGCCGAGGCGGGCGGGGTCACCGCCGTCTACCGGGTGACCGGGATGGACGGTGAGCACTGCGAGGGCGCCGTCTCGCTCGAAATCGCCGAGCTGGCAGGCGTCACGGGCGTCACGGCCGACGCCACCACCGGACAGGTCACCGTGGTCTCGCAGGCCCCGCTGGACGAGGGGACCGTGCGCTCGGTGCTGGACGAGGCGGGATACGGACTCGCGGGACACTGACCCGCCGGACACCGGCCCGCCGGACGCGGGCTCACGGACCGCGCCCGGCTCCGGTGCCCGTTACGTGGAGATCTCCTGGTGGCCGGGGTGCCCGGCCACCTCTGCGGGAGGTATAGCCATGGCCATCTCTTGGCTGTTCGTAGTGACAAACAGCCCGGAATTGCGTACCTTCACAGGACGTTCACAACGAGATTCACATCACACGTTTTGGGGGGTAACCATTCCGGTGCCTCGAGTGTCTAAGTGAACGATGCCAAGGATGTCTTGGGGGACGTCCGGTGGAACATCTTGGGGGATGTTCCGGGCAAGCGTTGGCCGGGGCACGTGCTGCGGGGAGCTTGAGCGGCCCACCCGTCGAGTACGTACCCCGGCAGACCGCACGCCGTGGCAGCAGCAGTGGTACGTGGAGTGGCATCTGCGCCCAACAGACGCCCGGACCGGATCCCGTGGGGGGAATCCGCCCGGGGAAACGGGAAGCGCCCCGTATCGTCGACCCGTGGGGGGATCGACGGCGGGGCGCTTTTCGGTTGCCGTGCTGCGGGTGCGGCCGCCGTACAGAACGACGGCGACCGCGGCGCAGAGCAGCCTCAGTGCGGAACGACCGGTGTCAGCGGCCTTCGACCGGCGTGAAGTCGCGCAGGACCTCACCGGTGTAGATCTGGCGCGGGCGGCCGATGCGGCTGCCGGGCTCCTTGATCATCTCGTGCCACTGGGCGATCCAGCCGGGCAGCCGGCCGATCGCGAACAGCACGGTGAACATCTCGGTCGGGAAGCCCATGGCGCGGTAGATCAGGCCCGTGTAGAAGTCCACGTTCGGGTAGAGCTTCCGCTCGACGAAGTACTCGTCGGCCAGCGCGTGCTCCTCCAGCTTCAGCGCGATGTCGAGCAGCTCGTCATCCTTGCCGAGGGCCGAGAGGACATCGTGCGCCGCAGCCTTGATGATCTTCGCCCGGGGGTCGAAGTTCTTGTAGACGCGGTGCCCGAAGCCCATGAGCTTCACGCCGTCTTCCTTGTTCTTCACCTTGCGGATGAAGGTGTCGACGTCGCCGCCGGACTGCTTGATGCCTTCGAGCATCTCCAGCACCGACTGGTTGGCGCCACCGTGCAGCGGGCCCCACAGCGCGCTGATACCGGCGGAGATCGAGGCGAACATGTTCGCCTGCGAGGAGCCGACCAGGCGCACGGTGGACGTCGAACAGTTCTGCTCGTGGTCCGCGTGCAGGATGAACAGCTTGTCCAGCGCGGAGACGACGACCGGGTCCGGCACGTACTCCTGCGAGGGGACCGAGAAGGTCATCCGCAGGAAGTTCTCCACGTACCCGAGGTCGTTGCGCGGGTAGACGAAGGGGTGGCCGATCGACTTCTTGTACGCGTACGCCGCGATGGTCGGAAGCTTGGCGAGGAGGCGGATCGTCGAAAGGTGACGCTGCTCCTCGTCGAAGGGGTTGTGGCTGTCCTGGTAGAACGTGGACAGCGCGCTGACCACCGAGGACAGCATCGCCATCGGGTGCGCGTCACGCGGGAAGCCGTCGAAGAAGCGCTTGACGTCCTCGTGCAGCAGCGTGTGCTGGGTGATCTCGTTCTTGAAGGTCGACAGCTCGTCGACCTGGGGGAGCTCACCGTTGATCAGCAGGTAGGCCGTCTCGAGGAAGCTGGACTGCTCGGCCAGCTGCTCGATCGGGTAACCGCGATAGCGCAGGATGCCCTGCTCGCCGTCGAGGTAAGTGATCGCGGATTTATAGGCGGCCGTGTTGCCGTATCCGCTGTCCAGTGTCACCAGCCCGGTCTGGGCTCGGAGCTTCCCGATGTCGAAGCCCTGGTCGCCGACGGTGCTGTCGATCACCGGGTAGGTGTGCTCGTCATCGCCGTACCGCAGTACTACAGCCTTGTTAGCGTTCTCGCTCACGTCATCCCTCACCGACGTAGTGCCTCTTCTTCGAGGTGCCCTGACTGTCTCTACCATCCCCCACTTGGCTCAGCAGAGTGCACTCGGGGTCGCCCGTTGGGCTATTTGGCGGCACTGAGTGCCGCCAACCTACTTATCCTGCCCTCTTCGCCCCGGTTCCGGAACCCCGGGGTGACGATTCCCACGGTCCGCCGTCCACGCCGCCTCCCGCCAGTCTGTGGCCCAGCGCCGTGAACCGCCTGCCCGCGGAGACCGTGCGGACCGCCTGGCCGATCGCCTTGCGGGAGCCGACCAGGACGACCAGCTTCTTCGCCCGCGTGACGGCCGTATAGAGCAGATTGCGCTGGAGCATCATCCAGGCACCCGTGGTGACCGGGATGACCACGGCGGGATACTCACTGCCCTGCGAGCGGTGGATCGTCACCGCGTACGCGTGCGCCAGCTCGTCCAGCTCGTCGAACTCGTACTCCACCTCCTCGTCCTCGTCGGTGAGCACGCTCAGCTTCTGGTCCTCGGGGTCGAGCGAAGTGACCACGCCCACCGTGCCGTTGAAGACGCCATTGGCGCCCTTGTCGTAGTTGTTGCGGATCTGGGTGACCTTGTCGCCGACGCGGAAGACGCGGCCGCCGGACCGCTTCTCGGGCAGGCCCGGCCTGGCGGGGGTGATCGCCTGCTGGAGCAGTCCGTTGAGCGTGCCCGCGCCGGCCGGGCCGCGGTGCATGGGGGCCAGCACCTGGATGTCCCGCCGCGGGTTCAGCCCGAACTTCTGCGGGATGCGGCGGGCCGCCACATCGACCGTGAGCCGCCCGGCCTCCCCCGTCTCGTCCTCCACGAACAGGAAGAAGTCCGGCAGGCCCTGGGTGACCGGGTGCACCCCGGAGTTGATCCGGTGGGCATTGGTGACCACACCCGACTGCTGGGCCTGGCGGAAGATCCTGGTCAGCCGGACACTCGGCGCCGGGCTTGTGGCCGCCAGCAGATCGCGCAGCACCTCACCGGCGCCGACGGACGGCAGCTGGTCCACATCGCCGACGAGCAGCAGATGCGCCCCCGGGGCGACGGCCTTGACCAGCTTGTTGGCGAGGAGGAGATCGAGCATCGACGCCTCGTCCACCACGACCAGATCCGCGTCGAGCGGGCGGTCCCTGTCGTACGCGGCGTCACCGCCCGGCTTCAGTTCGAGCAGGCGGTGCACCGTGGACGCCTCGGCGCCGGTCAGCTCGGCGAGCCGCTTGGCCGCACGGCCGGTGGGCGCCGCGAGCACCACCTTGGCCTGCTTGGCGCGGGCCAGCTCGACCACGGAGCGGACCGTGAAGGACTTGCCGCAGCCGGGGCCCCCGGTCAGCACCGCGACCTTCTCGGTCAGCGCGAGGCGGACCGCGGCCTGCTGCTCGGGCGCCAGCTCGGCGCCGGTACGCCCGGCCAGCCAGACCAGCGCCTTCGCCCAGTCGACGTCGCGGAAGGCGGGCATCCGGTCCTGCTCGGTGCGCAGCAGCCTGACCACCTGGGACGCGAGCGAGATCTCGGCCCGGTGGAAGGGGACCAGATAGACCGCGGTGACCTGCTCGTCGCCGCCTTCGGGCCCCGGCACCCGCTCCCGTACGACGCCCTCGTCGGCGGCCAGCTCGGCCAGACAGTCGATGACGAGCCCGGTGTCGACCTGGAGGAGCTTGACCGCGTCGGAGATCAGCTGCTCCTCGGGGAGGAAGCAGTGGCCCTGGTCGGTGGACTGGGAGAGCGCGTACTGAAGGCCGGCCTTGACGCGCTCCGGCGAGTCGTGCGGGATGCCGACGGCCTGGGCGATGCGGTCGGCGGTGAGGAAGCCGATACCCCAGACGTCGGCCGCCAGGCGGTACGGCTCGTTCCGCACGACGGAGATCGACGCGTCGCCGTACTTCTTGTAGATCCGGACGGCGATGGAGGTGGAGACCCCGACCCCCTGGAGGAAGATCATCACTTCCTTGATCGCCTTCTGCTCCTCCCAGGCGGCGCCGATCATCTTCGTCCGCTTGGGTCCGAGCCCCGGCACCTCGATGAGGCGCTTGGGCTCCTGCTCGATGATGTCGAGCGTGTCAAGACCGAAGTGTGTGGTGATCCGGTCGGCCATGACCGGGCCGATGCCCTTGATCAGCCCGGAGCCGAGATAGCGGCGGATGCCCTGGATGGTGGCGGGCAGGACCGTCGTGTAGTTCTCCACGGTGAACTGCTTGCCGTACTGGGAGTGGGAGCCCCAGTGGCCCTCCATGCGCAGCGACTCGCCGGGCTGGGCACCGAGCAGTGAGCCGACGACGGTCAGCAGGTCGGCGCCGCGGCCGGTGTCGACGCGGGCGACCGTGTAGCCGTTCTCCTCGTTGGCGTAGGTGATCCGCTCCAGGACCCCTTCCAGCACTGCCATGTTGGACATGGTCCGACGTTACCGCCGGGGTCCGACAGCCCGGTACGGAGCACCGGACACGGTCCGTCCGGACGCCCGGCCCGCCGTCGCCCCGGTCATCGTCCCCGGCGACCCCGGCCATCGCCCCGACCGTCAGGCCCGACCACAGCGCCCGACCATCACGATCGGGTCACGGAGTGCCGGGCTCCTCTTGACCGCCGCCCATGTAATCGATTCCAATCTCCCGTGTAATCGATTCCATGCGGCCCACAAGGAGGTGGTCCAGCGATGGCGAGCATCAAGGACGTCGCAGCCGGCGCGGAGGTCTCCGTCGCCACGGTGTCCCGGGTACTCAACGGTCATCCGTCGGTCAGGCCCGACACCCGCGCCCGGGTGATGGCCGCCGTGGAGGCCCTCGGTTACCGGCCGAACGCGGTGGCCAGGTCCCTGCGCACCCAGCAGACCCGCACCCTCGGCCTGGTCATCAGCGATGTGCTGAACCCGTACTTCACCGAGCTGGCCCGCTCCGTCGAGGACGAGGCCCGCGCGCACGGCTACAGCGTGATCATCGGCAACGCCGACGAGCAGCCCGCCCTCCAGGACCACCACATCCGCACCCTCGTCGACCGCCGGATAGACGGGCTGCTGGTCAGCCCCACCGACGGTGGCTCACCCCTGATGCTCGACGCGGTCAGGGCCGGCGTGCCGATGGTCTTCGTGGACCGCTGGATCCCGGGCGTGGACGTCCCCGTCGTACGGTCCGACGGGCGCGGCGCCGTCCGCGACCTGGTCGCCCACCTGTACGCGCTGGGCCACCGCAGGCTCGCCATCATCGCGGGCCCGGCCACGACCACCACAGGCAGCGAGCGCGTGGACGCCTTCCGCGAGGCGCTGCACGAGCACGGGCTGCCCCTCCCGGACGCCAGGATCGGACACGGCGACTTCCAGGCGGACAGCGGGCGCCGCGAGGCGGCCCGGCTGCTGGCGCTCGCCGAGCCCCCCGACGTGATCTTCGCCGCCGACAATCTGATGGCGCTCGGCGCGATGGACGCGATCCGCGCCCGGGGGCTGCGCATCCCGCAGGACATCGCACTGGCCGCCTTCGACGACATCCCCTGGTTCGTGCACACCGACCCGCCGATCACCGCCATCGCCCAGCCGACCGGCGAACTCGGCCGGGCCGCCGTACGCGCCCTCATCGACCGGCTCGACGGCCGGGAGCCGCACTCCGCGATCCTCCCGGCCCAGCTCGTGGTCCGCCGCTCGTGCGGCGAACCCCCGCCCGCCACCGGCGCCGCATCCCCCGCGAGCGCCCCCGTCCCCACGGCCGCGTCCCCCGCGGCGCAGCCGCCCGTGTCCCCCGCCCGCACGCCGAACAGGAGCAACCGGTGAACGTCCCCGACGAGTTGCTGCGTATCGAAGGCATACGCAAGACCTTCCCCGGAGTGGTCGCACTCGACAGCGTCGACTTCGACCTGCGCCGCGGCGAGGTCCATGTCCTGCTCGGCGAGAACGGCGCGGGCAAGAGCACCCTCATCAAGATGCTCTCCGGCGCCTACCGCCCCGACAGCGGCAGGGTCTTCGCCGAGGGGCGCGAGGTCCGGATCCACAGCGCGCAGGACGCCGAGCGCCTCGGGATCGCCACGATCTACCAGGAGTTCAACCTGGTGCCCGACCTGACGGTCGCCGAGAACATCTTCCTCGGCCGCCAGCCGCGTCGCTTCGGGATGATCGACCGGGCCAGGATGGAGCAGGACGCCGCCGGGCTGCTGGCCCGGGTCGGCCTCGACATCGCGCCCCGTACCAAGGTCCGTGAACTGGGCATCGCCCGGCTCCAGATGGTGGAGATCGCCAAGGCGCTGAGCCTCGACGCCCGGGTCCTGATCATGGACGAGCCGACCGCCGTGCTCACCTCCGGCGAGGTGGAGAAGCTGTTCGGGCTGGTCCGCGCGCTCCGCGCGGACGGCGTCGGGATCGTCTTCATCACCCACCACCTCGAAGAGATCGCCGCACTCGGCGACCGGGTCACGGTGATCCGCGACGGCCGCAGCGTCGGCCAGGTCCCCGCCGACACCCCGGAGGACGAGCTGGTGCGGCTGATGGTCGGCCGCAGCATCGAGCAGCAGTACCCGCGGGAGCGCCCGGCCGCCACGGATGACCCCGGCACCGAGGCCGCCGATGCGCCGCTGCTCTCCGTACGCGGTCTGGGCAGGGACGGGGTCTTCCACGACATCACCTTCGAGGTGCGGGCCGGTGAGGTCGTCGGCATCGCCGGGCTCGTCGGGGCCGGCCGGACCGAGGTCGCCCGCGCGGTCTTCGGCGCCGACCCGTACGACAGGGGCACCGTCGACGTCGCCGGCAGACGGCTCCCCCGGCACGACGTGAACGCGGCGATGGGCGCCGGGATCGGCCTGGTCCCCGAGGACCGCAAGGGCCAGGGCCTGGTGCTCGACGCCTCGGTCGAGGAGAACCTCGGCCTGGTCACGCTGCGCTCCGCCACCCGCGCGGGCCTCGTCGACATCAAGGGCCAGCAGACCGCGGCGGCCCGGGTCGCCGGACAGCTCGGTGTCCGGATGGCCGGACTCGGCCAGCAGGTGCGCACCCTGTCCGGCGGCAACCAGCAGAAGGTCGTCATCGGCAAGTGGCTGCTCGCCGACACCAGGATCCTCATCCTGGACGAGCCGACGCGCGGGATCGACGTCGGCGCCAAGGTCGAGATCTACCAGCTCATCAACGAGCTGACGGCATCCGGCCACGCGGTCCTGATGATCTCCAGCGATCTGCCCGAGGTGCTCGGTATGAGCGACCGGGTGCTGGTGATGGCTCAGGGCCGGATCGCCGGTGAACTCCCCGCCCACGAGGCGACCCAGGACGCGGTGATGGCACTCGCCGTCAGCGCGGCAGCCCCCCACAGTCCCCACAACGAAGTGAAGGAAGCAGAGGGTTCCCGTGACCACTGACACGCTCAAGAGCACTACGGGCGCGAGTGGCGCCTCTGCGGTCGTCCGCCGCGTCCTGCTCGACAACGGCGCGCTGAGCGCCCTGGTCGTCCTGGTGGTGGCGATGTCGCTGCTCTCCGGCGACTTCCTGACCACCCAGAACCTGCTCAACGTCGGTGTGCAGGCCGCCGTGACCGCGATCCTCGCGTTCGGTGTCACCTTCGTCATCGTCTCGGCGGGCATCGACCTCTCGGTCGGCTCGGTCGCCGCGCTCTCCGCGACCGTGCTGGCCTGGACGGCGACCTCCGAGGGGATACCGGTCTGGATCGCGGTGATCCTCGCCGTCGCGACCGGCATCGCCTGTGGTCTGGTCAACGGCGTACTGATCTCGTACGGCAAACTCCCGCCGTTCATCGCGACGCTGGCCATGCTCTCCATCGGCCGCGGTCTCTCGCTGGTCATCTCGCAGGGCAGCCCGATCGCCTTCCCCGGCTCGGTCTCCTCGCTCGGTGACACCCTCGGCGGCTGGCTGCCGGTCCCGGTCATCGTGATGATCGCGATGGGCCTGATCACGGCGCTGATCCTGGCCCGTACGTACATCGGCCGCTCCATGTACGCCATCGGCGGCAACGAGGAGGCCGCCAGGCTCTCCGGGCTGCGGGTCAAGCGGCAGAAGCTCGCCATCTACGCGCTCTCCGGGCTCTTCGCGGCCGCCGCGGGCATCGTCCTCGCGTCCCGGCTCTCCTCCGCGCAGCCGCAGGCCGCGGACGGGTACGAGCTGGACGCCATCGCCGCCGTCGTCATCGGCGGGGCCAGTCTGGCGGGCGGTGTCGGCAAGGCGTCCGGCACGCTGATCGGCGCGCTGATCCTCGCGGTGCTCCGCAACGGGCTCAACCTCCTGTCGGTTTCGGCGTTCTGGCAGCAGGTCGTGATCGGTGTGGTCATCGCGCTCGCCGTCCTGCTCGACACGCTGCGCCGGCGCGCCGGGTCGGGTGCGGGCGCCGGCGGTGCCACCGCGGGTGCCGGG
>NZ_JAAGLN010000094.1 GCF_010548145.1 Streptomyces sp. SID10853
GGCACCGGACTCGACGACCATTCCCAGCGTGAATGAGCTGTGCGGTCGGTGCTTCCACGAACGGGTCGCTGTTTCCCCGGACGGTGATGTGTACGGGTGCATCCTGTCCCGGCATCTGCGGACGGGGCACGCACGCACCGCCCGGTTGCGTGCTGTCCTCGCGGCCCCCCAGTGGGCCGATGCCGGGTCTGCTGCTCCCAAGGCGCCTCACACCGCTCCCCCGCCCACCCCCGGCGCCCATTCTACGCGGGCCGGCAGATCCCGCTGTCCCAGGCGCGGCCCGGCGACCTCGTGGTGTACCGCAGCGACGCCAGCCATGTCGCGATGTACATGGGCAACGGCCAGGTCCTGCACGCCCCGTATCCGGGGGCCAGGGTCCGCTACGACCCGGTCGGCATGATGCCCGTCTCGTCGGTGACCAGGGTCTGAGCCGGATCCGGTTCGAGCCGAGTCCGGTCCGAGTCTGAGCCGAGCCCGAGCCTGGGGCGAGCCGGGGCCGGTCCTGGCAGGACCGCCGGCCGGGGCCGTGTCCCCGGCCACGTACGATCGGCGGCGTGACAGGGCGGGGGAGCGGGACGGGACGGAAGCGGGCCGCGGGCTGTGCGCTCGTCCTCTGTCTGCTGCTTCCCGGGTGCTCCGCGCACTCCGGCACCACCGCTTCCGACAGCGCGGACCGCGCCATCGGCCGGACCCTCGACCGCCGGGCCGCCGCCGTCACCGGGCACGACGAGAACGGCTATCTGTCCGTCGTCGACCCGCGGGCCAAGGGGCTCAGGACCGCGCAGCGCACGGAGTTCCGCAACCTCGCCGCCGTGCCGCTGAGTTCGTGGCAGTACCGGCTGGGCGAGGTGCGGCGGACGGGGGCCACCGCCACCGCGCAGGTCGAACTGCGGTACCGGATCACCGGTTACGACAGCGCGCCGGTGGCGGACCGGCGGACCATCGAGCTGGTGGAGCGCGGCGGCCGTTGGTACCTGGACGGCGACAGCCCGGCCACCGGCGCCGGGCAGCAGCTCTGGCAGCAGGGCCCGGTGCACGTCGCCCGCGGTGAGCACAGCCTGGTGCTCGGCGTCGGCGGGTCCACCGGGCTGCTGCGCCGGGTGGCCGCCGCCGCCGACCGTGCGGTCCCCGCCGTCGGCAGGGCGTGGCAGCGGAAGTGGGCGGGGCGGGTGGTGGTGCTCGTGCCGTCGTCGCTGGACGCGATGGGCTCCCTGCTCGGCTCGCCCGCCGACACCTACCGGGGCATCGCGGCGGTCACCACCGGCGAGGCGGGCGGCGCCGGGGCGGCACCCGCCGACCGGATCATCGTCAACCCCGACGCGTACGGCGGGCTGAGCGAGCTGGGCCGTCAGGTGATCCTCACCCACGAGACCACCCATGTCGCCACCCGCACCGCGACGTCCGCTGCCACCCCTCTCTGGCTCTCCGAGGGGTTCGCCGACTACGTCGCCTACCGGGGCACGGGCAGCAGCCCCGGCGAGACGGCGCCGGAACTCCAGCGGGCGGTGCGCTCGGGGTCGCTGCCCGCGACCCTGCCCACCGACGCGGACTTCGGATTCCGGGACAGCGCCGACCGGCTCGCGCGCGCGTACGAGGGCGGCTGGCTGGCCTGCCGGCTGATCGCCGAGCACTGGGGCGAACGGAAGCTGACGGACTTCTACCGTGCGGTCGGGGCGAGCGGGCAGCGCGACGGCGGTGTCGAGAAGGCCATGAACGACGTGCTCGGCACGGATCCGGACGCCTTCACCGCGCGCTGGCGCGAGTACCTCAGGGCGCAGCTGGACTGAGCGGTTCCCGGCCGGGGTCGGCGTCACCGGTGCCGCTGGTGTTCCCGGCGGCCTCTGTGCCTTCGGCGCTCCCGGTGCCCCCGGCGGTCGGGGTGTCCCCGGCGCTCCCGGTGTCCCCAGTGGTCCGGGTGTCCCCGGTGGCCGCCGGCCGTGGCCCGCGGCGTGGGACCGTACGCCGCCACAGGGCGCGGGCCGCGGTCAGCGAGGCCGCGACCAGCAGTCCGTTCCGTACGAACATCAGCACCACCCCGGCCGTGTCCCCGGCCACCACATGGTCGAACCCGAGCGGGAACTCCAGGAACGTCACGCCCGTGGCGGCCACCACCAGCAGGGCGGGTACGGCCATCGCGCTGGTACGGAAGACCAGGCAGACGGCGCCGATGCCGACCAGCCACACCAGATACTGGGGGCTGATCACCCGGCTCGTCGTGGTGAAGAGCAGCACCGCGGTGAACGCCGCGTCGCACGGCGTGGCCGGCGCGTACTCCCTGGCCCGAAGCCGCCACAGCAGCAGCCAGCCGAAGGCCGCGACGGTCAGCCCCAGCGCGACGGCGCTCACCGCGTGGACGTACGGTCCGACGAACTCCACCGAGCCGTAGGTGAGCAGCACCTGCCCGTGCCAGCCGCACTGCCGGGCCACCTGGAAGACCAGACCGCCCAGCGACTCGACCTCGGTGCCCCGCTCGCGCTGGAAGGTGAGAAAGGCGAAGGCGCCGGGCACCGCCGTACCCGCGACCAGCAGCAGCCCCGCCGCCGTCGCGGCGAAAGCCGTCCACGACACCCGCGTCGCACGGCCGCGCCCCACGCCCACGAGCAGCAGCGCGGGCCACACCTTGAGCAGAGCGCCGAACGCGGACAGCGCCCCCAGGGTGCGCGGACGGCGGGCGCCGGCCAGCAGTGCGGCCACCGCGACGGCGGTCACCATCAGGTCGTACCTGGCGTACGCCGTCGGGCCGAGCAGCGGCAGGCCCGCCACCCAGACCCAGACCCCGGCCGTCCGCCTGCCGGGCCTGTGCGCGGTGCGCAGCAGCAGCCCGAGCACCACCGCGTCGGCGAGGAGAGTCAGTACGAAGAAGGCCGCCGCGTACCCGAGGAACGGCAGCAGGGCGGGGGAGAGCACCGCCAGCGCGGCGCCGGGCGGATACTGCCAGGTCACGTCCGAGAGCGGGAAGGTGCCGGTCCGCAGCACCTCGTACCAGCCGTGGTACGTCCCCGACACGTCGACGGTGACATCGGCCCCCGGCACGGTCAGCACCTTGAACACGCAGAGCATCAGCAGCGCCCGGGTCGCGGCCCAGACCACGCCGGGGAGCACCACGCCCCGTACGGTCCCGGGGGCCGCCCTGCCCCCAGGGACGGCCTGCACGGTGACCGCCTCCGCCGTCACGGCCTGCGCTGTGGCGGTCCGCGGTGTGATGGCCTGCGGTGTGAGGGCCTGCGCCGTGGTGTGCTCAGTCGTGGTGTGCTCAGCCGTGGGCTGCTCGGAGTCGGTGTGCTGCGAACCGGTGTGCTCCGAGTCGGTGTGCTCCGAGTCGGTGGGCTCAGGGGCGGTGTGATCGGACATCGGGGTCATGATGCCGTGCAGGGGCGCGCGGGAGCGGTGAGGCAGGGCCGTTGGGTACTGTCGGCGGCGATGCACAAGACCTTGATCGTGACCAATGACTTCCCGCCGCGCCCCGGCGGTATCCAGGCGTTCCTGCACAACATGGCGCTGCGTCTGGACCCCGAGCAGCTCGTGGTCTACGCCTCCACGTGGAAGCGCGGCGCCGAGGGCGCGGCCGCCACCGCGGCGTTCGACGCGGAGCAGCCGTTCACCGTCGTACGCGACCGGACCACGATGCTGCTGCCCACCCGCCGGGTCACGGCCAGGGCGCGCGAGCTGCTGCGGGAACACGGCTGTACGGCGGTGTGGTTCGGGGCCGCGGCCCCGCTCGGTCTGATGGCCCCCGCACTGCGCGCCGCCGGCGCCGAACGGATCGTCGCCACCACGCACGGGCACGAGGCGGGCTGGGCGCAGCTGCCGGGGTCGCGGCAGCTGCTGCGGCGGATCGGCGAGGGCACGGACACCCTCACCTATCTCGGCGAGTACACGCGTTCACGGATCGCCGCCGCGCTCACCCCGGCGGCCGCGGGCCGGATGGTGCAACTGCCGCCCGGCGTCGACGAGAAGACCTTCCACCCAGGCTCCGGCGGTGCGGAGGTCCGCGCCCGGCTCGGGCTCACGGACCGGCCGGTGATCGTGTGCGTCTCGCGGCTCGTACCGCGCAAGGGCCAGGACACCCTGATCCTGGCGATGCCCCGGATCCTGCGGCAGGTGCCGGACGCGGTGCTGCTGATCGTGGGCGGCGGGCCGTACGCGGACGACCTGGAGAAGCTGGCGGAGCGCACCGGGGTCGCGGACTCGGTGCGTTTCACCGGTCCTGTGCCCTGGGCCGAGCTGCCGGCCCACTACGGCGCGGGCGACGTCTTCGCCATGCCGTGCCGCACCCGCAGGGGCGGCCTCGACGTCGAAGGGCTCGGCATCGTCTATCTGGAGGCGTCAGCGACGGGGCTGCCGGTGGTGGCGGGCGACTCGGGCGGCGCGCCCGACGCGGTGCTCGACGGCGAGACCGGCTGGGTGGTGCGCGGCGGTTCGGCCGATGACGCGGCGGACCGGATCGTCACCCTGCTCCAGGACCCGGGGCTGCGCCGCCGGATGGGCGAACGCGGCCGGGCCTGGGTCGAGGAGAAGTGGCGCTGGGACCTGCTGGCCGAGAGGCTCAGGGCGCTGCTCTGACGGAACAGGGACAGGCCCCGGGACGGGAACAGGAACAGGCCGCCGGGGCAGGGACAGGCCCCGCGACGGGAACACGGAGAGGCCCCCGGGACAGGGACAGGCCCTGGAACAGGCCCCCGGGGCAGGCGCGGGTCCGGGGCAGGGCCCGGGGCAGGGCCCGGGGCCAGGTCCGGAGCATCGAGCGGGTGCGGCACCGGCTGCGGCACCGGGTACGTGGCCGCGGGGGCCACGCACCCGGTTCATGTGGTGGCGACCGGTGCCACCACGGCGCACCTGGTCAGCCCCGGTAGATCGCTTCGATCTCGTCGGCGAAGTCCTTCGCCACCACGGCACGCTTGAGCTTCAGCGACGGTGTGATGTGCCCCGCCTCCTCGGTGAGCTGCGCGGGCAGGACACGGAACTTCCGTACGGACTCGGCCTTGGAGACCGCCGCGTTGCCGTCGTCCACGGCCCGCTGGATCTCCGCCAGCAGCTCCGGGTCGTCGCGCAGCGACAGCGCGGTGGATCCCACCGGCTTGCCGCTCTCCTCGGCCCACCGCGCCAGGAACTCCTCGTCCAGCGTGATCAGCGCGCCGATGAACGGCCGTCCGTCGCCGACCACCATGCACTCGGCGACCAGGGCGTGCGCCCGGATACGGTCCTCGATCACCGCGGGGGCGACGTTCTTGCCGCCCGCGGTGACGATGATCTCCTTCTTGCGGCCGGTGATCGCGAGATAGCCGTCCTCGTCGAGCGTGCCGATGTCACCGGTGTGGAACCAGCCGTCGGCCAGCGCGTCGGCCGTGGCCGTCTCGTTGTTCCAGTAGCCGCTGAACAGGTGCTCACCGTGCAGCAGCACCTCACCGTCGTCCGCGATCCGTACGACCGAACCGGGCAGCGGCTGGCCCACCGTGCCGATCTTCTGCCGGTCCCACGGGTTGAAGGCGGTCGCCGCACAGGACTCGGTGAGGCCGTACCCCTCAAGGACCGTGAAGCCGATGCCACGGTAGAAGTGGCCGAGCCGTTCGCCCAGCGGCGCGCCGCCGGAGATGGCGTACTCGCCGCGTCCGCCGAGGACCGCCCGCAGCTTGCTGAAGACCAGCCGGTCGAAGACCTTGTGCTTGATCCGCAGCCCGGCGGACGGGCCTTGCGGGGTGCCGAGCGCACGGCTGTAGGCGATGGCGGTGTTCGCCGCCCTGTCGAAGATCTTTCCCTTGCCGTCGGCCTGGGCCTTGGCGCGCGCCGAGTTGTAGACCTTCTCGAAGACGCGGGGCACGCCCAGGATCAACGTCGGCCGGAAGGCGGCCAGTTCATCCGTGAGGTGCTTGATGTCCGGTACGCAGCCGATCTTGATCGGTGCCATCACGGAGGAGACCTCGACCAGCCGGCCGAAGACGTGCGCGGCCGGCAGGAAGAGCAGCACCGAGCACTCGCCGGTACGGAAGAGCGGCTTCAGCCGCTCCACGATGTTGCCGCACTCGGCGAAGAAGCTGCGGTGGGTCAGCACACAGCCCTTCGGGCGGCCGGTGGTGCCCGAGGTGTAGACGATGGTGGCCGGGTCGTCCGCCCGCGCCCGGGAGCTGCGCTCGTCCACGGTCGCGTCCGTGACCTCGGCGCCGCCCGCCCGCAGTTCGTCGACGGCGCCGTCGTCGATCTGCCAGACATGCTGGAGGGACGGCAGCGCGTGCCGTACGGCCTCGACGGTCGCGGCGTGCGCGTCGCTCTCCACGAGCACCGCGACCGCCCCGGAGTCGCCGAGTATCCACTGCACCTGCTCGGCCGAGCTGGTCTCGTACACCGGCACGGTGATCGCGCCCGCGCTCCAGATCGCGAAGTCCAGCTGCACCCACTCGTACCGGGTGCGGGACATCAGGGCGACCCGGTCGCCGGGCTGGACACCCGCGGCGATCAGCCCCTTCGCGGCGTCGCGGACCTCGGTGAGGAACCGGGCGGCTGTGACATCGGTCCAGGCGCCGGCCACCTTGCGGCCCATCACCGCGACATCGGGATGCTGAGCGGCGTTGCGGCGGACGAGATCCGTCAGATTGCCGTCCGATGGGACCTCGTACAGGGCCGGAAGGCTGAACTCACGCAAGACTGCTGCTCCTCTGGTCGACATCGCTGTCGCCACGACTGGACCTGACCGCCCGGACGTTACCCATGGGTAAGCGGTTCCCGATAGGGGGTTCCGGCCAGATGTTCCATGCGTCACACGACACCACCGTGCTCCGCGCAGACTAGTCCACGCACCGCGGACGGCGGCGGTATTCGCAGGTCCGGCCCCCTCTATCCAGGCCGGGCCCGGGAGTCCTAGGGTGATCTCCATGCGCGTGCATGTGGTCAGCGACGTCCATGGCAACACCAGCGGTCTCGCGAGGGCGGGCGACGGGGCCGACGCCCTGATCTGCCTCGGCGACCTGGTCCTCTTCCTGGACTACGCCGACCACTCCCGGGGCATCTTCCCCGACCTCTTCGGCGTCGAGAACGCCGACCGCATCGTGGAGCTGCGCACCGCACGCCGCTTCGACGAGGCACGTGACCTCGGCAGCAGGCTCTGGAGCGGGGTGGACCGCGACGCCGCGATCGAGACGGCGGTACGCAGCCAGTACGCCGAACTGTTCGCCGCCTTCCCCACTCCGACGTACGCCACCTACGGCAATGTCGACGTCCCGCCGCTCTGGCACGAGTACGCGCGCCCCGGCACCACCGTCCTCGACGGCGAGCGCGTCGAGATCGGCGGCCGGGTCTTCGGCTTCGTGGGCGGCGGCCTCAGGACCCCGATGCGGACGCCCTACGAGGTCAGCGACGAGGAGTACGCGGCCAAGATCGAGGCGCTCGGCGACGTCGACGTGCTCTGCACCCACATCCCGCCCGAGGTCCCCGAGCTGGTGTACGACACGGTGGCCCGCCGCTTCGAGCGGGGCAGCCGCGCCCTGCTCGCCGCGATCCTGCGCATCCGGCCGAAGTACGCGCTCTTCGGCCATGTGCACCAGCCCCTGTCCCGCCGGGTCCGCGTCGGCAGGACCGAGTGTGTGAACGTCGGCCACTTCGCCTCGACCTCGCGGCCCTGGGTCATGGAGTGGTAGCGGCTCCGGGCCGGGGAGCGGCGGCGGTCGGCGGCCCGGTGCGCACGCGATAGCCTTCACCGCGTATGCACGACCGGATTCCGCACTGGAGGAGCCACGGCGATGGCTGAACACACCAGCTCAAGCATCACGATCGAGGCCGCACCGGCCGACGTCATGGGCGTGATCGCCGACTTCGCCCGCTACCCGGAGTGGACCGGCGAGGTGAAGGAGGCCGAGGTGCTCTCCACCGACGCCGAGGGCCGGGCCGAGCAGGTCAGGCTGGTGCTCGACGCCGGCGCGATCAAGGACGACCACACCCTCGCGTACACCTGGACCGGTAGCAACGAGGTCAGCTGGACGCTGGTCAAGTCGCAGATGCTGCGCGCACTCGACGGCACCTATCTGCTCGCCGCCGCGGGCGACGCCACCGAGGTCACCTACCGGCTGACCGTCGACGTCAAGATCCCGATGCTCGGGATGATCAAGCGCAAGGCGGAGAAGGTCATCATCGACCGCGCCCTGGCCGGTCTGAAGAAGCGGGTCGAGTCCGGCGCCGCAGCACAGTCCGAGGGCTGACGCCCGGATGCGTACGGTCCTCGTCACCGGCCTCGGCGGCGCGGGCCGCACCACCGTCGCCGCGGCCACCGCCCTGGCGGCCGCCCGCGAAGGCGAACGGGTCCTGCTGCTCTCCACGGACCCCGACCCCGGCGACAGCCTGACCGCGGCCCGCGACGCGGGGGTGCGGGCCGAGCGCATCGACTCCGGCGCACACTTCCGTACCGAACTGCTGGCCCTCCAGGAACGCGGCACCGCGGCCCTGGAACTGCTCGGCGCGGCCCGGCTTGAGGAGGAAGAGCTCACCGAACCGCCGGGCGCCGCGCAGTTCGCACTGCTGCACGCGCTGCGGACCGTGGACAGCGCCGAGTGGGACCTGACCGTCGTCGACATGCCGCCCCTCCAGGAGGCGCTGGCCGTCCTCGCCCTCCCGGAGCAGCTCCGCCGCTATCTGCGCAGGCTGTTGCCGCCCGAGCGGCAGGCGGCCCGCGCGCTGCGCCCGATGCTCGCCCAGCTCGCCGGTGTCCCGATGCCCGCGCAGTGGCTGTACGAGACCACCGCGCGCTGGGAGGCCGAACTGGCCGCCGTCCAGGCCAGGATCGACGACCCGGACACCACCGTGCGGCTGGTCGCCGAACCGGGGGCCGCGGCGACCCGGGCGCTGCGCACCGCCCGTACCGGGATCGCGCTGCACCGCCGCACCCTGGACCTGGTCGTCGCCAACCGGCTGCTGCCCACCGGCTCCCGCGACCCCTGGCTCGCCGCGCTCGCCGCGCAGCAGCAGGAGCACCTCAAGGAGCTGGCCGACTGCTTCGGCGAAGCGGATCTGGCGGAGCTTCCCCATCTGGGCCGGGCACCTCGCACCGCCGACGAACTGGCCCCGCTGGAGCGGCCGGCCGGCCCCGGCACGGCGGCCCCGGAGTGGGCCGTCGAGGACCGGCTCGCGGACGACGGCGTCCTGGTCTGGCGGCTGCCGCTGCCCGGTGCGGTCAAGGAGGAGCTCGGCCTGGTCAGACGCGGCGACGAACTGCTGCTCACCGCCGGGCCCTTCCGCAGGACCGTCACTCTGCCGTCGGCGCTCCGCCGCTGCACGGTCGAGGGTGCGGCGCTCACGGACGGGGTCCTGGGCATCAGATTCGCGCCGGACCCGCGGCTGTGGCCGCAGAACCGGTGACGGGATCCGTGACCGGGCTGTCGAACCGGTGACCGGCGGTGTGTCCCGGTCCGCGACCGGGTACGCGACCGGATCCGCGACCGGGCCGGTGGCCCGGCCGGTGAACGCCGCAGGGCCGTTCGGGTAACGTCGTGAGTACGGTCCTAAGCACCCCCGTATCCCGTCGCAGGAGTCCGCCATGAGCGAAGCCCCCGAGCAGCCCGCCACCGACTCGGACGCCTGGGAGAGGGCCTGCGCCGAGGATCTCGCCGCGGAGAAGGCCCGCCGCCGCGCCCAGTACGGGAGCGCCGAGGGATCAGCGGCCGAGGAGTTCCGCAAGCTCTTCGACGCGGTCGCCGACAAGGTCTCCGGTCTCCAGTCGTCGCTCCCCGGCATGGCCGCCCAGGGCGCCGTCCAGCAGTTCATCAGCCAGGCGAAGTCCGTGGTCGAGCCGGTCGTCGAGCGCAACCCGGATGTCTTCGACCACCTCGCGGCCGCAGGCGGTGAACTCCTCGCCGCCTACCGTTCGGCGGTCGAGAAGCAGGAGCAGCGGTGGACCGCGGGCCGTGAAAGCGCCGACGGCGGGGACACCGGCAAGGACGACGGCGGCGACGAGGGCACCGGCCCCGCCGAGCGCATCGACCTGGACTGATCACCCCGGCCCCGCGCCCCTCGGGTACGGTTGCCCCTCAGCGGGGCTCGACCGAAAACTGAGGGACTCATGGGACTCACCATCGGCGTCGACATCGGCGGCACGAAGATCGCGGCCGGAGTGGTCGACGAAGAGGGCACCATTCTCGATGTGCACAAGGTGCCCACCCCGCCGACCGCCGAAGGCATCGTCGACGCGATCTGCGCCGCAGTCTCCGAGGCCGGCAAGGGGCACGAGATCGAGGCGGTCGGTATCGGCGCGGCCGGATACGTGGACGACAAGCGGGCCACCGTCCTCTTCGCACCGAACATCAACTGGCGGCACGAGCCGCTCAAGGACAAGGTCGAGCAGCGCGTCGGCCTGCCCGTGGTCGTGGAGAACGACGCCAACGCGGCTGCCTGGGGCGAGTACAAGTTCGGTGCGGGGCAGGGGCACGAGGACGTCATCTGCATCACGCTCGGCACCGGTCTCGGCGGCGGCATCATCATCGGCAACAAGCTGCGGCGCGGACGCTTCGGCGTGGCCGCCGAGTTCGGCCACATCCGGGTCGTCCCGGACGGCCTGCTGTGCGGCTGCGGCAGCCAGGGCTGCTGGGAGCAGTACGCGTCGGGGCGCGCCCTCGTCAGGTACGCCACGCAGCGCGCCAACGCCACCCCGGAGAACGCGCAGGTGCTGCTGGGCCTCGGCGACGGCACCCCCGCCGGTATCCAGGGCAAGCACATCAGCGAGGCCGCCCGGCAGGGCTGCCCGGTGGCCGTCGACTCGTTCCGTGAGCTGGCCCGCTGGGCCGGAGCGGGCCTCGCCGACCTGGCGTCCCTCTTCGACCCGTCGGCGTTCATCGTCGGCGGCGGTGTGTCGGACGAGGGCGAACTGGTCCTCGATCCGATCCGCAAGTCCTTCCGGCGCTGGCTGATCGGCGGCGCGTGGCGGCCGCACGCCCAGGTGCTCGCGGCCCAACTGGGCGGCGAAGCAGGACTGGTGGGCGCCGCGGACCTGGCCCGCCAGGGCTGAGCCGCTCAGGGCCCTCGCACGGACCGGTGCCCGCCGCACCCCCAGGGGACGCGGCGGGCACCGCGCACCGCGGGCCGTCGTAGGGTGTCGCCCATGGCGATCACTACGCTGCCCGAATCCCGTACGGAGAGCGGCTCGGCCGTAATCCGGGTGCTCAGTTACAACATCCGCTCGATGCGCGACGACCGCGCGGCGCTGGCCCGGGTCATCCGCGCCTGCGACCCCGATCTGCTGCTCATCCAGGAGGCCCCGCGCTTCTTCCGCTGGCGCAAGGCCGCGGCCCGGCTCGCGGTCGACACCGGCCTGGTGACACTCGGGGGCGGAGCCACGGCCGCCGGCCCCCTGCTGCTCTGCTCGCTGCGCGCCACCGTCGAGCGGACCGAGGACATACTCCTGCCGCGCACCCCGGGGCTGCACCAGCGTGGCTTCGCGACCGCCGTGGTCCGGATCGGGGGCGCCAGGCTGGGTGTCCTCAGCTGCCATCTGAGCCTGCAGCCCGGCGAGCGCCACGCTCAGGCGGGGCTGCTGCTCGACCGGCTCGGCGCGCTGGACGTCCCGCACGCGGTGGTCGCCGGGGACCTCAACGACCGCCCGGACGGCCGGAGTTTCCGGCGGCTGGCGGCTGAGCTCCAGGACTGCCGGGCGGTGAAGCCGTGGGGCGGGGAGCACACCTATCCGGCGGCGGACCCGGACCGGCGGATCGACGCGGTGTTCGCGACGCCGGAGGTCGAGGTGCTGGGGTGCGGGGTGCCGCAGGACATCCCGCAGGCGGACCTGCGGGCCGCGTCCGACCACCTTCCGGTGCTGGCGGCGCTCCGGGTGAGGACCGCTCCGTCCGGCGCCTGAGACGGCCCTTGGCCGCAGCCTGAGGCAGCCCTTGGCCGCGGCCTCAGACGACCGCGCCCCGGCCGGGGTCGTCCTCGTCGTCGTCCTCGGGTCCCATCCGCACCACCAGGACCGCGAATCCGCCGAGGAAGCCGCCGATACCGAGCGTGGCGAGCCACCACGTCATGTCCCAGCCCAGCACCACGGCAAGGATCATCAGCACCGGTCCGCCGACGACGGCCAGCCAGGCGAACTTGGCCGTGACATCCGCCTCGGGCAGCTCCGGGTCCGGCTGGACGAAGTGGCCCTCGTCGGAAGGGCCGAGGCCGTCGTCGGACGGCTCGGGCAGGCTGTGGTCGCGGGGCCCGCCGACACCGGGGGCGAACACGACCGAACTGCCCAGCGGCCGGTCCGACCCGCTCGCCGGGCCGGACGCGGCGTCCGCGTCCGGCTTCCCGGGCTCCGGCTCCCCGGGCTCCTGCTCGCGGGCCCCGTCGGCGTTGACCCCCTCCTCCAGGAGAGCGAGGTCCTCCACGGACTTGAAGGGCTTGGTGCCCGCCGGGTCAGCGGGCTCCTCGCCGTACGCCGCGACGATCGCCGCCCAGACCGCTTCCTCGTCGATCGGCTGCGGTTCGCGCTCCGCCTCGTTCTCAGCCACCGGTGCTGCTCCCCTTCGTCCCGACGCTCGGAGCGAGGCGGCCGATGAACGCGTGGCTCTTCTCGAAAATCCGCTCCGCATCGTGGTCCAACGTCGCCACGTGGTAGCTCTGTTCCAGCAGGACCTCCTCGACATCCGTCGACGAGACCCGGCTGAGGATCCGGGTGGAGTCCGCGGGCCGCACCACATGGTCCTGGACGCTGTGCAGCAGCAGCAACGGCTGGGTGACCTGCGGCAGTTCACGGTCCACGAGCCGGCACAGCCGCCGCAGCGAGTGGGCGCAGTGCAGCGGCACCCGGTCGTACCCCACCTCGGCGGAGCCGCCCAGGGCGATATCGCTGGCGATGCCCTTCGTCGTACGCACCAGATGCCGGGCGACCGGCAGTGCGTACGGCATGAGGCCGTGCACCTTGTTCAGCGGATTGACCAGGACGAGGCCGCTCACCGCGTGCCCGTGCTTGGCGGCCAGTCGCAGGGCCAGCGCACCGCCCATGGAGAGACCGAAGACGAAGACCCGCTCGCACCGGTCGAGCAGGGCACGCAGCTCCCGGTCCACCTCCGCGTACCAGTCCTGCCAGCCGGTGACCTGCATGTCCTGCCAGCGGGTGCCGTGCCCGGGCAGCAGCGGCAGCGAGACGGTCAGTCCCCGCTCGGCCAGATACTCCGCCCAGGGGCGCAGCGACTGCGGCGATCCGGTGAAGCCATGGCAGAGGAGGACGCCGGTCCCGCCGCCTTCGTGGCGGTAGGGGTCGGCTCCAGGAAGCACCGGCACCGGGGTCTCCTGTTCGTCAGGTCTCGAAAGCTGTACTTCACCGTACGCGACCGGACCGACACCGACCAGGGCCGTCACCCCCGGACAGCGGGCGGATGGCCGGGGGCGCACGCCCGGCGCGGGTTATGGTCGGTCCGACCGTCACAGGAAGGCATCCGAGTTGATCTACGGCGCAATGAAGTTCGCCATCGGGGGATCGCTGAAGGTCGCCTTCAGGCCCTGGGTGGAGGGGCTGGAGAACATCCCCGCCGAGGGGCCCGCCATCCTGGCGAGCAACCATCTGTCGTTCTCGGACTCCTTCTTCCTGCCCGCGGTCATGGACCGCAAGCTCACCTTCATCGCCAAGGCCGAGTACTTCACGTCGCCCGGGGTGAAGGGGAAGCTCACCGCGGCCTTCTTCAAGGGCGTCGGGCAGCTGCCGGTCGACCGCTCGGGCAGCCGCGGCGCGGGCGAGGCCGCGGTCAGGAGCGGTGTGGAGGTACTGGCCAGGGGCGAACTCTTCGGGATCTACCCGGAGGGCACCCGCTCACCGGACGGCCGCCTCTACCGGGGCAAACCGGGAGGTCTCGCCCGGGTGGCGCTGGCATCCGGTGCGCCCGTCATCCCGGTCGCGATGATCGACACCGAGAAGATCCAGCCGCCGGGGCAGGTCGTGCCCAAGCTGATGCGGCCGGGCATCAGGATCGGGAAGCCGCTCGACTTCAGCCGCTACCACGGCATGGAGAACGACCGGTTCATCCTGCGCTCGGTGACCGACGAGGTCATGTACGAGATCATGAAGCTCTCCGGCCAGGAGTACGTCGACATCTACGCGACCGCGGCCAAGCGCAGGATCGCGGATGACGACAGGGCGCGGAGGGCCGCCGAGGCCGGCGGGACCGAGGAGAAGAGCGACGGGGCGGACGGGGCCGGCGGCTAGCCGTACTGTTCCTGTCCGTCGGGGGTGAGTGGTGGGTGTAGTGGCGAAGGACCGGCGCGAGCGCGTCGTGCGGATGTCGGTTGAGCTGCCGCTGTGGCGCGCTCTGACCGCGTACCGCGTACTGACGATGGTCTACGCGATCCTGCTGTTCGCCTTCGCGTACGGGAAGTTCCACCGCCCGTGGGTGGCCGTCGGCTACTTCGCGGTACTGACCGTCTGGACCCTGGCCACCCTCCCCAGGGTGGCCAACGCGGCCCGCTGCACCAAGCGCTTCCTCTGCGCCGATCTCACCGTGGCCCTCGCGGGCATCCTGCTGACGCCCGTCGCCGACTCGCACGCCCGGGTCGTCGGGGGCGCCACGACGATGCCGTCCATATGGACCGCGGGCGCGGTCCTGGCCTTCGCGATCAAGGGGGGCTGGCGCTGGGCGGCCTTCGCCTCGTCGCTGGTGGCGATCGCCAATGTCACGGAGCGCGGCGAGCCCAGCGCGGGCACCGTTCACAACGTGGTCCTGGTGTGGATCGCCTCCATCGCCATCGGCTACATCGTCGAGGTGGCCCGCGCCTCGGAGCGCACCCTCGCCCGCGCCCTGGAGATCGAGGCGGCCACCCGCGAGCGGGAGCGGCTGGCCCGTGACATCCATGACAGCGTGCTCCAGGTCCTGGCCATGGTGCAGCGGCGTGGCGCCGAGCTGGGCGGTGAGTCGGCCGAACTCGGCCGGATGGCGGGGGAGCAGGAGGTGGCCCTGCGCACCCTGGTCTCCAGCGGTCTCGTCCCGCCGACACGTGACCCCGCCGACACCGGTGCCGACACTGATACCGCCACCGACGCGGACGCGGACGCGGGCATGGGCATGGGTGGCGACGCGGACGGGGACGGGAGCGGGCCCTGCGATCTGCGGTCGCTGCTCGCCCCGCACGCCGGATCGCGGGTGAGCTTCGCGGAACCAGGCGCTCCGGTGCTCGTCGATCCCCTGGCAGCGAAGGAGCTGGCCGCCGCTGTCAGTGCCGCCCTGGACAATGTCCGCAGACACGCGGGCAGCGGCGCCCGTGCGTGGATTCTCCTGGAGGACGAGCCGGCCGAGGTGATCGTGACGGTACGGGACGACGGCCCGGGCATCCCGGAGGGGAGGCTGGCGGCCGCCGAGGGGGAGGGGCGCCTCGGTGTCGCCCTCTCCATCCGCGGCCGGCTGCGGGACCTGGGCGGCAGCGCCGAGCTGATCTCGGTGCCGGGCCAGGGCACCGAAGTGGAGCTGAAGGCGCCGAAGAAGGCACGAAGGATCACGCGGGGACGCGACACGGGGGACGGGACCTGGGACGGGGCACGGGGACGGGCACGGGACATGCGGGGCACGGGACATGAGTGAGCAGGGGCACATGGGCGAGCAGCGGACGGCCGGGACGGTCAAGGTGATGGTGGTCGACGACCACCCGATGTGGCGGGACGCGGTCGCCAGGGACCTGACGGCCGCCGGTTTCGACGTCGTCGCCACGGCGGGCGACGGCCCGCAGGCGGTGCGCAGGGCCAGGGCCGTCGCCCCCGACGTGCTGGTGCTCGACCTCAATCTGCCGGGTATGCCGGGCGTCCAGGTCTGCAAGGAGCTGGTGGGGGCGGACCCGGGGCTCCGTGTCCTGGTGCTCTCTGCGAGCGGTGAGCACGCCGACGTACTGGAGGCGGTGAAGTCGGGCGCCACCGGCTATCTGGTCAAGTCCGCCAGTACCCAGGAGCTTTCGGACGCCGTCCGCAGCACCGCGGCGGGGGACCCGGTCTTCACGCCGGGCCTGGCGGGCCTGGTGCTCGGCGAGTACCGCAGGCTCGCGTCCGACCCGGCGCCCGCGGCCTCCGACGAGCCGAAGGCCCCCCAGCTCACCGAGCGGGAGACCGAGGTGCTGCGGCTCGTCGCGAAGGGGCTGAGCTACAAGCAGATCGCCGAGCGCCTGGTCATCTCGCACCGCACCGTGCAGAACCACGTACAGAACACCCTCGGCAAGCTCCAGCTGCACAACCGGGTGGAGCTGGTGCGGTACGCGATAGAGCGCGGTCTCGACGACGCGTAGGGCCTGTCGTCAGAGTGCCGCCTGCCGCGCGGCGCCTGTCCGCCAGGAGGACGGCCCCGACGGGGGGCCAACCCGTCGTATCCGGGCGGGAATTGACCGTCCGCCCTATCCCTTTGTGACCTGGGTCACCGTAGCGTGGACGGCACGGTGTCTTCCACTGCGAAGGGACGTGGTTCCAGTGCGGGTCGGAGTACTGACCGGGGGCGGCGACTGCCCCGGGCTCAACGCGGTCATCCGGGCTGCCGTCCGCAAGGGCGTGCAGGAGTACGGCTTCGGGTTCACCGGATTCAAGGACGGCTGGCGCGGCCCCCTGGAGGGCGACACCGTCCCGCTCGGCATCCCGGAGGTCCGCGGGATCCTGCCACGCGGCGGCACCATCCTCGGGTCCTCGCGCACCAACCCCTTCCGTACCGAGGACGGCGCTCGCCGGGTGCGGGAGTCCCTCGCCGGGCACCAGGTCGACGCGCTGATCGTGATCGGCGGTGAGGACACCCTGGGCGTGGCGGGCCGCCTCTGGGACGAGTACGGGGTCCCGTGTGTCGGCGTACCGAAGACCATCGACAACGACCTCTCGGCCACCGACTACACCTTCGGCTTCGACACGGCGGTCGGGATCGCCACCGAGGCCATCGACCGTCTGCACACCACCGCCGAATCGCATATGAGGGTCCTGGTGGTCGAGGTGATGGGCCGGCACACGGGGTGGATCGCCCTGCACTCCGGTCTGGCCGGCGGTGCCAACGCCATCCTCATCCCCGAGCAGCGCTTCGACGTCGACCAGGTCTGCTCCTGGGTGACCTCACGCTTCCGTGCCTCGTACGCCCCGATCGTGGTCGTCGCCGAGGGGGCGATGCCGAAGGACGGCGAAGCGGTGCTCAAGGACGGCACGCTCGACTCCTTCGGCCACACCCGGCTCTCCGGCATCGGCGAGTGGCTCGCCACCGAGATCGAGAAGCGGACCGGCGAGGAGGCCCGCACCACCGTCCTCGGCCATGTCCAGCGCGGCGGCACCCCGAGCGCCTTCGACCGCTGGCTGGCCACCCGGTTCGGACTGCACGCGATCGACGCCGTGCGCGAGGGGGACTTCGGCACGATGGTCGCCCTCAGCGGGACGGACATCGTGCGGGTACCGATCGCGGAGGCGACCGCGCGGCTCAAGACGGTCGACCCCGCCCTCTACCGGGAGGCCGGGGTCTTCTTCGGCTGACCGGCCGGGCGGGAGCGGGGCCGGTCGTGCCGCCGCCGGCGGAAGCCGCCTACACCAGCACACCCGCCAGCAGCCCGGCCACCATCCGCGCCCCGTCCTTCGAGAGCACCGACTCCGGGTGGAACTGCACACCGGCGTACCCGTCCCCGCGCAGTGCGTGCACCTCCCCGCCCACCGGCTCACGGCTCAGCTCGATCCGGCGCGCCGCCAGCCCGGCCGCCGTCCTGTCGTCGCACCGGGCCGTGTACGAGTTGTAGAACCCGACGGTCTCCTCGCGCCCGAAGAAGTCGATGCGCTCCTGGGCACCCTGCTGGGGCACCGCCTTGCGGACGATCTCCAGGCCCAGCTCGGCCGCCAGCAGCTCATGGCCCAGGCACACCCCGAGCAGCCCATGCCGGTGGTCGCGGAGCAGCTCGGCGGTGAGCCCCCGCAGGAAGCGCATCTTCGGGTCGGTCCGGTCCGCCGGGTTGCCCGGCCCCGGGCCGAGCACCACCGGCCCCCGGTGGGCCAGGGCGCTCTCCCGCAGACCCGGCTCGTCGTACCGCCGCACCGTCACATCGAGCCCCGACGACCGCAGCAGATGCGCCAGCATCGAGGTGAACGTGTCCTCCGCGTCCACCACCAGCGCATGGCCCGCCACGGTCGCGGCCGGCTCCTGCATCCGCAGCCAGAACGGCGCGAGGTCGGCCCGCCGCGCCTCCAGCGCGGCCCGCACCCGCGGGTCGTCCGCGAGCCGTGCCCCCGCCGTCTCCCGGCGCGGCCTGCCCTCCCGCACCCCGAGCGCCGTCAGGACTCCCGCCGCCTTGGCGTGTGTCTCGGCGACCTCGCTCGCCGGGTCCGAGTGGCGTACGAGCGTGGCGCCGACCGAGACCCGCAGCGCGCCCCCGGCCGAGATGTCGGCCGTCCGGATCAGGATCGGCGAGTCCAGCGTCTGCGCCCCGCCCGCGTCCCGCCCGATGAGCGCCAGCGCGCCCGCGTAGTAGCCGCGCCCGTCCGTCTCGTACCGCTCGATGACCCGGCAGGCGTTCTGCACCGGCGAACCGGTGACGGTCGCCGCGAACATCGTCTCCTTCAGCACCTCCCGCACATCCATCGAGCTGCGGCCGCGCAACTCGTACTCGGTGTGCGCGAGATGGGCCATCTCCTTCAGCCGCGGACCGACGACGACCCCGCCCATGTCGCCGACGGTGCACATCATCTTCAGCTCCTCGTCCACCACCATGGAGAGCTCGTCGGTCTCCTTGCGGTCGCCCAGGAACTCCAGCAGCGCCTCGGTGGCCGGCCCCTCGGGCGGATAGCGGAAGGTCCCGCTGATCGGGTTCATCACGACCGTCCCGCCGGACATCCGGACATGCACCTCCGGGCTCGCGCCGACCAGGGTGCGCTCCCCGGTGTGCACCACGAACGTCCAGTACGCGCCCCGCTCGCCGTCGAGCAGCCGCCGGAACAGGGCGAGCGCGTCCGCCCGGCCGAAGCCCGGGACCGATCCGGTGTACGTACGCCGGACGACGAAGTTAGCCCCCTCGCCCCGCCCGATCTCGTCCTCGACGACCCGCCCGACGATCTCCCGGTAGGCGTCGTCGCTGACGTCGAAGCCGCCGTTCTCGACCTGGACGCCGTGTGCGGGCAGCTGGTCGAGCACCTCGTCCAGCGGCAGCTCGTACGTCTCGTCGGCGACCAGGACCGCCAGCGGCGTCCCGTCGTCGCGCACATCGAAACCGCGCTCGCCGATCTGCCGGAACGGCACCAGGGCCAGCACAGGACCGCTGTCGCCCGCCGGGATGTCCGCGAGCCGCTCCACCTCGTGGACCTCGCCGGTCAGCAGCTCGACGGTGTCGTGGTCACGGCCGGGAGTGCGCCTGCGCAGCAGGGCGAAGGGGCGGTGGTCGTCCAGCAGAGCGCTGATGAGCATCGGGGGTGTTCCTTCCGGGCGCCCCGCGGTGCGGGGAGGGGGTGTACGGAGAGGAACGGCCGGGTGAAAACACGGAAGGCCGCCCCTCGGGCGGCCTTCGCTTCGTCTGTGCGCGCGATGATCAGTGGGCCGCCGGATGAGCGGTCCACCACCAGTTTCGAGTCGTCGTCGCGAACATGGTGCGGACTGTAGCGCATCGGCGGCGGCCGGCCGGACACCCCGGCCGTCTCATCCACCGGGCACCCCCAGAACCGGTGACGGTGACCCCGTACTGTTGGCGGTGTGACCGTGAACGCTGAAACCCAAGCCCCCGCCGCAGAGGCGTCCTGGCGAGACCTTCCCGCGGTGCAGCAGCCCGAGTACCCGGACGCCGGTGCTCTGCGCGATGTGATCGCGGACCTCACGTCGTATCCGCCGCTCGTCTTCGCCGGCGAGTGCGACCAGCTGCGCGAGCGGCTGGGAGCCGTGGCCAGGGGCGAGGCGTTCCTGCTTCAGGGCGGCGACTGCGCCGAGGCGTTCGACGCCGTGTCCGCCGAGCACATCAGGGCGAAGCTCAAGACGCTGCTGCAGATGAGCGCCGTGCTCACCTACGCGGCTTCGGTGCCCGTGGTGAAGGTCGGCCGGATCGCGGGCCAGTACTCGAAGCCGCGTTCCAAGGGGACCGAGACCCGCGACGGTGTGACGCTGCCGACGTACCGCGGCGACTCGGTCAATGGCTTCGACTTCAACGAGAAGTCCCGGGTCCCGGACCCGGAGCGGCTCAAGCGGATGTACCACGCGTCGGCGTCGACGCTGAACCTGGTCCGCGCCTTCACCACCGGCGGTTACGCGGACCTGCGCCAGGTGCATGCCTGGAACCAGGACTTCGTCAAGTCATCGCCGTCCGGGCAGCGTTACGAGCAGCTCGCCCGCGAGATCGACAGCGCGCTGAACTTCATGAAGGCGTGCGGGACCGACCCGGCGGAGTTCCGCGCGGTCGAGTTCTACGCCTCGCACGAGGCGCTGCTCCTCGACTACGAGTCGGCGCTGACCCGGACGGACTCCAGGACCGGCAAGCTCTACGACACCTCGGGCCACATGGTCTGGGTCGGCGAGCGCACCCGGCAGCTGGACCACGCGCACATCGAGTTCGCCTCGCAGATCCGCAACCCGATCGGCGTGAAGCTCGGCCCGACGACCACCCCGGAGGAGGCGCTCAGCTACATCGAGCGTCTGGACCCGGACCGCGAGCCCGGCCGGCTGACCTTCATCGTCAGGATGGGCGCGGACAAGGTCCGCGACCGGCTGCCGAACCTGGTCGAGAAGGTCACCGCGTCCGGTGCCCAGGTCGTCTGGGTGACGGACCCGATGCACGGCAACACCTTCGAGGCGGCGTCCGGCCACAAGACCCGCCGCTTCGACGATGTGCTCGACGAGGTCAAGGGCTTCTTCGAGGTCCACAAGAGCCTGGGCACCCACCCGGGCGGCATCCATGTCGAGCTGACCGGTGACGATGTCACCGAGTGCGTGGGCGGCGGCGACGAGATCTTCGTCGACGATCTGCACCAGCGCTACGAGACGGCCTGCGACCCGCGGCTCAACCGCAGCCAGTCGCTCGACCTGGCGTTCCTGGTCGCGGAGATGTACCGGGCGCAGTAGGCAGTACCCGCCCGCAGCAGGCAGCAGGCAGCGGGCCAGCGGGCCAGCGGGCCAGCAGGACAGCGGGAAAGGGGCCGTGGGGCGCGGATCACAGGGATCCGGCCGCACGGCCCCTTTTGCATGCCCGGAGGTAAGGTTAGGATTACCTCACCGATTGGTCGGGGTGGTGCCCGTCAGCGATCCCGTCCGGGAGGTGAACCCGCGTGTATGTCTGCTCGTGCTTCGGCGTGACCGAGAAGCAGGTGAAGGACCACGCGGACGCCGGCGCCTGCACCCCCCGGGAGATCGCGTCGGCCTGCAAGGCGGGCACCGACTGCGGTGGCTGCGTACGCAGCATCCAGGCGCTCCTCGGCCGGGGCGGCTGCCCCCGCCGTGAACTCGTCGAAGGGCGCGGGCAGTCCGCGCGGGAACTCGTCGAAGGAGGGCGCGGCCAGTCCGCGGGGGAGCCTGTGAGCGGCCCCGGGCCCGTAGCCCGGCCGGAGCCCGCAGCGGGCAGGCCCGTGCCCGCCGGATCGCCGCTGCCCGAAGCGGCCTGACCCGGTCTCCGGACGGCCCGCCCGCACGTTTCTCTTGTTGTCAGCTGTCCGGCTGTTCGATCACCTGGGCGATGTAGAGCGGCTCACCGAGTTTCTCGACCAGCTCCAGCTGGGTGTCGAGATAGTCGATGTGGTGCTCCTCGTCGGCGAGGATCGACTCGAAGATGTTCGCGGACGTGATGTCGCCCTTGTTGCGCATGATCTCGATCCCGCGCCGGAGCCGGTCGATCGCCTCGGCCTCGACCTGCCGGTCCGCCTGGAACATCTCGGTGACCGTCTGGCCCACCCGGACGTGGAAGAGCCGCTGGTAGTTGGGCAGCCCCTCCAGGAAGAGGATCCGGTCGGTGAGGATCTCGGCGTGCTTCATCTCGTCGAACGACTCGGACCTGGTGTATTTCGCCAGCTTGGTCCAGCCGAAGTTCTCCTGCATCTTCGCGTGCAGGAAGTACTGATTGATCGCCGTGAGTTCTCCGGTCAGCTGCTCGTTGAGAAACTCGATGACCTCGGGGTCGCCCTGCATCGCAGAGGCTCCTTCCAGGCGTGGATCCGGGCAGATTCCGCGCATCCTGTCACCGCCCATCGGGGGATTCCAGTAAGTGCAGGCTTAGTACGAGTTGCCCTGGTCGGTGCGGACCCGGTGCGGACCTGGTCATGACCACCCCGCGAGGTCTGTCACCATGGATACATGGGTCAGCCGGAGAGCCGGGAGCAGCAGGGAGCGGCGCAGTCCGAGCTTCCACCCGGGCAGCGGCTGCAGCGCGGCTGGCCGGTGACGCACTACGGCCCGGTCCCCAAATTCAAGCCCGACCGGTGGGAGTTCCGGATCTTCGGAGCCACCGCGGACGGCGAGAAGCACTGCTGGAACCACGAGGAGTTCTCGGCGCTGCCGTTCTCCACCGTGGTCGCCGACCTGCACTGCGTGACGAAGTTCTCCATGCTGTCGGCCGAATGGGGCGGTGTGAGCGCGCGGACCCTGGTCGAGCTGGCGCCGCCCGCACCGCAGGTCACCCATGTGATGGTCTGGGCCGAGTACGGCTACAGCGCCAATCTGCGCCTGGCCGACTTCACGGACGCGAAGACCCTTTTCGCGACCCACAAGGCCGGTGAGCTGCTGACCGCCGAGCACGGGTTCCCGCTGCGGCTCGTCGTACCGCAGCTGTACGCGTGGAAGGGCCCGAAATGGGTCCGCGGGATCGAGTACATGACCGCGGACCGCCGTGGCTTCTGGGAGGAGCGGGGATACCACAATCTCGGCGACCCCTGGCAGGAGCAGCGCTACTCGTACCAGGAAGGCCCCGGCGACGGCCCTGAGCTCTGAGCGGGCTGTCTCCCCGGGGGGCCGGCTGTCCTTCAGGGGCGGGCCGTCTCCCGGGGACCGCGAGACCTCAGGGGCGCAGCGACTTCAGCCGGGCCACGTCCGCCGTGTGCCCCTCCTTGCCGCCCGGGGTCTCGATGATCAGCGGCACCCCCTCGGTCGCCGGGTGGGCGAGCAGCTCCCGGAACGGCTCCGCGCCGATGTGACCCGCGCCGATGTTCTCGTGCCGGTCCTTGTGGGCGCCCGTGGCCTCCTTGGAGTCATTGGCGTGGATCAGCCTGAGCCTGCCCTCGCCCACGGTGTCCACGAGAAGGTCCAGGGTCTGGTTCATCCCGCCGGGACCCGCGAGGTCGTGCCCCGCCGCGAAGATGTGACAGGTGTCCAGGCAGACCCCGAGCCGCGGGTGCGAGTCGAGCGCTTCGAAGTACGGCCCGAAGTCCCAGGTGCGTGAGCAGAGCGAGGAGCCCTGGCCCGCTGTCGACTCCAGCAGCAGATACGGGTCGTCGTCCTCGGTCAGCTCGTCGAGCAGCGGCAGCAGATGCGTACGGACCTGTGCGAGCGCATCGGACCGCGGGCGGCCGCCGGTCGCCGAACCGGTGTGGACGACGACGCCCAGGGCGCCGATCTCCCGGCCCCTGCGCAGGGAGTGGCGCAGCGATTCCACCGACCGCTCCACCGTCGCGGCCGTGTGCGAACCGAAATTGATCAGATACGGCGCGTGCACATACGCCGTGATCGACTCGTTGGCGCACTCCTTGCGGAACTGTTCGTCCTGGTCCGGGTTCCCGGTGGGGGTGGCCCAGCCGCGCGGATTGGCGACGAAGACCTGCACGGTCTCCGCGCCCATGTCGCGGGCGTAGGGCAGGCCGGTCCTGGCGAGGCCGCCGGCCACGGGTACATGGCCGCCGATGGCATTGCGCACGGTGCTCTCAGAGTCCCTTGGTCTTGATGGTGATGGTGCTGCCCTCGGGGGCCCGGCCGCCGCCGTCGACCGACTGGGTGTCGACGGTGTTGCTGAAGGACAGGAACGGCCGGTCGACATGGACCTTGAAGCCCTTGTCGGTCAGCGTGCTCTTCGCGTCGGCCACGCTGTCGCCCGTGACATCCGGGACCGTGATCATCCGCGGGCCCTTGGAGACCGTCAGCGTGATGGTGTCGCCCTCCTCGGCCCGGGCGCCTTCGCCCGGCGACTGCTTCGCGATCTGCCCGGCGTCCTCGGTGGAGTTGATCTGCTCCGGTGCGACCACGACCTTCAGCTTCTGGTCCTGGAGATCGGCCCGGGCGTCCTCCAGGGACTCGCCCGTGACGTCCGGTACGTCGACCGGGGAGCCCTTGGAGACGACCAGGGCGATCGCGGAGCCGGCGTGCCGCTCGGTGCCGGACACCGGATCCGTACGGATCACCTTGCCCCGGGCGACCCCGTCGCTGAACTCCTTGGTGACCATGCCGGACGCCAGCCCGGCCTTGACCAGCTCCTGCCTGGCCTGTGCGAGCGGCTCACCCTCGACGCGGGGCACCTTCACGATCTCCGGTCCGCGCGAGACGACCAGCGACACCGCGTCGTTGTCCCGGATGCGGGCGCCCGACGCCGGCTTGCTGCTCATGACCTCGCCGCGGTCGTAGGTGTCGCTGAACGCGCGCTCGGTCTTCTTCACGTCGAGCCCGGCGGCCGACAGCCGTGACTTCGCGGTCTTCTCGGGCTGTCCGAGGAGCGAGGGGACCCGGGTGAACTGGCCCGAGTTGATGTACCAGACACCCGCCCCGACACCCAGCACCAGCAGAACGGCGACGACCGACGCGATCAGACCGCGGCGGGCCCGCCGGCCGCGGCGCACCGGCCGCCGCTCCGGCTCGGGCTCCTCGCCCACCGGCATCACCAGACGGCTGGTGCGGTCGACCCCCGCGGCG
>NZ_JAAGLN010000095.1 GCF_010548145.1 Streptomyces sp. SID10853
CGCCCCCGCCGGAGGTGCGGGAGCCCTCTCCCGGAGGCAACAGAGCCCCCCCCGCCGCGCACCGCCTCAGCGCACCACGGTGCCCGGCGCCGCTCCCAGGAGGCTCAGCTCGGCGCGGGTCGGCGCGCCCTCCCAGTCGCCGGAGGCGGCCACCGCGAACGCTCCCGTGGTCACCGCCCGGTCCAGCCGTCCCGCCGTGTCCGCGCCGTCGAGCAGCGCCGACAGATACCCGGCGACGAACGCGTCACCCGCACCGACCGGGTCCACGGCGGGCACCGTACGGGCCGGGGCGTGCAGTTCGCCCTGCAGCGTGTACGCCGTGGCGCCCGCAGCACCCAGCTTGACCACGACCTCACCGGCCCCGGCCTCAAGGAGCGCCTCGGCCTGGAGTGCGGGGTCCTCGGGGGAGCCGGCGGGCAGACAGAGCGGCAGCTCGTCGTCGGAGGCGATCAGGACGTCGGCGCGCGGCGCCCAGTCCCGCATCACCGCCGATGCCTCGTCCGTACTCCACAGCCGGGAGCGGAAGTTGACGTCGAGGCTGATCAACACGTCGTTCTCGGCGGCCAGTTCCATGGCGCGCGCGGCGGCGGACCGGGCCGTGGGGGAGAGGGCGGGGGTGATGCCCGTCAGATGCAGCACGCGGGGAGCGCCCCCCGAGACCGCCGCACCGGCACCGGCACCGGCAGCACCCGGAACCGCACCCGCCTCGGCTCCGGCTCCGGTTCCGTCTTCCAGGAACGCGGTGAAGGCCCGCTCGACGTCGCCGACCGCGATCCTCGAACCGGCCGACCCCGCACGGTAGTAGTGCACCCGGGTCACACCGGGCAGCCGCGGCTCGAAGAGAAGCAGCCCGGTGGGTGCGGCCCCGTCCCGTGTGGAGCCGCTGACGCCGACCCCCTCCGCACGCAGCGTCCGCAGCACCAGCTCACCGGCCTCGTCGGCGCCGACCGCGCCCGCCCAGTGCACCGGGTGCCCCAGCCGGGCCAGGCCGATCGCCACATTCGACTCCGCGCCGGCGACCGATACGGCCAGGGTGCCGCCCAGCTTCAACTGCCCGTCGCCGCGCAGCGCGACCATCGTCTCGCCGAGGGTGAAGACGCTCATGACCGGACCGCCGTGGCGGGCGTTCCGGCGGCCCGCGCCGTCTCCACGACGTTCAGGAAGGCGGCGGCCCGCTTCCGCAGCGCGCCCTGGTCCCCGCCGTCCGCCGCGTCCCCGATCAGCGGTGACCCGACCCCCACGGCGACCGCGCCCAGCGCCAGATACTCGGCGGCCGCAGCCGCGTCCACACCGCCCACCGGTACGAACGGGACATCAGGGAACGGGGCCCGCAGCGCCTTCAGATAGGAGGGGCCGCCCACCGACGCCGGGAAGAGCTTCAGCGCGGTGGCGCCGGCCGCGAGACCGGCGATGACCTCGGTGGGGGTGACGACACCGGCCAGTACGGGGAGCCCCAGGCGTACGGACTCGTCCACCCCGGCCCCGAGCCCCGGCGTCACGATGAGACTGGCGCCCGCGTCCGCGGCCCGCCGTGCGTCGTCGGCGGTGAGCACGGTGCCCGCGCCCAGCCACGCGCCGTCCCCGAGTGCGGCCCGCGCTCTGCGTATGACGCCGAGTGCGTCCGCACCGCTGAGGGAGACCTCGACCAGGGGTATCCCGCTCTCGACGAGCGTCATCACCGACCTGAAGGACGCCTCGGGGTCCGAGCCGCGGACGATGGCGACCAGCCGCTCGCTGTGGAGACCGGCGGTGAGGTCCATGCGGTCCATCTGTTCTCTTCCTGTCCTGTGGGGTGCTCTCGGTGGTGCCTGGGCCGGGCGCACGGCGCTGCACGGGCGGCCTCACGGCCCCGGCCCCGGCCCCGCGCACCCGAGCGGTCCCGGCGCGGCTCCCGGCGCGGCTCCCGTGCCGTGGCTCTAGTGCCCTGCCCCGCGCTGCTCGCGGATCTGCTCGACCACGTGCGTGGCGGTCTTGCGTACTTCCTCGGTCTCGGTGAGGAAGTGCCAGTAGTCGGGGTGGCGCCCCTCAAGGCCCGCGACCGCCCGGTCCAGCCGTTCCACCGCCTGGTCGAGCGGGCGGGCGTGCCGGGGGTCCGGTGTGTTCCGGCCCGCCATGGCCAGCCGCTGGGCGTCCCGGACCGCGAACCTGGTCCGCTCGATCTCCTGCTGCGGATCCTTCGCCACGGCGTTGAGCCGGTCGAGCCGCGCACCGGCGGCCGAGACCGCCTCGTCGGTGCTGTTGAGCAGCGAGCGGACCGTGGTGAGGAGGGACGTGGCGTCGGGCCAGCGCTGCTCCTCGCGCGCCCTGGTCGCCTCCTTGAGCTTCTCCTCCGCCTGCCGTACGGACACCGCCGCCTGCTCGGGCACCTGCTGGAGGTCCTGCCAGCACGGCGCGGTGAAGCGACGCCGCAGCTCACTGAGGACCGGGCCGACGGTCCCGGCCCTGGTGGTGAGCGCCTGGGCGCGGGTACGCAGTGAGACCAGCCGCCGGTCGATCTCGGAGGCCCGCTCCGGGAGCCTGGCTGCCTCGGCCCGTACGGCTTCGGCGTCCCGCATCACCTGGTCGGCGCGGTCCAGGGTGCCCTGCACACCGTGCTGGCCCGCGCCCTGGTTGAGCTTGGTCAGCTCGGGGCCGAGCTGCGCGAGGCGGGTGGCGAGATCGTCGGCCTTCAGGCCGGACTCCCGTACCGCGTCGAGAGCGTTGCTCGCGGAGAGGAGCGCCTGTCGCGCCCGCTCCACGGCGGGCGCCAGCCGGGCGAGCTGCGTCTCGGCCTTGCCGAGCAGCGGCCCCAGGCCCTGCCCGAAGCGGTCGAGCTCGCCCTTGACCCGTACGAGATCGTCCTTGGCCTTCGTCAGCTCCGTACGCGCCTGGGAGAGCGCGGAGCCCTCCAGACCGTCCCGGTCCAGGTCATGGGCGTCGACCGCGGTGATGTACGAGGTGCTGACCTCGTCGATGCGCTGCCCCAGCGAGGCGAAGTCGGCGAGGGCCCTGCGGGCCTCCGGCGAGTTGTCCACCGCGGAGATCGTCTCGATCGAGATCCGCAGATCGCGCTGAGCGGTGTCCAGGTCGTAGAAGGCAGCGGCCGCTGCGTCCTTCGCGGCCTGCGCCTCGGCCCGCTGGCTCTCGCCGCGTCCGCCGAACCAGCGCCGGGTGCCGCCACCCGCGAAGGCCCCGGCCAGACCGGCCAGCAACGGCACCGGAAGGGCCATGAGCGTCAGGACATCCCGGACGGCACTCGATCGCGCATACGGCTGCCCGTGTCTTGCCGTCACATCCCTCTCCCGTGCTGGTCCGCCCTGCCCAGGCCATTCTCCCACCAGGCAGGGACGAACACACGGGCCGGTCAGTTCGTGCTTCGAACAGTGATCCTTCCGTTGTCGCTGCGCGCCGTCACCGAGTGGCGGCTCGCGTCGTCCGTGGGCACGCCGACCTCGGTGCTCCCGTTGCCGCTCCGGGTCTCGACCTTGTACGCGAGGCCCGGCTTCTTCGGGAGCGCTATCTCGATGGCCCCGTTGTTGCTGACGCTCTTCACCCGGTCGGGCACGGCGGCGAGCGACAGCCGTACCCCGCCGTTGTTGGAGTCGGCCGTGACCTGCCTGGACGAGATGCCGTCGGCGTTGATGGCCCCGTTGTCGCTGCTCAGGTCCAGGGCGCCGCTGGAGTCCCGGACGGTGACCCTGCCGTTGGCCGAGCGGAGCTTCAGCGCGGCGGAGAAGCCGGTGGCGGTCACGGACCCGTTGTCGTCCCGCAGGACCACGGAGACCCCGCGCGGCACCTCGATCCGGTGCCTGGCGGAACAGCTGCTGACGAGGGCGCTGCACTTCAGTTTCAGGGTGAGCGTGTCGTCCTTCATGGACCAGCTGGGGTCGGGTCCGCTCCCCATGAAGACCCATCCGTCGACATGCCGGGTGACCTGCACGGACTTCACATCGGCCGGTACCAGCTCGACGGCGGAGTTGTCGGTGTGCACGGTCAGCGTCCGGCCGCTCAGCGCGAACGACTTGTGCTCGGCGGGCGCGTCCGAGGGATCCGAGCCGCATCCGGTGAGGGCGACGGAGACGAGAACGGCCCCTCCGGCCGCGACAAACGTACGAGTACGGAGCGCCACGTAGATCATTCCCCCAGATCGAACCGAACCTGCCGAAGACCCTCCACGGTACGGACGGCCCCCACCTCCGTACGATCCTGCGACCCACCGGACCGGGGGTGGGGTTATCCCCCGGCGGGGGCGGTCCGGGGGAGGCTCCCCCGGCCCGGGACGGGCTCCTGCTCAGCCGGTACAACGGGTTTGCAGGCGGGGGCCCAGGGCCATGTACCCTGTTGCTTCATCCACGGGTGCGTAGCTCAGGGGTAGAGCGCTGCTCTTACAAAGCAGATGTCGGCGGTTCGAAACCGTCCGCGCCCACCGACGCCAGAGGCCCCCGACCGGTCACGGTTGGGGGCCTCTGGCGTGCAGTTCAGCCCTGCGGGCCGAGTGGTCCGCCGTCAGCGGTGGCCGAGGGTGTTCGGGGTCAGGGCGTTCGTCACGAGTTCGCGTGCGTACGCGGCGTCCAGTCGGCCGGGGCGGAAGAGAATGCGGTACATCATCGGTGCCACGACCCGGTCGATCACCCGTTCCGTGTCGGGCACTTCCTCCCCGCGCTGTGCCGCTCGGTTCAGTACGGCGTCGATCTGCTCCGCTGCGTAGGCGGAGCACTGGCCGGCGTTGCTGCCGTCCGGATCGCCGATGAGCGCATCCCTGATGTACGCACGCCCGGGCGGGGAGGCCATCTCGTCGAGGAACTGCTCCGCCCACGCGTCGAGGTCGGCCCGCAGGCTGCCGAGGTCGGCCGGGTCGGTCTCCGGGCGCAGCCGTTCGACTGCGACGTCGGACAGGAGTTCCTGCAGATCGCCCCAGCGGCGGTAGACCGTCGACGGTGTCACACCGGCCCTGGCTGCCACCAGGGGAACCGTCAGCGCTTCGCGGCCGGTCTCGCCGACGAGTTCGCGGACCGCGGCATGCACGGACTCCTGCACGCGCGCGCTGCGCCCGCCGGGGCGCGTCATGGGCTTGGGGCTCATACGTTCCACCTTAAGGCTTAATGCGAATACGTTGCTTCTAGCCGTCCGGGCTTCTGGCCGTCCGGCTTCTGGCCGTCGGCCTTCCGGCGGCCGGGGCTTCCGTCCGTCCAGGGGCTTCCGTCCGTCCGGGATCTCCGTCCGTCCGCCCGTCCGGGCCCCGCCCGGCCTCCGCCCGTCCCGCTTCCGTCGGGGCACTCAGGCCGTCACCGGGCACTCAGGCCGCCACCGGGGCGATCCGTCCCACGTCGGCGGTCGTCTCCTCGTACACCCGCGCAACGCGCAGTACCGTCGCGTCCCGGAAGGGGCGTGCCATCAGCTGCATACCGATCGGCAGTCCCGCGTGATCGTGCCCGACCGGCAGAGTGAGGGCCGGGACGCCGGTGATGTTGGCCGGGGCGGAGAGGCGGACGTAGCTGTCGGACACCGCTTCCACCGTGCCGTCGGCCCATTCGACCGTGTCCTGGCCGGACTTCGCGGCTGTCATCGGCACTGTCGGGGCGGCGACGACGTCGACCCCGTCGAACATGCGCGCCCAGCCGTCGCGCATCATCGTGCGGGCCCGCTGCGCGCGGAGGTAGTCGCCGGCCGATGTGAGTTCGCCGGCTTCGAGCAGGACGCGTACGTCCGGGGTGTACAGGTCGGGGACGGCCCGCAACGGCCGCTCGTGGTAGGCGGTGGCCTCCGGGACCATCAGCCCCCACTGGGTGGCCTGGACGTAGCGCGCCATGGGGATCTCCACGTCGACGAGCTTCGCGCCGAGTTCCGCCAGCCGCTCGATCGCCCGCCGTACGGCCTCCTCGACTTCGGGCGAGACCCTGTCGAAGTAGTGATTGCGGGGGACGCCGACCCTGAGCCCCTTCAGATCACCGGTGCCGGTGAAGTCCACCGGAGTCCCGGACGCATTCGCCGTGTCCCGCACACTCGCCGGGTCGCGCGGGTCGTACCCGGCTGTCGCGGCCAGTACCAGAGCCGCGTCCCGCGCGCTGCGGGCGATGGGGCCGACATGGTCGAGGGACCAGGACAGCGAGGTCACGCCGGAACGGGGGACGAGACCGTAGGTCGGCTTGAGGCCCACAACGCCGTTGAGTGCGGCGGGAACCCGGATGGAACCTCCCGTGTCGGTCCCCAGGGCGAACGTCGCCCCGCCCGCGGCGACCGCCACCGCCGAGCCGCCGCTCGACCCGCCGGCGACACGGCCCAGGTCCCAGGCGTTGCTGGTCTGCGGGGTGGTCAGGCCGTAGGCGAATTCATGGGTGTGTGTCTTGCCCAGGAGGACGGCGCCGGCGGCCTTCAGACGTGCGGCCACCGTGCTGTCGTGGTCCGCGATGTGCCCGGCCCGGACGTCCGAACTCGCCGTGGTGGGAAGGCCGGAGGCGTCGATCAGGTCCTTGAGGCCCATGGGGATTCCGTGCAGCGGGCCGCGCGGTCCGGTTCCGGAGATCTCCCGTTCGGCGCGGACCGCTGCGGCGAGAGCGGAGTCCGCCGTGACGGTGACGTAGGCGCCGACCCGTCCGTCGACCGCGCCGATGCGGGCCAGTACGGATGTGGTGAGTTCGACCGGGGACAGTTCCCGTGCGCGTATCGCGCGGGCCGCGTCGGCGAGGGACAGCTCAAAGGGCTGCATCGACGTTCTCCTGTCCGGCCCGGTACGAGATCGCGGGGGGCGTGTCGGCGAAGTCGAGTTCGCGCAGCGTCGTGATGACGGAGTGGATGTGGTTGGCGGTCGCGGCCACCCCTTCGTGACGGTCGTCCCCGAGGTCGAGCCCCGCCCGCAGCGCGCCGTGGGCAGCCTGCCGGGGGGTGAGTTCGCTGGTCGTCATGAGTGTCCTTCCGGCTCTGTGCCGTACACAGGCCCACCTAAAAGCGAATCGTTTGCTTTAGGTGACGGTAGGGCCTACGGTTGCTTAAAGCAAACCAGTTGCTTTTAGTCAATCCGAGGGAAGATCACCGTGTCCGAGTCCGCCGGCGCGAAGCCCGGTTCCCCTGCCCCCGCACACATCTCCGCATGGCCCGTGGGTGACCACACCGTGCGACGTATCGACGAAATGGCCCTTCCCGCCGCGACCGGCCCCTGGCTGCTGCCCGGGGCGACGGTGGATGTCGTGACCCGGACCCCTTGGCTGCGCCCCGACTTCGCCGACGGAGAGGGTGCCCTGCGGCTGGCGAGCCACAGCTTCGCGGTCGAGGCGGACGGGCTGCGGATACTGGTCGACACCGGCATCGGAAACGGAAAGCAGCGCGCCAACCCCGCCTGGCACGACCTCGACAGCGGCTACGAGGCGCGGCTGACCGCGGCAGGCTTCGCGCCGGAGACCGTGGACATCGTCATCCTGACCCACCTCCACACCGACCACGTGGGCTGGAACACCCGCTTCGACGGGGGCAGTTGGGTGCCCACCTTCCCCAACGCGCGCTATCTCGCCTCACTCACCGAATGGAACTACTGGGCCGGTGCCGAGATGGAGGAGGCGCGGCAGCAGATGTTCCGGGACTCGGTGCACCCCGTCCGGGACGCTGGCCTCTTCGGCCTCGTCGATGTCGCGGACGCGGGCACGGACATCGCCCCGGGCGTCCGCCTGCTGCCCAGCCCCGGCCATACTCCGGGGCAGGTGACGGTGGAGCTGAGCAGCCAGGGGGAGAGCGCCCTCATCAGCGGCGACAGCATCCACCACCCCGTCCAGATCGGGCATCCGGAGCTGTGCAGCTGCGTGGACATCGCACCCGGACTCGCCGCCAGGACCCGGCGCCGGATGCTCGACTCGCTGGCCGGCACCTCGACCCTGCTGCTCGGCAGCCACTTCCCGCCGCCGACCGCCGGGTACGTGCGGCGCGAGGGCGGTACGTACCGGCTGGTGCCATCCGCACCCGGGGGCGCGACGGTCCGACCGGCGACGGCATGATCGGGGAACTCGACTGCGGGGCCGCCGATGGGCATCGTCGACCGTTTTCCCTGCGAAACCGGGACGGCGGGGCACCCGTTCGCCGGCCACTGCCGCATCATCGAGGGAATCATCCACTGGTACCGCACCGCGCAGACCTCACGCACCGCGGCAGACGGCCCACGAGGGAGGCGTCATATGGCCGGTACGTATCCGGTCGAACCCGGGACGGTGGCGGGCCCCGCGCCTGAGTGGGTCTGGTACACCTCGTACGGCTCCAACACACACCTCGGCCGACTCGCCCGCTACGTCAAGGGCGGCCGGCTGCCCGGGACCGGCGCCGTGTACCCCGGCTGCCGGGACCGCCGGATGCCCAGCCGATCCGTTCCCGTGGAACTGAGCGGCGCTCTCTACTTCGCCACCGAGTCGCCGGTCTGGGGCGGCGGGCGGGCGTTCTACGACCCGGACGCGGAAGGGCGTGTCTACGCCCGCGCCCACCTTGTCTCGGCGGCCCAGTTCGCGGACATCGCGGCACAGGAGATGCACAGGCCGCCGGGCGAGGACCTCGACCTCGGCCCGGTTCTCACGGCGGGCGTCGCCGCGCTGGGGAGCGGACGGTACGAGACCCTGGTGTGCGCCGGGCAGCTGGACGGAGTGCCTGTCCTCACCTTCACCGCGCCCTGGGGCATCGACGAGGTGACGCCGGTCCCGCCCTCCCGTGCGTACGTACGAGTCATCGCCTCAGGCTTGGCCGAGGCCGGAGCCTGGGACGCGGACACGGTGGCGGCCTATGTGGCTTCATCGCGAGGGGCCGCAGGCCATTGGTCGCAAGAGGCGGTCCGGGCACTGATCACGGAGTGAACATCCGCGTCGGCCCGGGCCGCGGCAGCGGCGCCCGATCACACACCGGACGCCCCCGCCGCTCACCGTCAGGCCGGTGAGGTGGCCGTGACCGCCCCGCCGAGGTGCCGGGCGAAGAACCGGGTCGCGCTGTCGGCCTCGAACCTGGGGAAGGCGGCGTGCCCGCCCGCGTTGGCGTGCAGCGTCTTCTCCTTCGATGCGAAGGCGTCGAACAGTGCCAGGCCGGCCTCGCGCGGGATGCGCTCGTTGTCCCACTGCAGGGCGAACTCGACCGGGACGGTGATCTGCCGCGCCGCCTCGAACAGGGCGTCGGGCCACATCATGCCGAAGACCGCAGCCGTGATCCTGGGCTCGGCCGCCACCAGCGGCACCCCGATCGCGGTGCCCAGGGCGATGCCGACGTACCCCACCGGGCCGTCGGCGCCGATCTCCGGAAGCTCCTGGAGGGCGTCCAGGGCCGCCCGGTACTCGGGTACGGCGAGCTCCGCGAGGCGGGCGTTGTAGGGGACGACGACCGGGCCTTCCGGCTCGCCCGCCGCCTGCGCCTCGCGCAGCGCGGCGATCTCCTGCTCGTCGCGCGCGGTACGCGGCCGGTCGCCGTGACCGGGTGCGTCGATGACGGCGGCATGGAAGCCGCAGCCGGTCACGAGCCGCTGGGCCCGGCCGGACATCGCCGGGTGCTTCTTGTGGGCGCCGCCACCGTGTCCCATCAGGACGAGGGGTGCGCGACCGGCGTCGGTTCGGGAGGCCGGTGACCAGAGAACTCCGGGGACGTCCCCGACGGTGAAGTCGCGCTCGACCACGCCGTTCGACGAGGATTCGGCGGTGAACCGCAGAGAATGCATGGGTGTTGCCTTTCGGGAGTGCCTTGTGGTCGAGGCGCTCCCGGCGACACCTACGTCAGTCGCCGGCCGTGACGGAAAAGGGGGAGCACCCACGTCGATACAGCGTTCATGGGTCTCACCTCCTCGGGCGGTGTCACGGTCGCCTGCAAGCTACCAGCCGGGTGCTGGTCACCCCAACCGCTTTTCTCCCGGTCCAGTGCCGAGCCTCCGGTCCCTGCGGGAGGGACCGGCAGGTGTGCTCCTCGACCGGCCGTGGGCAGGCGCCGGGGCTACTTGTCCTCGGTCGGGCCCGCCGGGCTGAGGCCCGCCGTCCATTTCTCCTCGATGCGGCCGAACTTCCATATCGCCATGGCCACCAGCCACGTCACGAAGAACAGGCCGACGATCACGAACCCGACGATGTTCAGGTCCAGGCCGCCGACCCAGTCCCAGAACGCGCCGTGCAGGCCCAGCTTGTCGGTGAGCAGGCCGAGCAGTTCGACCGTCCCGATGATGAACGCCACCGCCACGGACAGGCCCGTGATCGTGAGGTTGTAGTAGACCTTCCGTACGGGCTTCGAGAACGCCCAGCCGTACGCGAAGTTCATGAACGAGCCGTCGATGGTGTCCAGCAGGCACATACCGGCGGCGAACAGCACCGGCAGGCAGAGAATCGCGTACCAGGGCAGCCCCGACGCGGCGCCGGAGCCGGCCAGGACGAGCAGGGCGATCTCCGTCGCGGTGTCGAAGCCGAGGCCGAAGAGCAGTCCGAGCGGGTACATCTGCCAGGGCTTGGTGATCGACTTCATCAGGCGGCCGAGGAGCCGGTTCATCAGGCCCCGGTTGTTCAGGTGATCCTCCAGGGCGGCTTCGTCGAAGTCGCCCGAGCGCATCTTCCGGAAGACCTTCCAGATCCCCACCAGGATCGCGACGTTGATGCCCGCGATCAGGTAGAGGAAGAACCCGGAGACCGTCGTACCGATCAGGCCGGTGACGTTGTGCAGCTGCGAGTTGTCGTCGCGCACCGGGCCCGCCACGGCCTTCACGCCGAGCGACAGCAGGAACGCGAGGGCGAAGACGATGCTGGAGTGCCCGAGCGAGAACCAGAAGCCCACCGACAGAGGGCGCTGCTTCTCACCCATCAGCTTGCGGGTCGTATTGTCGATGGCCGCGATGTGGTCCGCGTCGAACGCGTGCCGCATGCCCAGGGTGTACGCGGTGACACCGATCCCGATGCCGAACGACTTCGTACCGAGGCTGTAGTGCTGGGGAGCCACGATCGTCACCAGCGTGAGCCACCCGACGACATGCAGCGCCAGGATGAACGCACCCATGCCGCCCAGCCGGGTCCACTCCTGCCGCGTCATCGACTTCTGCAGACGCCGGCGTCGCGTGGGGGTCTCGGGGGGCGAGGTGTACGTGGTGCTCATGGGTGCTGCCTTCCGGTCGATAAGCCGTGAACAGCCAATTGCAAGCGTCTCGCAATTGCAACCATGAAGCAGTAAAGGCAGGTCAGGGGGCGCCTCGGCGGCCCCTCACCCCGGCGCCGTCGGCCCGGTACCGGAGCAGCAGCATGGCCGCGTCGTCCTGGAGCGGGCCCGCCGTGTGCTGCACCAGGTCCTTGCGCAGGCACTCCAGCGCGCGCTCCGGATCATCGTCCCTCAGGAGGTGGTGCCGCTCGCCCAGCGGGTAGAACGTCCCGTCCTGGTCCCTCGCCTCGGTCACGCCGTCGGTGTAGAGCAGCAGCTGGTCGCCCGGGCCGAAGGCGACCCGGAACGGCTGCGGCCCTTCCGTCCCGTGGACGCCGAGGCCCAGCGGAAGCGCGTAGTCCGCCGGCTCGGGGAAGTGAGCGGAGCCGTCCGTCCGTACGAGGAGGGGCGGCGGATGGCCGTAGTTGAGGAACAGCGCCCCGCCGTCCGGGCTGATCTCCGCGATCAGCGCCGTGACGAACTTCTCGCCCTGGAGCGCCCGGTCCACGGACCGCTCGACGCGGGCGCCGACCCCCGCCAGATCCGGCTCGTCGTGCGCGGCCTCCCGGAAGGCGCCGAGGACCACGGCGGCGGTCTCGACGGCCTCAAGCCCTTTGCCCTGCACGTCACCGACGATCACCCGCACGCCGTCCGGGGAGGCGACGACCTCGTACAGGTCCCCGCCGATATGCGCCTCCGCCACGGCCGACGTGTACGAGACGGCGGCACGCAGATGGCCCGCCGTGTGCGGCACCGGGCGGAGCAGCACCCGCTGGGCGACCTCCGCGATGGAACGCACGCTGGCCAGCTCGGCCTCGCGGCGCTGGCGCATGACCGCGGCCGCGACACCGGCGATGGTCACGCCGAGTACCGACGACATCGCCGTGTATCCGCGCCTGGCGTGGTACGCACCGTCGTGCCAGGCGAGCGAGTAGCAGAGCACGAGGGCGAGCAGCCCGATGGCGGCCGTGCGCCGCCAGCCGCCGATCAGCCCGGCGAACGCCGGTCCGAGCGAGATCAGCGGCAGGAACCCGATCCCCGAACCCGCCGAGATGTCCACCCCGGCGACCACGGCCATCACCGCGAACGGCAGGACCGACAGCGAGGCGAACGCGGGACTCTTCTCCTCTGGCACAGGGCACTCCGGTGGTGTGGCGGGCGATTCGCGGGCGGTGGTGTCTCCTCAGCCCTCCAAAGCTGTCAGATGTTCAACTACTCGGTTCCGTTGCGCGTACTGCTCGGTTCCGCTGCACGTGAGGGCCGGTGTGCGGCGCCCCGGGTGTGTCTCCGGCCCGTGTTCCACGGCCGGGTGCCCGGGGGAGCGCCCCGGCGGCTCGTGGCCTCGGACTGTGCCCACTTTAGATGTTTAGACTATGCAAATGTTTCCCTGGCGAAGCATCGAGGTCGGCTGTGCTGTTATGGAATCGAGGCCGGCTGTACGAAGTGCCGTCCGAACACCGGCGGCTGACCCGACTGTGAAACCGAACACCCCCATGAGGCAGTCTCTGTTGACGTGTACTCACTCCCGCACCAGAGCCAACAGAGTTCCCCCGAAGGGCACATGATCGTCTGCGGTGACGACGGCCTGGCCCACCGTCTCGCCGTCGAGCTGCGCGGTGTGTACCGGGAGACCGTGACCCTCGTCGTACCGCCCGCCGGTGCGGCGGGCGTCCCGGAGCACACCCAGCTCACCCCGGTCGGGCGGGCCTCAGCGCTCTTCGGGCGGATGTCGCGTGTCGTCACCGGACCGTCGTCCGGCGACCGCGACGCGGTGGCCGACCGGCTCATCGAAGCGGCGGCCCCGGACGACGACGTACTGCTGCGCGCCGGGGCCGAGGAGGCGTCCGCGCTGGCGCTCGTCCACCAGGACGACGAGGTGAACATCCGGGCCGCGCTCGCCGCCCGGCGGCTCAACCCCAGGCTGCGGCTGGTCATCCGGCTCTACAACCGCAAACTGGGCCAGCATCTGGAGGAGCTGCTCGACCAGGCCGCCGCGGTCAGCGCGCCGGGTATGGACCGGGACGAGGTCGACGCCTCCACGACCGTGCTCTCGGACGCCGACACCGCGGCCCCCGCGCTCGCCGCGACCGTCGTGGCCGGTACGAGCAAGGTCGTCCAGGCCGACGGGCTGCTGCTGCGCGCCGTGGAGCGGCCGCCCGCCGTCCGGCCCGGCGCGGCCGGCGATCCCGGCCTGTGCACCCTGGCGCTGCTCTCGTCGACCACGGGCGACCCGGGAGGAGCCGACGGTTCGGACAGCAGCGGCGAGGCGGGCCCCCAGCTGCTCCCGGACGAGGCGTCCGTCCAGGCGGCGTCCGGGCGGGGCACGGTCGTCCTGGAAGCGGTCTCCTACCGCGGCCCCGACCTCTCCCCGAGCAGGCTGGCCGGCCGCGGCGCACCCCTCGCCCAGGTCTTCTCACGGCGGCTGCGCTGGTCCCTCTTCGGGATCTTCGCCTCGGTGCTCGGCCTGGCCGTCGCCTCCTGGCTGACCACGGGCGATCCTCCGGTGCACGCCGCGTATCTGACCATCCTCGACATCTTCGCGATCGGCGACCCCGCGGTCGGTGAGCCCACCAGCCGCCAGGTGATCCAGATGCTGTCCGGGCTGACCGGCCTGCTGCTGCTTCCGGTACTGGTCGCGGCGGTCCTGGAGGGGCTCGGTACGTTCCGTACCGCCGCCGCGCTGCGCCGGCCACCGCGCGGGCTCTCCGGGCACGTCGTGCTGCTCGGGCTCGGCAAGGTCGGCTCACGGGTGCTGGCACGGCTGCGGGAGCTGGACATCCCCGTGGTCTGCGTGGAGGCCGACCCGGAGGCGCGCGGGATCGCCCTGGCGCGGCGGCTGCGGGTGCCGATCGTGATCGGCGACGTGACCACGGAGGGGGTGCTGGAGGCCGCCAAGATCCAGCGCGCCCGCGCTCTTCTCGCGCTCACCAGCGCCGACATCACCAACCTGGAAGCGGCCCTCTACGCCCGCACCGTGAAGCCGCACCTCCGGGTGAGCATGCGGCTCTTCGACGACGCGTTCGCCTCCGCCGTCTTCCGTACGCTGCGAGCCGCCCACCCGCAGGCGGTCACCCGGAGCCGGAGCGTCTCCACGCTGGCCGCGCCCGCCTTCGCCGCCGCGATGATGGGCCGCCAGATCCTCGGCGCCATGCCGGTCGAGCGCCGGGTGCTGCTGTTCGCGGCGGTGGACGTCGCGGGCCACCCCCTGCTGGAGGGCCGCACCCTCGGCCAGGTGTTCCGGGAGGGAGCCTGGCGCATCCTCGCGCTCGACCTCGCGGACCCGGACGAGCGCCGCCCCGATCTGTCCGTGCCCCGCTCCTCGTACGGTGACGGCGGCGGTGACGGCGATGCGCGCAAGGCCGAGCTGGTCTGGAACCTGCCGCAGAGCTACGTCCTGCGCCCCGAGGACCGGGTCGTCATCGCGGGGACCCGGCAGGGCCTGGCCGATCTGCTGGGGCGGCGGCAGCCCCGGGTCCCGGCGGAGTCGTAGCGGCGGGGGAGAGGGGAAGAGGGGGGGGAGGGTCACCCGGATGGCGGCGCTCCGGTGGTTGCCCCGAGGACGCTCGCAGAGGCTCGGAGCTGTCACCGGGAGGGCAGCGGCACCGGCGCCACCAGGGCCGGAACACCTCACCGGACTGTGGCGGCGCGGGGATCCGAGTGTTCCCGCAGCCGCCTCCGCGCTCCCGCGCGTGCGCGCGGCCGAGAGGAGTCCGAAGTGACCGACCAGGACGACGGCCCCGACGCGCCCCCGACCGGACCCACGCCTGCGCAGCCCCTGGGCACCGGTTCCACCCCGGCGGATTCCCCGGGCACCGGTTCCACCCCGGCGGATCCAGCGCCCTCCGGCTCCTCCGGCTCCTCCGGCTCCTCCGGCTCCTCCGGCCCTCCCGTACCCCCCGCCCCCTCCGATCTCACGGAGCTGGCAGCCGAGGCGTACATCTACGGGTATCCGCTGGTCTTCGACCTGTCGATGGTCCAGGCGGCCCTCCACGAAGGGTTCGGTTCGCTGCCGTCCGCCTCCTTCAACGAGTTCGCGCACGCCGCACGGCTCGCCACTCCCGACGCGCACTTCGTGTCCGTCAACAACGACACCGTGTACTCGATCGCGCAGCTCGACCTCTCCGGCGGCCCGCTGCTGCTGCACGTACCGGACACGCTCGGCGCGTACTACGTCCTGCAGTTCATCGACGCGTGGAGCAACAACTTCGCGTATGTCGGCCGCCGGGCGACCGGCACCGGTGAGACCAAGTGGCTGATCGTGCCGCCCGGCTGGGCCGGTGACACCCCCGAGGGGATGACCGGGGTGATCGACGCGCCGACGACGGTCGCTTCCATCGCCGGCCGCTTCGCCTGCGACGGCCCCGCCGACCTGCCGCGTGTGCAGGGGCTGCAGCGGCGGCTCACGCTCAAGGTCCTCGAATCCGTCATGCACCACAACTGGCTGCCCACGGCCGACCCGGATGTGCCCGAACCGCTGCACTTCTTCGAGAAGCTGCGGGTCTGGATGGCGGCCTTCCCGCCGGCGGCCGACGACCGCGCCTACCAGGACAGGTTCCAGCCGCTGCAACTCCTGGAGGAGGGGCCGTCGCCGTACCGCCACGCGGACCCGGAGCTCGTCCACGCGCTGACCGAAGGGCTGAAGCGCGGAGCGGCGCGGGTCGAGAAGGCCGGCCACACCGGGGTGGACGGCGTACGCGCCCCCGGGGCCTGGGAGATGAACCCACACCTTTTCGACTACAACCTCGACTGGTTCGGGGTGGGCACCCGTGACTCCCCGGAGTGGCGCATCGCCGACCGGACGTCCTCGTATCTGACCAGGGCGGTGGCCGCGCGGGTCGGTCTGTGGGGCAACCACGGCTACGAAGCGGTGTACGCGCACACCTTCGAGGACGCGGACGGCCACTGGCTGAACGGGTCGAGGAAGTACACCCTGCGCTTCGACAGCCCGCCGCCCGTGCGGTCGTTCTGGTCCGTGACCATGTACGACTCCCCGGACTACTTCCTCGTCGCCAACCCCGCCGACCGCTACTCCATCGGCGACCGCACGCCGGGTCTGGTGTACGGCGACGACGGGTCGCTGACGCTGCACATCCAGAAGGACCGGCCGGCCGACCCGGCGGAGGCGGCCAACTGGCTGCCCGCGCCGCAGGGCGACTTCCGGCCGATGCTCCGTCTCTACACGCCGGAGCAGTCCGTCCTGGACGGTAGTTACCGGATCCCGCCCATCACCCCGAAACGGGAGCCGGAGACCGGCTGAGGCCCGGGTCTGTCCGGACCGCGGCAGACTGGATGTATGTGCCGCAGTATCAAGACTCTCCGTCCGCCCGTACTCGCCGGGGAAGCGACCGACGAGGACATCAGGGCCGCAGCGCTTCAGTACGTACGGAAGGTCTCCGGCTTCCGGGCGCCCGCCGCGCACAACCGTGTGGTGTTCGACCGGGCCGTCGACGAGATCGCCCGGGCGACCCAGGAACTCCTCGCGGGCCTGGAGGTCCGGGGGGCCGGGGCACGCGGGGCCGGGTGATCGGCAGGGCCGGGTGAGCGATCGAGAGGCCCGGGCGGCCTGGGTGATCCGGGCGGTCTGGGCGATCTGAGTGGCCCGGGTGATCTGAGTGGCCTGGGAGGTCCGAGTGGCCCGAGTGATCCAAGCGGTCCGGGCGGTCCTAGTGATCCAAGCGGTCCGGGCGGCCCTAGTGATCCAAGCGGACCGAGCGGTCTAAGCGGACCGAGCGGTCCAAGTGATCCGGGCGGTCCGGGCGAGCGGTCAGGAGGCCGGGGCTGTGGCCGGTGCCGGGCGCCGTATCAGCAGTGCGGCCACCGTGCCCGCGCCGAACAGCGCGAAGAGCGAGACCGCCGTGCCCAGCCAGCTCGTGCCCAGCCACTGGCCGCCGAAGTAGCCGAGCCCCACGCTGTAGCCGGCCCAGGCCACGCCCGCAAGCGCCGACCAGGGCAGGAACTCCTTCGCCCTGCGGTGTGCGGCGCCCGCGCCCAGCGAGACGACCGAGCGGCCGGCCGGTGCGAAGCGCGCTATCACGACGAGCAGACCGCCGCCCCGCGCCAGCGCCGTGCCGAGGCGTTCCTGCGCGCTGGTGAGCCGCCGGGAGCGGGCGATGGCCCGGTCGAGCCGTTCGCCTCCGCGCCAGGCCAGCCGGTAGGCGACCAGGTCACCCACCACCGAGGCGACGGCGGCGCAGGCGGTGAGGATCAGCAGGTCCGGGACGTTGTGCGGGACCTCTCCGGCGACGGTGGTCGAACCGGCGGCGGCGCCGGTGGCCGCGGTGATCACCAGGACTCCGCTGGGGAGCAGCGGCACGAAGACGTCGAGGACGACGGAGAGCGCGACCACGGCATAGATCCATGGACTGTCGGTCAGCGACCGCACACTCTCGAACACCGGACTCCCCGTTCGTGATGGCGCCGCGGCGTCGCAGGGGAGCGGCAGGTGCGGCTGTACAGCCATACAGCGTACGCGTGGAGATCCGGCGCCCGTCCGCCGGGGCCGGTGATGTTCGAAAGGTCCCGTTCACCCGTATGACTGCTCCAGTGCGGGGGTTTGGCCATGGTGCGCTCAGGCTGGGGGCCGTACGGCGTGGAGCGGCGGCGGACGAGCGGCCGGGCGAACGAGCGAGGAGCGGACGATGGTCGTGGCAGGGGTACTGGCCGGAGCGGCGGCACTGGCGATGCTGACGGGCGGCGGGGCGGCGCCCGCAGGGAGCGCGGACGCCGGGAACGCGCCCGCAGCGAATGCGCCCGCGGGGAACGGGTCAGCAGGGAACGCGCCCGCCGGTGTGTACTGGCAGCGGGTCCATGCCCGGTTCGCGCCGCCCACCGCCTTCCTCCCGTCGTCCGCCGTGACGTACGACATGAAGCTGGTGCCCGCGGCCTCCAGGATCGAGGTCGAGCAGTCCACCGACCCCTCGGGCACCCGTGTGACGGCCCGGCTCGCGGGGCTCAAGTCCGGGCACGCCTTCGGGATGCGGGTGCACACGGGGCCCTGTGGCAGCACCCCCGGCGCGGCCGGCCCCCGCTATCTGCGGAGCACGGACGGCCGGAAGGCGGGCCCCGGCGACGAGATGCGGCTGGATTTCACCACTGACGCGGAGGGCGCGGCCACCGTGACCGCACGGCGTGGCTGGAACTTCCGGCCCGGCGGCGCCCGTTCGGTGGTGATCGACGGGGTGCGGGGCGGCGCGGCGGACCCCGTCGCGTGCTACACGGTGCCGTTCGGGCCGACCGGCCCCGCCGCGTAGGGCCTTCGTCCGGATCAGGCCCGGATCAGGCCCGGACCAACTCGGCGGGGCTCGGCCGTACGGGTCAGGCCACCACCGGGGCCGGTTCGGCGGCGCGCCGCCGTGGGACGAGCGCCGGGCCGAGTGCGAGTGCGCCGGGGCCGGTGAACACGAGCAGCAGGAAGGCCCAGCAGAACATCACCGAGGGCTCACCGCCGTTCTGGATCGGCCACAGGGCGTGGGACTGGTGCACATGGAAGTACGCGAAGGCCATCGAGCCCGAGGCGACGAACGCGGCCGCGCGCGTCAGCAGCCCCGTCAGCACCAGTACGCCGCCGACGAGTTCGATGACGGACGCGTATCCGTCGGGCCAGCTGCCCGCCGACACCGTGCCGCCGCCCGGCGCTCCGCCGAGCACACCGAAGAGAGAAGCGGCGCCGTGGCAGGCGAAGAGCAGGCCGACGACAACGCGGAAGAGGGCCAGGGCGTACGGGCGGGCCAGGTCGGCCTGCCGGCCGGCCGAGGACACTGCCGTGGATATCGCTGAAGGCATGACGGGGGAACTCCTTCGGTGGGGGAGACCGGAGCAGCCTTAGATTAGGTATGCCTGACTAGAACTTGCAAGTTCAACATTCGGTCAGGTTTTCCGTGTCCCGCCCGGCTCCTCGCCGTTCACCCCCTCCTTGTTCCCTTGCGCCCTGGCCGTGTTCGGTCCGGCTCAGTCCCGGGTCAGCTCGCGGTCCAGTACGGTCTCCAGCCGGCTGCCGTTCCCGTCCCCGCCCCCCTTCCCGTCACGGCGCGCCTGTGTCAGCCGCAGCCGGGAGGAGCGGCCCAGCAGATCGAGGGTCATCAGCTGGTTCCCGAACCACGGTCCGCCGCTGCCGCCCCTGCCTCTGCGCCAGCCGACCGGCGGATCCGCCAGCCGCCCGTGCCTCCGCAGGGCCCGGCCGAGCATCCGGCCCGTGCGGCTCCAGCCGAACCTGAAGCCGAAACGGACGTAAGCGGGAACGCTGTTGTGCACCGGTGAGCAGGTCAGCTGCACGACCAGGGAGTCCGGCGCCGGTGTCCGCCCGGACCGGGACGGCCAGTGCGGCTCGGCGACGTACGCATGGTGGACGTCGCCCGAGAGCACACAGATCGTCGCGGGTGCCCCCTCGCCCGTCCCCGTGTCGGCGATCAGCCGGGTCAGCTCGTCGAAGGAGTCCGGGAACGCGGCCCAGTGCTCCAGGTCCGCCGTCCTGCGCAGCTTCTCGCCGAACCGTGCCCACCGCGCACCGCGTACCCCCGCACAGAGCGCCGCGTCCCAGCTCTCCGCGTCGTGTATCAGCGGCGGCAGCAGCCAGGGCAGCGACGTCCCGATGAGGAGGTGGTCGAACGACCCCGGACCGTCGGTCAACTGGGCGCGCAGCCACTGGGTTTCCTCGGGGCCGACCATGGCGCGATGCTGTTCGTCCAGGACCCGGGCGGCGCGTGAATCGACCATCAGCAGCCGGGTGCGGCCGAAGTCGCGCCGGTAGCTCCACCGGGTGAAGGCGGGGTCGGCGTCGGCCGCCGCGGCGAACTTCCGGAGCACATCGGTGCCGTCCGGCGCCGTGCACACCGCCGCGTACAGCTCGTCGGCCGCCAGCTCGGCGGGGGAGAGGTTGCCGAGGTGCTGGTGGACCCAGTACGACATCAGCCCGCTGAGGATCCGCTCCTGCCACCAGTCCGTGGCGCGGATCTCCTGCTGCCAGGCCGCGCTGGTGTTCCAGTCGTCGATGACGTCGTGATCGTCGAAGATCATGCAGCTGGGCACGGTGGAGAGCAGCCAGCGCACCTCGGGGTCGAGCCAGGACTCGTAGTAGAGGCGGGTGTACTCCTCGTAGTCCGCGACCTCGGCGCCCGGTGGCTCGCGCAGATCGCGGCGGGCGGCCAGCCAGTCGCGGGTGTCGGCCGAGACCTCGTCCGCGTACACCTGGTCGCCCAACAGCAGCAGGACGTCGGGACGTTCGGCGGGAGGGCCGGCGGCCAGCGAGGCCGCGAGCGTGTCCAGCGCGTCGGGTCCCACCGGATCGGCCTCGCCCTGGGCGGGGGCGGCCCAACGGCAGGACCCGAAGGAGACCCGCAGACCGGGGGTGCCCGCCGGATGGCTGGATTTGGATTCCGCACCGGGGCCCCCGTCGGATTCCGCACCGGGGCCCCCGTCGGATTCCGCACGGGGGCGGCCGTCGGATTCCGCACGGGGACCGCCGCCGGGTTCCGTGCCGGGGTCGGGGGTGCGGATGGTGCTCGGCGGGAAGGGCGAGTCGGGCGGCGGCCACACCTCTTCGCCGTCCAGCCGTATCCCGTACGGCGTCTCCGTTCCCGGTACGAGTCCGGTCACCGGGACGAGCGCGTAGTGATGCCCGGCTATGCGGAACGTGCGGGCCTCACCGCCCGCGCCGTCCGGGCACCGGACCTCGGCCGTGCAGGGCCGGTCGGCCTCGACCCAGATGGTCGCCGACTCCCCACGGTCCCAGTCGACATACCTCAGCAGTGGTCCCAGGCGCAGCCCGGCCATGAATGTCCTCCTCCGTCGCCCCGTACCGTACGGAACGGAACGACGGAGGGGCAGGGCCGGGTTCCCGCGGGGACCTGCTCAGCAGCCGTTCAGTACTCCCTGGAGTGCCGTCTTCTCCGCCGAGTCGACCGTGAGCTTGTAGTAGTGCTTCACCTCCACCCAGGCGCGGACATAGGTGCACTTGTAGGCGGCGCGCGGCGGCAGCCACTTGGCCGGGTCCTTGTCGCCCTTGGACTGGTTGACGTTGTCCGTCACCGCGATGAGCTGCGGCCTGGTCAGGTCGTTGGCGTACGCCTGCCGCTGCGCGGTGGTCCAGCTGCTGGCGCCCGAGCGCCATGCCTCGGCGAGCGGGACCATGTGGTCGATGTCCACGTCGGACGACGCGGTCCAGGTCGCGCCGTCGTACTCGGAGTACCAACTGCCGCTGGTGGCGGCGCAGGTGGAGCTCTGGACGACATTCGTGCCGTCGCGCTTGAGCACCACCTCGCGGGTGTCGCAGGCGCCGGACTGGGTGATCCAGTGGGGGAACTTGTCCCGGCTGTAGCCGCTGGACGAGCCTTCCGCGGCGACGGTGAGGGAGCTGAGGTACGTCCGGGCGGTGGCCGCGCTCACCGGGGTGGGCAGAGCGGCCTGGGCGGAGGGGGCGGTGACGAGACCGGCGAGGGTGATTCCCGCGGTCGCGGTGAGTACCGCTATTCGACGCGCGTAGACACCTGAGACACCTGACATACGAACTCCCGTGGGGTGGAGGGGCTTTGCCGATGCGGCTCGGCCATCGTGGCGGCGCCGGGTTGCCGTGGGGCGGGCGCCGGGTAACAGCCTGGCGACATGGGCACGTCACATCAAGAGGGCTGCCGATGTTTGACGCTTCGACAGATTCCCCGCACAGCCGTACGGTTGCCGCCCGCCGCCGCTGTCCGTGCCGCCCTCGGAGGCCGTGCCCGGGGCGCTTCCGCTGGTCGCGGCCCCGGTGGGTGCTCTCGCCTGATCCGGCGGCGCCGGGGGCCTGCTGTACTGCCGGGGTGCGTGGGGCGGCCTCTGTGCCGGTTGTCGCACCTTTGGTCGTGTCGTCACCCGATCAGGCTTTTGTCGCAAATGTGTGGCTGCTGGTGAGGGCGGGGCGGGGGAGCCCTGTGGGGCCCGTGGGGCCCGGGGTGCCGGAGGAGCCAGGGGGAGTCGTGTGGGGCCCGGCTGCCCGGGCCGTATCGGTGGGGCCGGTGGGGGCAGTGGGGCTGTGGGTGCTGGAGGGGCGCGCGGCCGGGGCGGTGCCGTATCGTGTACGGAGCAGAAGGGGAGTAGCTCTTCGCCGGAACGTCGACATACTGCTGAACCTCGGTTCGGCCGGCGCCCGGAGGCGGATCTTCTTGAAGACCCGCCAGCGAGACCTTCGGCAGCAGTGTCCAGTTGACGCTGCCGTGCCGAAGCGACCCCTTTTCTCTTCGAATCAGGTCCTCCCGGTGCGGTCAGCCCGAACCGATTGAGGAAACAACCCGTGATCAGCTTTACGATCCTGGCGATCACCTTCGGCGTGGTCTTTCTCGCCGAGCTCCCCGACAAGACCGCTCTCGCCGGTCTGATGCTGGGTACCCGCTACCGGGCCTCGTACGTCTTCGTGGGGGTCGCGGCCGCCTTCGCCGTGCACGTCGCACTCGCCATCGCGGCGGGCAGCGTGCTGACCCTGATCCCGCACCGGCTGTTGCAGGCGATCGTCGGTGCGCTCTTCCTCGCGGGTGCGGCGATGCTCCTCTTCAAGAAGGACGAGGAGGAGGAAGAGGTGAAGGCCCCCGCCGACCAGTCCTTCTGGAAGGTGGCAGGGGCCGGGTTCATGCTGATTCTCGTCGCCGAGTTCGGTGACCTGACCCAGATCATGACGGCCAACCTCGCGGCCCGCTACGACAGCCCGGTCTCGGTCGGGATCGGCGCTGTGCTGGCGCTCTGGGCGGTGGGCGGCCTGGGGATCCTCGGTGGCCGCAAGCTGATGAAGCATGTGCCGCTGAGGCTGATCACGAAGATCGCCGCCGCGCTGATGCTGGTGCTCGCGGGATTCAGCCTGTACGAGGCGATCGCGGGCTGAGGCCCGCGGCTGTGTGTGGGGGCTGTTTCCGGTCCGCCGGGCAGCCCCCGGGGTCTTCCGCCGGGGTCAGGCGGTGACGTGGACCAGCAGGGCGCCGTCATCCGTACCCTCGACGCGGATCCGCGTCAGGTCGGGCACCTGTACGGTCGGCCGGTGGACCGCCGCGCGCGGGCCCACGCCCACCACGCGCATGCCCGCCGCCAGGCCCGCGGCGATCCCCGCCTCCGAGTCCTCGAAGACGATGCACTCGTCCGGGGTGAAGCCCAGCTCGGCCGCTCCCTTGAGGAAGCCCTGCGGGTCAGGCTTGCTGGCGCCGACGCTCTCCGCGGTGATCCGGACCTCGGGCATCGGCAGACCGGCGGCCGCCATCCGGGCCCGTGCGAGCCCCGCGTCGGCCGAGGTGACCAGTGCGTGCGGCAGGGTGGCCAGCGAGGCCATGAAGGCCGGTGCGCCGGGGACCGGGACGACGCCCTCGGTGTCCGCGGTCTCCAGGGCGAGCATCGCGCGGTTGTCCGCGTAGTTCTCCTCGACGGGGCGGTCCGGCAGCAGGATGGCCATCGTCGCGTACCCCTGGCGGCCGTGCACCACCTTGAGCGACTCGTGCGGGTCCAGGCCGTGCTCGACGGCCCAGCGGTGCCAGATGCGCTCGACCACGGCGTCCGAGTTCACCAGTGTCCCGTCCATGTCGAGGAGCAGGGCGCGTGCGGGCAGGACGGTCATCAGGGACTCCAGAGGTGCGGGAGCAGAGACAAGGCGGCCCCGCCCGCCGGTCAGGGAGTACGGGCGGAACCACTTTGTTTCGTCAGGGTACAAAACAAAGGGGGTTCTGCGCCAGCCGTCCTGGTCGCACCTTCCCGCGGGGGCCGCGCAGCGGGCCTACGGCTGCCTGGTCATCGACTCCAGGGCGCGCCGGGTGGGCGCCCCGTAGACACCCGGCGGATCGCTGTCGACGCCCGTCCAGGACTGGAACGTACGCACCGCGTCCGCGACGTCGCCGTCGTACCGGCCGTCGGCCCGGCCGCGGTAGAGCGAGAGCTGCGCCAGCCGCTGCTGGAGCTCCACGACCGCGGGGCCGCTGTCGCCCTGGCGTAGCACGGCGGCCGACGGTGCGACGGAGTGGTGCTGCCCCGCGTCGGGGGTGCCGCTGGGCGCCGGATGAGGGGGCTGCGAAGGCTGTGTGGCCGGGCCGGCCGGCGCGGGCGCGGTGGCAGCGGCGCAGGCGCACCTCGGCGCCGTACTCGACGAGCAGGGCACCACGGTGTCCGAGCTGGCCCGGC
>NZ_JAAGLN010000096.1 GCF_010548145.1 Streptomyces sp. SID10853
CGCCGCGGTCTCCGCGCTCGCCGCGCACGCGGGCGCCTGGGCCGTCCGGGTCCACGAGGTACGGGCCACGGCCGACGCGGTCCGCGTGGCCCGCGCCGTCGAGGGCGCCGCATGACGGCGGCCACCGACGTGGAAGAGGTCGAGCTCGCCAACACGGCCTTCTACGAGACGATGGAGCGGGGCGACTTCGACGCGCTGTCCACCCTCTGGCTGGAGGACGAGATCTCCTGCGTCCACCCCGGCTGGCCGGTGCTCTCCGGGCGCGGTGACGTCCTCAGGTCGTACGCGCTGATCATGGCGAACACGGAGTACATCCAGTTCTTCCTGACCGATGTGGTGGTCAGCATCATCGACGACACCGCGCTGGTCACCTGCACCGAGAACATCCTCAGCGGGGGCCCCGCCGAGGAGGCCGGTGAGCTGGGCCCGCTGGTCGGGCAGCTGGTGGTGGCCACGAACGCGTTCCGCCGGACGCCGGAGGGCTGGAAGCTCTGGTCCCACCACGGCTCGCCCGTGCTCGCCGAGACCGGCGAGGGCGGCGAGGGCGAGGGCGGCGAAGGCCCGGCCGAGGGAGACGAGACCCCCGCCTGAGGCCGGCCGGGCCGCTCTGCGGCCCTGCGCTCTCCTCCGGCACCTGCGGCTCCTGCGGGATGGCATCGGAGGGCACAGGGCCGGCCGGACGGCACCTGACGGCACCTGACGGCACCGGATTCATCGGTTCGGGGAGTTCCTGGGGCCCGCAGGGTTCAGCTCCGCCGCCGAGGGTAGGGGCGAATATCACCCGCTCAGAACCGTGACCGCAGCCCCCGTGACCGGGTGCTGTCGGTAGCCGCAGGTAGATTCGAATGTGTGGGCCACGCCGACCGCATTCGGCTCAGGCCCGCCTACCGACGAACAGCAGGAGTGATTCGCGTGGATCGTGTCGCGCTGCGCGGCCTCAAGGCCCGTGGGAACCATGGCGTCTTCCCGAGGGAACGCGCGGAGGGCCAGACCTTCATCGTGGATCTGGTGCTCGGCCTCGACACCCGCCCCGCGGCGGCCGACGACGACCTGACGAAGACCGTGCACTACGGCGTGGTGGCGGAGGAGGTCGTCGACGTCGTCCGGGGCGAGCCGGTCGATCTCATCGAGACCCTGGCGGAGCGGATCGCCCAGCAGTGCCTCAAGCACGAAGGCGTCGAGGAGGTCGAGGTGGTCGTGCACAAGCCGGATGCCCCGATCACCGTCCCCTTCGACGACGTGACCATCACCATCATCCGGAGCCGAGTATGACCGTGTTTCCCAGCGAGCCGCAGAGCGACCCGACCGTACAGCCGGTACCGGCCTCCGTGGTCGCCCAGGTCGACGCGGCGGATGTGACGCTGTCCAATCCCAAACGGGCCGTGATCTCCCTCGGTGCCAACCTCGGCAACCGTCTGGAGACCCTGCAGGGCGCCATCGACGCCCTGGAGGACACTCCGGGCCTGCGGGTCAAGGCCGTCTCCCCGGTGTACGAGACAGAGCCCTGGGGCGTCGACCCCGGCTCGCAGCCCTCGTACTTCAACGCGGTGGTCGTCGTGAAGACGACGCTGCCGCCCGACTCGCTCCTGGAGCGCGGCCAGGCCATCGAGGAAGCCTTCGACCGGGTACGCGAGGAGCGCTGGGGCCCCCGCACCATCGACGTGGACATCCTGGCGTACGCGGACGTGGTCTCCGACGACCCGGTGCTGACGCTCCCGCACCCCCGCGCGCACCAGCGGGCCTTCGTCCTGGTGCCGTGGCACGACGTGGACCCGGCGGCCGAGGTGCCGGGCCGCGGCCCGGTGGCCGAGCTGCTGACGTCGGTCGACCGAGAAGGTGTACTGCCCCGCGCCGATCTGGAACTCTGCCTGCCCGAGTAGCCGTTAGCCTCTGGGGGGCCGCTCCGGGGTGTCCGGGCGCCGTCACAGGGACGGCTCCGCGCCCGGGGCCGGGGCAGACAGGGACAAGCAGAATGAAGAGCAGAGCGGTGAAGAGCAGAGCAGTGAAGAGCAACGTCACGTGAAGCAACTACGGCTCGGTGTGCTGGCCGGCCTGTTCGTCGTCGCCGGAGTGCTCTCCTGGGCGGGCGCCCGGCTGTGGAACGCGGTGGGCACCCTGCCGAGCGTGCCGCTCGCCGCGCCCATCGTGCTGGCCGCCATCGCGGTGGTCCTGCTCGCCACGGCGCTCTCGCTCCGCGCCCGGCTGCGAGCGCAGCGGGAGCGCCGTCCCGGCGCGAAGGGCGTGGACCCGCTGATGGCGGCGCGGGCGGTGGTCTTCGCCCAGGCCAGTGCGCTGGTGGCGGCGCTGGTCTGCGGGATGTACGGCGGCACGGGCGTCTATCTGCTCAGCCACCTCGACGACCCGGCCCGCAGGGACCAGGCGATCTACGCCGGTTTCTCGCTGGTGGCGGGGGTCGGGGTGGTCGCCGCCGCGTTCTTCCTGGAGCGGGTGTGCAAGCTCCCGGACGACGAGGACCACAACGGTCAGGGCGCGTCCGCCTGACCGCTCGGCCGGTCCGTGCTCAGCGCGCCATGATCAGGCTCATCGCCTCGGCCCGGGTCGCCGGGTCGCGCAGCTGGCCGCGGACCGCCGACGTGATCGTCTTCGCTCCGGGCTTCCGGACACCGCGCATCGTCATGCACATGTGCTCGCACTCGATGACCACGATCACCCCGCGCGGCTCCAGTATCTTCATCAGCGACTCCGCCACCTGCGTGGTCAGCCGCTCCTGGACCTGGGGGCGCCGGGCGAAGACGTCGACGAGCCGGGCCAGTTTCGACAGGCCGGTGATCTTCCCGTCGGACGACGGGATGTAACCGACGTGGGCGACGCCGGTGAACGGCACCAGATGGTGCTCGCAGTGGCTCTGCACCTCGATGTCCTTGACCAGGACCATCTCGTCGTGCCCCAGGTCGAACGTCGTCGTCAGCACGTCCTCGGGCTTCTGCCGCAGACCGGCGAAGATCTCCTTGTACGCGCGCGCCACCCGGGCCGGTGTCTCCAGCAGCCCCTCACGGTCCGGGTCCTCCCCCACGGCGATGAGCAGCTCCCGTACGGCATTCTCGGCCCGCTTCTCGTCGAACTCGCGGATCTGGCTCGCGCCGTCCAGCGTTATCGGGTCGGTCATCTGTGCCTCGCTCCTCAAAGAAAATGCCGCGTCCCCCAGGCTAGAACCTGGGGGACGCGGCTTGCATTCCGGGGCTGCCGGTACGGAAGGGCTCCGGGGCAGCGCTCGGGTCAGCTCTCCGGCCGGTCCTCGGGGACGGCCTCGATGCCGCCGCCGTCCGAGGGGGTCGTGCCGTTGGTACCCGCGGTGACCGCACCGACGGCGCCGTTGGTGAGCGCCAGCTCCCTCGGGGAGAGCACGGGCGGGCGCGTCGAAGGCGTACGCCGATTGGAGCCGGTCCACGCCGGGCGGGCCGGACGCTTCACGATGCCGGAGAAGACCTCGGCGATCTGCTCCTTGTTCAGCGTCTCCTTCTCGAGGAGCTGGAGGACCAGGTTGTCGAGAACGTCGCGGTTCTCGACGAGGATCTCCCACGCCTCGTTGTGCGCGGTCTCGATGAGCTTCTTGACCTCTTCGTCGACCAGCGCCGCGACCTCTTCCGAGTAGTCGCGCTGATGACCCATCTCCCGGCCCACGAACGGCTCGGTGTTGTCGCCACCGAACTTGATCGCGCCCAGGCGCTCGGTCATGCCGTACTGCGTGACCATCGCGCGAGCGGTGGCCGTGGCCTTCTCGATGTCGTTCGCCGCGCCCGTGGTCGGGTCGTGGAAGACGAGCTCCTCGGCCGCGCGCCCGCCCAGCATGTACGCCAGCTGGTCGAGCATCTCGTTACGCGTGGTCGAGTACTTGTCCTCGTCGGGCAGGACCATCGTGTAGCCGAGAGCACGGCCTCTGGAGAGGATCGTGATCTTGTGGACCGGGTCCGAGTTCGGGGAAGCCGCCGCGACCAGGGCGTGTCCGCCCTCGTGGTACGCGGTGATCTTCTTCTCCTTGTCGGACATGATCCGGGTCCGCTTCTGCGGGCCCGCCACGACACGGTCGATCGCCTCGTCCAGCGCTTCGTTGTCCACGAGCTTCTGGTTGCCGCGCGCCGTGAGGAGCGCCGCTTCGTTCAGCACGTTGGCCAGGTCGGCACCGGTGAAGCCGGGCGTACGACGGGCGACCGCGCTCAGATCGACGTCCTGAGCGACCGGCTTGCCCTTCTGGTGAACCTTGAGGATCTCCAGGCGGCCCTGCATGTCCGGACGGTCGACCGCGATCTGCCGGTCGAAACGGCCGGGACGCAGCAGCGCCGGGTCCAGGATGTCCGGCCGGTTGGTGGCGGCGATCAGGATGACCCCGCCCTTCACGTCGAAGCCGTCCATCTCCACGAGCAGCTGGTTCAGCGTCTGCTCGCGCTCGTCGTGGCCACCGCCGAGGCCCGCACCGCGGTGCCGGCCGACGGCGTCGATCTCGTCGACGAAGACGATCGCCGGAGCGTTCGCCTTGGCCTGCTCGAAGAGGTCACGCACTCGGGAGGCACCGACACCGACGAACATCTCGACGAAGTCGGAACCGGAGATCGAGTAGAACGGGACGCCCGCCTCGCCCGCGACGGCGCGCGCAAGCAGCGTCTTGCCCGTTCCCGGCGGCCCGTACAGCAGGACGCCCTTGGGAATCTTGGCGCCGACGGCCTGGAACTTCGCCGGCTCCTGCAGGAACTCCTTGATCTCATGGAGCTCTTCGACAGCCTCGTCGGACCCCGCCACATCGGAGAAGGTCGTCTTGGGGGTGTCCTTGGTGATCAGCTTGGCCTTTGACTTGCCGAACTGCATGACCTTGGAGCCGCCGCCCTGCATCTGATTCATCAGAAACAGGAAGACCACGACGATGAGTACGAAGGGCAGCAGCGAGAGCAGGATCCCGACGAAGGGGTTCTGCTTCGACGGCGAGACCGTGTAGCCCTTCGCGATGTCGCCGCTGTCGACCTTGCTCTGCAGCTTGGCGGCGAGGGCGGTGCCCTGCGCGTCGCCGATGTAGTTCGCCTGGAACTTGCCGCCCGACTCGCCGTTCAGCTTCTGGCCGTTCTTCAGCTCGATCTTGATGACGTTCTCGTCACCAGTCGTGACCTTGGCCTGCTCGACCTGGTTCTTGTCGATCGCCTGGACGACCTTGGAGGTGTCCACTGACTTGTAGCCGCCCGACGAGCCGACGACCTGCATCAACACGACCACGGCGAGGACGGCCAGCACGATCCACATGACCGGCCCACGGAAGTATCGCTTCACGTCCATCCATACGGGGCGGAACTACGCCCCGTCCCTCCTGCCCGTAGGTAAATGCTGCTGTGAGTAAAGACTGTTCTTCGGACGGTACCCCAGCATTGCCGCCCGCGACCTCACGGGAGTGCCGACGAACCTGCCTTCCCCTGCTCCAACGGCGGGAAATAGGTGAGGGTTCCCGTTCGGCTCACGGCTGAATGCCGGGACCGCCCGGCAGAGCCGGACGGGGTGTCAGCCGCCGTACACGTGCGGAGCCAGTGTGCCGACAAAGGGGAGATTGCGGTACTTCTCGGCGTAGTCGAGTCCGTATCCGACGACGAACTCATTCGGGATGTCGAACCCGGCCCACTTCACTTCGAGTGCGACCTTCGCCGCTTCCGGCTTGCGGAGCAGCGTGCAGACCTCCAGCGAGGCCGGCTCACGGGATCCGAGGTTCGACAGCAGCCAGGAGAGAGTCAGACCCGAGTCGATGATGTCCTCGACGATCAGGACGTGCTTGCCCTTGATGTCGGTGTCCAGGTCCTTGAGGATCCGGACGACGCCCGACGACTGGGTGCCCGCGCCGTACGACGACACCGCCATCCAGTCCATCGTGACCGACGAGGACAGCGCACGGGCCAGGTCGGCCATCACCATCACGGCGCCCTTGAGAACACCGACGAGCAGCAGATCCTTGCCCGCGTACTCCGCGTCGATCTTCGCGGCCAGCTCCGCGAGCTTGGCGTCGATCTCTTCCTTGGTGATGAGCACCGACGCGAGGTCGGTGCCCATGTCTTTCTCGTTCACCCGGGCCACTTTCAGTTGCTTGTGCTTCGGCTTGCGGCGCAGCTCTGCGTCAGCCTTGCCGGATAACCAGTCTGCCACCCTGCCGCTGAGCCTCGACCCGGCCGGGGAGGTTGATGGCGCCCTGGCCGCGCCAGCCGGTGATCAGCCGGTCAATCTCCTCGATGTGGCGGGCGAAGAGAGAACCGGCGGGCGAGCCCGCGGCGATGGCCGAGCGGCGCAGCACCCGGCTGCGGACGGCGGGCGGCAGGGCGTAGAGCTTGGCGCACTCCAGCTGCCCGGCGTCGTCCCTGGCCGCCTCCTCGGCGTTCGCGGCCCAGGCGTCCAGTGCGTCGGCGTCGTCGCGGGAGAGGCGTGCGGTGCGGGCCAGGGCTTCGACGACCCCTTTGCCGAGTGACTTCTCCAGGGCGGGCAGCCCTTCGTGGCGCAGCCGCGAGCGGGTGTACGAGGGGTCCGCGTTGTGCGGGTCGTCCCAGACCGGGAGGTGCTGGACGAGACATGCCTTGCGGGCCGTCTGGCGGTCGAGCTGGAGGAAGGGCCTGCGGTACCGGCCGGCCGCCCCCGAGACGGCCGCCATACCGGACAGGGAGCGGATGCCGGAGCCGCGGGCGAGGCCGAGCAGGACGGTCTCCGCCTGGTCGTCCCTGGTGTGGCCGAGGAGGACGGCCGCGGCGCCGCTGCGCTCCGCCACGGCGTCCAGCGCGGCGTACCTGGCGTCCCTGGCCGCGGCCTCGGGTCCGCCGTCCCTGCCGACGGTCACGGCGACGGATTCCACCGGGTCGAGCCCGAGGCCGGTGAGCCGGGAGACGACTTCGGCGGCGCGGGATTCCGAGCCGTCCTGGAGGCCGTGGTCGATGGTGACGCCGCCCGCGCGGACGCCGAGTTTGCGGGCCTCGAAGGCCAGGGCCGAGGCGAGCGCCATGGAGTCGGCGCCACCGGAGCATGCGACCAGCACCAGTGGCCGGTGCTGCTCGGACGGGGTGCCTGTGGGGCGTGCGCCCGGGGAGTGCGGAGCCTCCGGGCGTCCGGTCCGTTCGCCGGTGGCTCGGCCCTGCGCGGTCGCGGGGGCCGGGGTTCCGTCGATGGCCGTCTGTTCGTTGAGTACGTCGTGGAGTACGCGGCGGACCGCCAGGCGTATCGCTGCGACCGCAGGATGGGGACCCATATCCGGTGCCCTTCGGTGGAGTTGGGGGGGTGCCTCGGGTGGACGGCTGCGTCACACAGAGTGCATAGATGGTGACAGAACCAGGCCGATACCCGAGCATCGCACGCCAACTCCTCGCCCACGGTCCCTCGGATGGGTGATTACCACGGCGTACTTCTGCCGTGGCCGGGTCAGAGCGCCGCGTCGCCCTTACCGTGCACCCGCGCGATCCAGTCCGCCGGTGCGGCGATCTCCGCCTTGGTGGGCAGGGTGTTCGGCGAGGTCCAGACGCGGTTGAAGCCGTCCATGCCGACCTGTTCGACCACGGCCCGTACGAAGCGCTCGCCGTCGCGGTACTGGCGGAGCTTGGCGTCCAGGCCGAGCAGCTTGCGAAGTGCCTGGTCGAGACGGCCCGCCCCCTGTGCCCTGCGCTTCTGGAACTTCTCACGGATGTCGTCGACCGACGGCACGACCTGCGGGCCGACGCCGTCCATCACGTAGTCCGCGTGTCCTTCGAGGAGCGACATCACCGCGGTGAGCCGGCCCAGGATGTCCCGCTGGGCGGGGGTCTGGACCAGTTCGACGAGGGAGCTGCCGCCGTCGCCGTCCGCGCTGTCGGAGTCCGCCGGCCGGTTGCCCGCGAACGACTGGGCGGCCTCGCGCAGCCGCTCCAGGACGGTCATCGGGTCGACCTCGGTCTCCTCCAGGAACGACTGGATTTCGCCCTCCAGATGGTCGCGCAGCCAGGGCACGCCGGTGAACTGGGTGCGGTGGGTCTCCTCGTGCAGGCAGACCCAGAGCCGGAAGTCGTGCGGGTCGACCTCCAGCTCGCGCTCCACATGGACGATGTTCGGCGCGACCAGCAGCAGCCGGCCGCCGGTGCCCGCCGATCCGGGGAGGTCGCGTCCGGCGGGGGCGAACGTCTCGTACTGCCCGAGCACCCTGGAGGAGAGGAACGACAGCAGCATGCCCAGCTCGACGCCGGTGACCTTGCCGCCCACCGCGCCGAGCACGGCACCGCCGGGCGAGCTGCCGCGGCGGTCCTGCATCTTCTCGAGGAGGGGCTTCAGGACCTCGCGGAAGCCCGCGACGTTGGCCTTGACCCATCCCGCCCGGTCCACCACCAGGACCGGTGTGTCCTCCAGGTCCGTGCCCTCGGGGATCATCCGGGTGAAGGCGCGGACATGCTCCTCGGCGGACTTGGCGTGCCTGCGCAGCTCCGCCACCACCGCCCGGGCCTCGTCCCTGCTGACGTCAGGACCCTGCTTTGCGAAGCGGGTCGCAGTCGCCGTCGCGAGGTTCCAGTCGACCATCTCGGCACCACCGATGCGCGTCATGCGTCAACCGTACGTTCTCGGATCCGCGGACGGTGAGGTGTTGCACCTGCTGCCCCGGCCCGTACCGCCGGAGCCCGGCCCGCCTCAGCCCGTGCAGCCGCAGGACGCCACGGCGGTGCCGAGGCGGTCGAGCGCCGACTGGGCCGCGGTCGGGGACGCGGTGTGCGACGCCATGAACGCGAAGGCCAGCAGTCTGCCCCGGGCGTCCACCACCGTCCCGGCCAGCGTGTTCACCCCGGTCAGGGTGCCGGTCTTGGCGTGGATGAGACCGCCGGCGCCCGCCGGGTCCGTGTAGCGCTCGTCGAGCGTGCCGGTGAATCCGGCGACCGGCAGCCCGGTGAGGATCGGGCGCAGTTCGGGGTGGGCCGGGTCGCCCGCCCGGGTGAGGAGGGTGGCGAGCAGGGCCGGTGAGACCTTGTCCTGCCGGTTCAGCCCGCTGCCGTCGGCGAAGTGCGCCCCGGCCAGCGGCAGGCCGAGCTTCTTCAGCCGGTCCAGGACGGCCCGGCCGGCGCCCGCGAAGCTCGCGGGTTCGTGCGCGGCGAGCGCGGTCTGCCGGGCGACGGCCTCCGCGATGTCGTTGTCGCTGTTGGTCAGCGCCCGCTCGACCAGCGCCGAGAGCGGCGCGGAGTACGTCGTCGCGACCGGCTTCGCGTCCTTCGGGGACTTCCCAGGCGACGGCGCGCCCTTGCAGTGGACCGACCGGTCGGCCAGCAGCGAGGCGAACGTACGGGCGGTGTCGCCCGCCGGGTCGCCGGTACGCGGGGCCGGCCCGTGGTCCGCCTTCTCCGGGGACGAGCCGGACGAGCCGGAGGAGGAGCCGCCGTCCAGCCGCCCTTCGTCCGTCATGAGGGCGCTGACCGGGGCGATGTTGTCGTTGGGGCCGATGGGGTGCAGCAGCGGCCCCGAGTAGAGCGAGGTGTCGTACGCGATACGGACGGAGCTGACGCCCCGCTCGTGCAGCGCCTTGGCCGTGGCGTCGGCGAGCGTGCGCAGGCCGTCCCGGTCGAGCGTGGGGTCGCCGCCGCCCTTGAGGGTGAGCCGTTTCCCGTCGGGGCTCGCGGTGACGGTGGTGGCGATGCGGTGGTCGGGGCCGAGCGCGGAGAGCCCGGCGGTCATCGTCGCGAGCTTCACGGTGGAGGCGGGGGTCATGGGCCGGTCGGCTTCCGACCCGTAGAGCCGCCTGCCGGTGGCCGCGTCGACGACCACCCCGCCCGCGGTGGGGCCGAGCGCCGGGTCGTCCATCAGATGACCGAGCGCCTTGCCGAGCCCCTTGCCGGTCGGCGCGGAGCTGCTGCCGAGCGCCGCCAGTACGCCGGGCGCGCTGGGCGCGGGCGCCGGGCCCGCGCCGTGCGCGGGGCTTCCGTGATCTGCGCCACCTGTCAGGTCCCGGGCGGCGGCCCAGTCCCGCTCGGCCTTACGCTGGCCTGAGTCCCAGGGTCCGGACGCCGCGATCAGCCCGGCCGCGAGCGCGAGACCGATCACGGCGGAGCCCGCCGAGAGTTGCCACGTCGTCACCTTCGGCACCGGCACCTCGGAGCAGCCCCTTTCGCGATCACACATCGTCGTGGGGGACACTTAACCACTGCGTTTGCCGTGTGCGCGGCATCCGGCCGGTCCGGCAGGACGCAGCACCACCCGAAGTTCGTGTTGATCATGGAGGAGCCACCCGTGGAGTTCGACGTCACCATCGAGATTCCGAAGGGTTCGCGGAACAAGTACGAGGTGGACCACGAGACCGGCCGGATCCGTCTGGACCGTCGCCTCTTCACCTCGACCAGCTACCCCGCGGACTACGGATTCGTCGAGAACACCCTCGGCGAGGACGGCGACCCGCTGGACGCCCTTGTCCTGCTGGACGAGCCGACCTTCCCCGGCTGTGTCATCAAGTGCCGCGCGATCGGCATGTTCCGGATGACCGACGAGGCGGGCGGCGACGACAAGCTGCTCTGCGTCCCGGCGTCCGACCCCCGGGTGGAGCACCTGCGCGACATCCACCACGTGTCGGAGTTCGACCGCCTGGAGATCCAGCACTTCTTCGAGGTCTACAAGGACCTGGAGCCCGGCAAGTCCGTCGAGGGCGCCGACTGGGTCGGCCGCGCCGACGCCGAGGCCGAGGTCGAGAACTCGTACAAGCGCCTCCAGGCGCAGGGCGGGTCGCACTGAGACCGGTCCGCTCTCCGAGACTGCCGCTGCGGGCGGTGCGTTCCCTCACGGGCGCACCGCCCGCAGTGCGTCCGGAGGCGGTACGGCCGGTATCCGTGCGCATACTGGGCAGGCGCTGATCAGGTACGGGAGAGGTGGGAGCTGAGCGAGTGGCTGAGACGGACGGTCCCGAGGACCGCAAGCCGCAGTCGGACGAGGTACGGAGTGCGTTCGTGCCGCCGACGGGCACGGGCACCCCGCCCCCCGAGGACTCCTCGACCACATCCGAGTTCGCCGTGCCGCCCGGGCTGGCCGCCGAGACGCCGTCCGAGCCGGAGGGCTCGGCCTTCACCCCGCCCCAGACGTACAGCGCCCAGAACTCGCCGCCCGCCTTCACCCCGGCCCATGGCTTCCCCATGATCAAGCTGGCCAAGGAGGCGCCCTGGCAGGACCGGATGCGCACCATGCTGCGGATCCCGGTCCATGAGCGGCCGGCGATGGAGGCCGCGCAGAAGCAGGACGACGAGTCGGGCCCCGCCGTGCCGCGCGTGCTCGACCTGACGCTGCGTATCGGGGAGTTGCTGCTCGCGGGCGGCGAGGGCGCCGAGGACGTGGAAGCGGCGATGTTCGGCGTCACCCAGGCGTACGGGCTCGAACGCTGCGAGCCGACCGTCACCTTCACCCTGCTGTCGATCTCGCACCAGCCCTCACTCGTGGACGACCCGGTGACGGCGAGCCGTACCGTACGCCGCCGGGGCACCGACTACACCCGGCTGGCGGCCGTCTACCACCTCATCGACGACATCACGTCCGAGGACGTCGATGTCTCGCTGGAGGAGGCGTACCGCGGCCTGGCCGGGATCCGCCGTAACCGGCACCCCTATCCGGGCTGGGCGCTGACGACCGCCAACGGGCTGCTCGCCGGCGGGGCCTCGGTGCTGGTCGGCGGTGGCGCGCTGGTCTTCGTCGCGGCGATGGTGGGCGCGATGCTCGGCGACCGGCTGGCCTGGCTGCTCGCCGGGCGCGGGCTGCCGGAGTTCTACCAGTTCGCGGTGGCCGCGATGCCGCCCGCCGCGGTGGGGGTGGCGCTCACCCTCGCCCACGTGCCCGATCTGCGCGCCTCCGCCGTCATCACCGGTGGGCTGTTCGCCCTGCTGCCGGGGCGGGCGCTGGTCGCGGGTGTCCAGGACGGGCTGACCGGCTACTACATCACCGCGTCCGCGCGGTTGCTCGAAGTCGTCTACTTCTTCATCTCGATCGTCATCGGCGTGCTGATCGTGATCTGGCTGGGGCTCCAGTTCGGCGCCAACCAGCTCAACGCCGAGGCGGCGCTGACGGGCGTCAACAGGCCCGTCATCCAGATCTTCGCCGCGATGCTGCTGACCTTCGCCTTCGCGATCCTGCTCCAGCAGGACCGCTCGACGGTGCTGATCGTGACGCTGAACGGCGGGGTGGCCTGGATCGTCTACGGGGCGCTGCACTACGCGGGGCACATCTCGGCAGTGCCGTCCACCGCCGTCGCGGCCGGACTCGTGGGTCTGTTCGGGCAGCTGTTCTCGCGCTACCGGTACGCGTCGGCCCTGCCGTATGTGACGGCGGCGATCGGGCCGCTGCTGCCCGGCTCCGCGACGTACTTCGGGATGCTGTACTTCGCGCACAGCGACGTCAACAGGGGGCTGGCCTCGGTGACCAAGGCGGCCGCGCTGGCGCTGGCCATCGCGGTCGGGGTGAACCTCGGTGGTGAGATCTCCCGGCTCTTCATGAAGGCACCCGGCGTGGTCGGCGGGCAGCGCAGGGCCGCGAAGCGCACCCGCGGGTTCTGAGGCGCCGAGGTCGGGGCGCCGCGGGTCGAGGAACCGAGGTCGGGGCGCCGCGGGTCGAGGCGCCGGTGTTCCGGACCGGCGCCTGCGGGCTACCGCTTGGCGTGCCGGCGGCGCTGGGTGCCGCCGGGGGCCTCGCCGTCCCGTGCGTCGGCCGCCGGTGCGCCCTCCCGGTTCGCCTTGCCGCGCGAGCGCAGGTACTCGATCGCGATCGGCACCACCGACACCAGGACGATCGCGACGAGGATCAGCTCGATGTGCGCGTTGACGAACGCGACCTTGCCGAGCCCGGCGCCCAGCAGGGTGACGCCCACGCCCCAGAGCGTGCCGCCGATGAGGTTGAAGATCACGAACGAGCGGTAGTTCATCCGGCTCACGCCCGCGATGATCGGCGTGAACGTCCGCACGATGGGCACGAAGCGGGCCAGCACCAGCGACTTCGGGCCGTACTTCTCGAAGAAGTCGTGCGCCTTCTCGACGTTCTCCTGCTTGAAGAGCTTGGAGTCCGGGCGCCGGAAGAGCGAGGGCCCGACCTTGCGGCCGAACAGATAGCCCACCTGGTCGCCCGCCACAGCGGCGATGGCCACCAGCACACAGAGCAGCCAGAGCGGGGTGCCGAGCTTGCCCGTGGTGACGAGAAGACCGCTGGTGAACAGCAGGGAGTCGCCCGGCAGGAAGAAGCCGATCAGCAGGCCGGACTCGGCGAAGACGATCACCAGCAGACCGGCCACCCCGAAGGTGCTGATCAGATAGTCCGGGTCCATCCAGCTCGGTCCGAGCGCGAGAGTAGTCACGGGTTCCGGGCTCCTGGGGTCAGTCGGCATGGGTCATGCGGGTAATGGCTGGCCAAAGTTATCAACGCCCGCGCGCGGTTCCTGGTTCCATCGCCTCCGCGCGGGTGCGGTACACGGATTATCGGGCAAGGTGATCACCAGGAGGTGATGCCGGATGAGCATCGAGGATTACGGCGGCGGCCAGTGGCCCCAGGCCGACGTCCTGGTCGTCACGACGAACGACGTCCCCGGATACACGGTCCAGCAGGTGGTCGGCGAGGTGTTCGGCCTCACAGTCCGCTCCCGCCATCTGGGCAGCCAGATCGGCGCCGGTCTGAAGTCGATGATCGGCGGCGAGCTCAAGGGGCTGACGAAGACCCTGGTGGAAACCCGTAACCAGGCGATGGAGCGGTTGATCGAGCAGGCCCGCGCGCGGGGCGCCAACGGGGTGCTCGCGATGCGGTTCGACGTCACCGAGGCGGCGGACATCGGTACCGAGGTGTGCGCGTACGGCACGGCCGTCATGCTCGCCAAGCAGTGACGGCGGGTCTGTACGGACGAGCAGCCCTGACGAGGAAAGCCCTGACGAGGAAGGCGAACGCGAACCATGCCACTGCACCGAGGCGCGAACGGGTCGGACGACACCGGGAAACAGCGCACCATCGCCGTGAACCCCTTCTTCGGCGAGGCGAACCCCGTCGGCGGCATGGACACCGCCCCGCCCAAGCACCGGCTCCCCGACAGCGCGCTGCCGCCGACGAGCGCGTACCAGCTGGTCCATGACGAGCTGATGCTGGACGGCAACTCCCGGCTCAATCTGGCCACCTTCGTCACCACCTGGATGGAGCCGCAGGCGGGGGTGCTCCTCGCGGAGTGCCGGGACAAGAACATGATCGACAAGGACGAGTACCCGCGCACCGCCGAGCTGGAGCGGCGCTGTGTGGCGATGCTCGCCGACCTGTGGAACGCGCCGGATCCCACGACCACCGTGGGCTGTTCGACGACCGGTTCCAGCGAGGCGTGCATGCTGGCCGGTATGGCGTTCAAGCGGCGCTGGGCGAAGCGGAACGCCGACCGCTATCCGGCCACCGCGCGGCCGAACCTCGTCATGGGCGTCAACGTCCAGGTCTGCTGGGAGAAGTTCTGCAACTTCTGGGAGGTCGAGGCGCGGCAGGTCCCCATGGAGGGCGACCGCTACCACCTGGACCCGCAGGCCGCCGCCGACCTCTGCGACGAGAACACCATCGGGGTGGTGGCCGTGCTCGGCTCCACCTTCGACGGGTCGTACGAGCCGGTCGCCGAGCTCTGCGCGGCTCTGGACGCCCTCCAGGAGCGCACCGGGCTCGACATCCCCGTGCATGTCGACGGGGCCTCGGGAGCGATGGTCGCTCCCTTCCTCGACACCGACCTGGCCTGGGACTTCCGGCTGCCCCGGGTCTCGTCCATCAACACGTCGGGCCACAAGTACGGCCTGGTCTACCCGGGTGTCGGCTGGGCGCTGTGGCGCTCGCCTGAGGAACTGCCCGAGGAACTGGTCTTCCGGGTCAACTACCTGGGCGGCGACATGCCGACCTTCGCCCTCAACTTCTCCCGGCCGGGCGCGCAGGTGGTGGCGCAGTACTACACGTTCCTGCGGCTGGGCAAGGAGGGGTACCGGGCCGTCCAGCAGGCCACCCGCGACGTGGCGCAGGGGCTGGCCGGCCGGATCGAGGCGCTCGGCGACTTCCGGCTGCTCACCCGGGGCAACGAGCTGCCGGTCTTCGCCTTCACCACCACGGACGACACCACGAGCTTTGACGTGTTCGACGTGTCGCGGCGGCTGCGCGAACGGGGGTGGCTGGTGCCCGCGTACACCTTCCCGGAGAACCGGCAGGACCTGTCGGTGCTGCGGGTGGTCTGCCGCAACGGGTTCTCCGAGGACCTGTCCGATCTGCTGCTCGACGACCTGGAGTCACTGCTGCCCGAACTGCGGCGGCAGTCGGCGCCGTTGGAGCGGAGCAAGGCGGAGGCCACGGCCTTCCACCACTGAATCGGCCACTGGGCCAGCCGCTGAACAGCGCGCGCCGCACCCGTCAGGCGTCGTCCCCCGGGTGCGGCCCGCCGTTCGCGTACGGGTTCTCCTCGCCCTCGGCGAGAACGCCCACGAACGGCTCGCCCTCCCCCGCGAAGACGTACGCGCCGCCCTCGATCCGCGCGATCAGCCCGCGGGTCCACTCGGCCCCGGCGTCCGCCGTGTGCACCCAGAGGTTCATGATCTCGCCGATGTGGCCGAGCTGTTGCGGGCCGCCCTCGGGGATGTAGTGCGCGGTGACCGAGGCCCGCCAGGTCTCCGTCGCCCGCAGGCGTTCCTTCAGGAGCTCCACGGCCTCGGCACGCTCCAGGTCGACAATGCAGCCGAGCGCGGCCGACATGACGTCCATCTTCTGGTCGTAGGTGACGAGCGCCTCCCTGAGCAGCCTGAGGTACTCCTCCCGGCCCGCCGGGGTCATCTCGTACTCGGTGCGCGGCGGGCCGCCCGCCGTGCTCGGAGCGGTCTCGTTGGCCAGCAGCATGCCCTGCTTCGCCAGCTGCTTCAGGGCGTGGTAGATCGACCCCGGCTTGGCGTTGGACCACTCGTGGGCGCCCCAGTACTCCAGGTCGTTGCGGACCTGATAGCCGTGTGCCCTCCCGTGCTGGCGGACCGCTCCGAGGACGAGCAGACGGATCGCTGACATGGGGCCAGCCTAAGGGCTGTCCCAGGCCCTGTCGCTTGACTCCGGGGCCTGCCCGTGACCTCAGAACGGGAAGCTGCTGCGCCCGTGCTGGATCGAGATCCACTGCTGGGTGGTGAACACGTCGACCATGGAGTCGCCGTTCAGCCGGCCGAGGCCCGAGCGCTTCTCGCCGCCGAAGGGGACGATCGGCTCGTCGTGCACGGTGCCGTCGTTGATGTGGATCATGCCGGTACGCACCCGGCGGGCGAGGCGGACACCGCGCTCGACGTCACCGGTGTGCACCGCGCCGCTCAGGCCGTACGGGGTGTCGTTGGCGATACGGACCGCCTCGTCCTCCCCGTCGAACGGGACGAGCAGCGCCACCGGGCCGAAGATCTCCTGCTGGAGCGCCGGCGCATCGGCGGCGAGTCCGGTCAGGACCGTGGGCGAGACCAGGCTGCCCTCGGCGCGCCCGTGCACCAGGGCCGTCGCCCCGGCGGCCACCGCCTGCTCGACGACGGAGGTGACGGCCTCGGCCTGCGAGGCGTTGATGAGCGGACCGATGTGGGTGGCGGGGTCGGCCGGGTCGCCGGTCCTGAGCGTCTTCACCTTGGCGACGAACTTCTCGGTGAACTCCTGCTCCACAGCGCGGTCCACCAGGATGCGGTTGGCGGCCATACAGACCTGGCCCTGGTGCACGTAGCGGCTGAAGACCGCCGCGTCGACCGCGTAGTCGATGTCGGCGTCGTCCAGCACGATCAGCGCGCTGTTGCCGCCGAGTTCGAGGACGGCGTGCTTGAAGTGCGCCGCGCAGACCGTGGCGACGTGCTGGCCGACCTTGTCGGAGCCGGTGAACGAGATGACCTTGGGCACCGGGTGGGTGAGCAGCGCGTCGCCGATCTCGGCGATGTCGGTGACCACCACGTTCAGCAGGCCGGCCGGCAGTCCCGCCTCCTCGAACACCTTGGCCAGCAGGGTGCCGCCGCAGACCGGGGTGTTCTGGTGCGGTTTGAGGACCACGGCGTTGCCGAGGGCCAGCGCCGGGGCGACCGACTTCATGGAGAGCAGGAAGGGGAAGTTGAACGGGCTGATGACACCCACGACGCCGACCGGGACGCGGTAGACGCGGTTCTCCTTGCCGTCGACCGGGGAGGCGATGATGCGGCCTTCGGGGCGCAGCGCCAGCTGCACGGCCTCGCGCAGGAACTCCTTGGTGAGGTGCAGCTCGAAGGCGGCCTTCAGCCGGGTGCCGCCCAGCTCGGTGACGATGGCGTCGGCTATCTCGTCCTCGCGCTCCTCGATGATGCGCAGGGCGCGTTCGAAGACGGTGCGGCGGGTGTAGGGGTTCGTCGCGGCCCAGGTCTCCTGGGCGCGTTCGGCGGCGCGGTACGCCTGGTCCACCTCGGCGGCTGTGGCCACGGTGACCGCGGCCAGCTTCGTCTCGTCGTACGGGTTGAAGTCGATGATGTCCCAGGAGCCGCTGCCGGGCTTCCACTCACCGTCGATGTACTGAAGAGCAAGCTCGCTGAAGAAGGACATGAAATCCCTAACTGCCGCTGCCGCGCGCGCAGATGCTCATGACGCCCAAGGGCCTGATGGCATCTCATCGTACGTGCGTTTCACGTGGTGCGAAGGATGTCCCTGATGATGGCGCGGGTGTCTTCCGGCGGCGGGCTGTCCTGCTGGAGCTGGGTCATCGCCCTTTCGTACTGGGCGACTTCCTCTCCCTTGTCGAGGTAGAGGGAGCCGGTCAGCTGCTCCAGATAGACGAGGTCCGACAGATCCGACTCGGGGAAGCGCAGCATCGCGAAGGATCCGCTCTCGCCCGCGTGCCCGCCGAAGCTGAACGGCATCACCTGGAGCGTGATGTTCTCCCGCTCGGACATCTCGATGAGATGCTCCAACTGGCCGCGCATCACGTCCCGTTGGCCGTACGGGCGGCGCAGGGCCGATTCGTCGAGCACGGCGTGCAACTGCGGCGCGTGCTCGGCGACCAGGACCTTCTGGCGCTCCAGGCGCAGCGCGACCCGGCGGTCGATGTCGGCGGCCGGCGCGTCCGCGTTGCCCCGGGTGACGACCGCGTGGGCGTACGCCTCGGTCTGCAACAGGCCGTGCACGAACTGCACTTCGTACGCACGGATCAGCGAGGCAGCGCCTTCGAGGCCGATGTACGTCTGGAACCAGCCGGGCAGCACATCGCCGTAACTGTGCCACCAGCCCGCGAGGTTGGCCTCCTTGGCGAGGCCCAGCAGCGCCTCGCGCTCGGTCGCGTCGAGCACTCCGTAGAGCGTGAGGAGGTCCTCGACGTCCCTGGACTTGAAGCTCACCCGTCCCAACTCCATGCGGCTGATCTTGGACTCCGAGGCCCGGATCGAGTATCCGGCGGCCTCCCGGGTGATCCCGAGTGAATCGCGCAGCCGTCTGAGCTGTGAGCCCAGGAGGATGCGCCGTACGACGGACCCACCTCCGGTGCTCAGCGTCTGGGAAGACCCCCAGGACTCGCCTGCTGACACTTTCCAACCCTCCCCGGTCGTGATGTGGGGGGCAGTCTGCCACTAAAACGCTCCGCCCTGTACTCGATCGATTACAGAAAGAGCAAAGCCCGGCAGGCGAAGGGCAGATGGGCGCCGGAAGAGCGCAAGAAGAAATGCGCCAGAACCGGCACGGGGCCGCTCAAGTCAGGCGCGTGCACGTGCATCTGCCCTTGCATCTGCCGTACGCATTCGGAACCATGGGCCCCGCGCACCTGCGTTCTCGTACCACCGCACGCTGGCTACGGCCGCGAAACCGGGGAGTGCCTCGCATGGGGACGAATGGATCGGCCATGCTCGAGCCGTTGAGGCAGGGCCTTCCTCCGATCGACCCCTCGTCCGTGTCCGGTTCCGCCTCCTGCGCTCTGCCGCCGAAGTTCGAAGCGGTGCGGGGAGCACGGCACTTCACCAAGTCGACGCTCACGTCGTGGGGCCTGTGCGAACGGTTCGACGATGTCGCGCTGGTGGTCTCGGAACTCGTCACCAACGCCCTGCGCCACGCCCTGCCGACGGACGCCCCGCGCGACGAGGACGCCCCGGTGCGGCTGCATCTGATGCGGTGGACCTCCCGCCTGGTGTGCGCGGTACGGGACCCGAGCGACGGCGCGCCTGCCGCCCGCCCGACGGACGACTTCGCGGCCGAGTCGGGCCGGGGCCTCTTCCTGGTGGACTCCTTCGCCGACAGCTGGGGCTGGCACCCGCTGGCGGGGACGCTGCACGGGAAGGTGGTCTGGGCGCTGTTCCGGTTGCAGGGGGAGCAGTAACCGACCGATCGTTTCGGGGTCGCACCAACGGTCCCGACGGACGAGAACCGGGGGACGAAGGCCGGGGGGACGAGAACCGAGGGCCGGGGGACAACGGACGGCCGAGGCAGGGGCCGGACCTCCTCACCGAGTCAGCGCTCCTCGCCAGGTCAACGTTCCTCGCCCAGCAGGAAGGTACTGCCGACCGAGTTCGGCAGGAAGGCGTCGGGCAGCCGGGTCGCCAGTGCCTGCTGCGCCGCCCAGCTGGTGCAGTGCGCCGGGACCACCACTTCGGGCGCCGCGGCGGCCAACTCGTCGATCGTCCGGTCGACGACCGGCCCGAACCGCAGGTGCAGGCCGCCCAGCACCCCGTACACCCGCTGGTTTCCCGTCACTTTCCTGGCATGCCGTACGAGGTTGACGATCCCCGCGTGTCCGCATCCGGTCAGGATCACCAGCCCCTTGCCCCGAATGTTGAGCACGAGGGCCTGGTCGTCCTCGATGAGCTCGTCCGGGCCCCAGTCCCCTGCGAGGCAAGCCTGGTGGCCGGGCATCCCCGTCTCGAAGTCAGTACTGCGTTCGACTTCTCCGGTGAGCAGGAGGAAGTCGTCCAGCAGCAAGGACGGGCGCCGGTCCTCGATGACCGTGAAGCCGGCCCCTTCGATGGCGCCGCGGCTGGGCGTCGGGAGGTCCAGCACACCGCCGGGGCCGGCGATCCGGCGCCGTCGCCACGCGTCGGGGTGCAGGAGCACCGGCATGGCGGACCGGCCCAGTCTGCGTACGAGTCCGTGCAGACCGTTGACGTGGTCGAAGTGACCGTGGCTGAGGACGATGGCCTCGAACGTGTCCGGGTGAATGCCGAGGCGGTCGAGGTTGCCGGTCAGACCGTCGGTGGTCGCTCCGGCGCCGAAGAGGATCCGCCGGTCGCGGCCGCCTGTGCTGATCTCCACCATCGCCGAGAACCCGTGCTCGGCCCGGAGGACATCGACCGTGGTGCCCTCGGTGGTGAGTCCGGCCGGTGCTACGGGCAGGGGCGCGCCGGATCCGGCCCCGGCCAGGCCCCACCGCCTCACGAGACGTCCGTCCGGCAGCAGGGCGTCGCTGGAATTGTCGATCAGCGTCGTCACCCGTGCGCTGTCGACCGGCGCCAGCTTGACGTGCATGTTTCCTCCTCGGTGGCATCGGTCCGGTACCGCACCGATGTCACCGCGTCCCGGGCCGCCGGGTCCAGGACCGATTCCGTATCGCTCCGGGCGTCTCGGTATCGTGGCCGGTCATGGACTTCCGGCAGCTGGGGTACTTCGTCGCTGTGGCCGAGGAACTGCACTTCGGCCGCGCCGCCGCCCGGCTGCACATGTCGCAGCCGCCGCTGAGCCGGCGCATCCGGGAGCTGGAGGAGGAACTCGGCTGCCGGCTGCTGGAACGCTCCCCGCGAGGTGTGCTGCTCACGGACAGCGGCCGGGCCCTGCTCGACGAGGCGAAGGAACTGCTGGAACACGCCGAGCGGGTGAAGGAGAAGGTGCGGCGGAGCGCCGGACACCGCACGGTCGTCGTCGGCGCGGTCGCCGGCGCGGGAGCGGCCCTCGACGCCGGGATGCGGGAGACCTTCCGCCGGCGGTATCCGCGGGCGGCCGTCCGGCTGCGGGAGTGCGGCCTGGCCGATCCGAGCGCGGGCTTGCGCACGGGGCAGGTCGATATGGCCCTCACCCGCCTGCCCTTCGACACGGCGGGCCTTGCCGTCCGGGTCCTCCACGAAGAACCGCTGGTGGCCGCCATGCCGTCCAGCGACCCGCTGGCCGGCTCGGCCCGGATCGACATCTCCGACCTGCGCGGACGCACGACGTTCCGGCTGCCGCCGGGGGCCGACCCGCAGTGGCGCGACTTCTGGCTCGCGGCCGGCTCCGACGATCCGGACCCGCCGGTGGTGACCACGATCGGCGAGTGCCTGCACGCGGTCGTGTGGCAGTCAGCCATCGGCCTGCTCCCGGCAGCCGCGGCCCACCACCACGCGACCCCGGGCATCAGCTTCGTACCCGTCACCGGCCACCGCCCCAGCCGCGTGGCACTGGCCTGGCGGGCCGGAGAGCCCGACGAACTCGTCCTCGGCCTGATCGACATCGCCGGCCGGCCGTGTGACCGATGAGCTGCGGCGCGGATGAGCTACGGAACCGGACAGCTCTGAGCGAGGCTCCACCGCCGATACGAGTGCGAGCCTGAGCACTTGGCGTTGCATCGGAGAACGAAGGCCGTTGGCACCAGTTGCGTTCCACCTCAGCCAGCGATCGCCCTCGCGTTCTCCGTGGTGGGCGTAGGCCGTGCCCTCAGCCCTGTTCCGCGACCAGGTGGTCGAACTCCCCCGCCTTCGCGCCGTGCAGCATCGCCGCTATCTCGGCCGTCGTGTAGACAAGAGCCGGGCCGTCGGGGTGGCGTGAGTTGCGTACCGCCACGTCTCCGCCGGGCAGTCTGGCGAACTCCACGCACGAGCCCTGCGAGTTGCTCAGCTCGCTCTTCTGCCAGATGACCCCGTGAAGTGCTGTGGCCGCCATGCCGTTGTACGCGTGGTGCACAGGTCGCTCCCGGGTAGTGCAGATAGTGCAGAAGTACGCGGCACCGGAGTACGGACGTACGGAAGTACAGGTATCAACTGTCCTGGATCATAGCTGTGTTCACTTGCATATGCATGAGCAGATGCACGTGCACGCGGGGTGTTCGGTCCACTACAGCCTTGCCGCTGAAACGTTCCTCATGCACTGGGACGCGCCAATCCCCGATCCGGCTCCCTGGTAGCTTGTCGCGGTCCGTCATCCACACCAGGGGGATCAGTAAATGAACAGGTTCGTACGCATCACCGGCATCACGGTCACCGGCCTTGCCGCCGCGCTCGTGATCAGCGGGTGTTCCAGCAGCGACAGCAAGAGCTCCGACTCCTCCAAGGACCAGGGCAAGGGCGCCGCCACCGCCACCCCGGCGCCCTCCGCGTCCAGCGGCGGCGGTGCGGGTGGCGGTGCCGGTGCGAAGGCCGGTGACATCGAGGGCAGTTGGCTCGCCACGACCGGCGGCAAGTCCACCGCGCTGGTGATCCAGGGCAAGCAGGCCGCCATCGCGGGCCAGCACGTCTGCACCGGCACGGTCGCGGACATGGGCAAGCCGATGCTGTCCCTCAAGTGCCCCGACGGCAACAACGACCGCACCATGGGGTCGATCGAGTCCGTCGACGGCACGACGATGACGGTGTCGTGGGATGCCGGGATCAAGGACACCTTCAAGAAGACCGACGGGAAGACGAAGCTCCCGGACGGGCTGCAGATGCCGAAGTCCTGATGCCGAGTCCTTGATCCGAAGCCCTGGCGCGGACTCCTAAGCGTCTTCCGCCGGGGCGGGACGGGGCCGCGGCGCCTCCTCGTCCAGGGCCGCGGTGAGTTCGTCGAGGGTGTCGAGGAGCAGCCCGGCACCGCTGCGTACGACCTGGTCGGGTACGCCCTCGCCGTCCCACGCGGCGAGATTCTCGCGTACCTCGTCCCAGTGCGGGACGCGCCGCTGCCTGATGTCCTTGGCGCCCCGCTCGACCGCGTGCAGGAGCGCGTCCGCGACCTCGCGCGCCGCCGGTACGGGGGTGGTGGAGCGGCCGGGCAGATGGGCCTCCATCAGCATGGCGGCCCGGCCCAGCTGCGCCATCGCCTCCTCGGCGTCGGCCGCGGCCGACCGGGAGAGGCCGCGGTGGCGCACCGGTTCGTGGGTGGCCCGCTCCAGGGCCTCCTGCCAGGCGATCCTGGCGGTACGCGCGGCCAGCACCGCGTCGCGGACATCGGTCCTGCGGGCCCCGGCCGGGTCGGCGTAGTGCGCGACGACCGCCGCCGCGTAACGGCCGTCGGCGAGCAGCCAGTCGGCGAGCCGGTTGCGCAGCCTGGGTGTCTCCCAGGCCGGATAGACGGCGTACGCGATCATCGCGAGCAGCCCGCCGATCAGGGTGAGCAGCACCCGGTCCCGGACGGTCTGCTCGACGCCGAGTCCGCTCATGCCGAGGAGGAAGACCACATAGGCGGAGACGCAGGCCGAGCTGGCCGCGTATCCGGTGCGCATCAGAAGGAACATCAGCCCCGCGCAGACCACCGCGAGCGCCCCGGACGGATACGGGCCGGGGTGCGCCAGCTGGACGACGGCGGTGGCGATCGTCACGCCGACGAGTGTGCCGCCGAAGCGGGCCACGGCGCGGCCGTACGTCTGTGAGAACGCCGGGCGCATCACCATCACCGAGGCCAGCGGCACCCAGTAGCCGTGCCCGAACGGAAGGGCGACGCCGATGAGATAGCCCACCGCCGCGACCACCGCGGTGCGGATCGCGTGGCGCAGGACGGGCGAGTCGTGGTGGTGCAGTTCCTTGCGCATGGTCCGCAGGACGACCGGGGCCATCCGTACCAGCGTGGGCCGCACCAGTGGCTCGGTGTCGTTCGTGGTGCCCTCGCCCTGGGCTGTCTCGACGACGTCGCGGAGCAGGGTCGCCAGCCGGGCGGCGGCGCGACGGGCGGGGCCGGTGAGCACGTCGGCGTTGTCGGGGGCCTCCAGTACGGCGAGGGCCGGGGCGGAGATGACCACCGGTTCGCCGTGCCGGACGGCGTGGGCCGCGGTGTCCAGTACGGAGCCGGCCGCCGCCAGGAGTTGCAGGACCCGTTCGCGCTCGGGCCCTTCCGACGCGGCGCCGACGGCCGGGTCGGCGAGCGAGGCGAGCACGGGCCTGACCCGCTCGGCGATACCGCGGGTGCCGTGCAGTTCGGCCGGG
>NZ_JAAGLN010000097.1 GCF_010548145.1 Streptomyces sp. SID10853
GGCCGCGCAGGGCGTGCAGACCGGCCGCCGCGGTGCCGACGCACAGGGCGGTGGCGCTGAAGCCCAGCGACGCGTGGACGCCGATGGCGGCGCCCAGCAGCCCGACGGTGAAACCGCTGCCCGCGCGCAGCCCGTTGGCGGACATGCCGTACACGCCGAGGACCCGGCCGCGGTCGGCGGCGGGGGCGATGAGCTGGACGACGGTCTGGCCGATCGACATCGAGGCCAGGTTGGCGACACCGCCGACGAGCAGCAGCGCGAGGGCCAGGGGGTAGCTGCTGGTGAGGGCGAAGAACAGGCTGGTCACGCCGTAGATGGCGGTACTGATGACGGCGGCGGGTACATGGGGTTTGACCCACCCGGTGGCTTCCAGGACGATGCCGCCGACGACCCCGCCCGCGCCGTTGGCGAACAGCAGCACCCCGTACGCGGTTCCTGCGCTGCCCGCACCGAGGTCATGGGCGAAGATCGGCATCGAGGACTGGAGCGACGAGCCGACGAAGAACGAGCCGAGACCGCCCAGGACGATCATGCTGACCAGGGTGCGGTTGGCGCCGATCTCCCGCAGGACGCGCAGCGACTCCAGGACCCCCACGCGTGGTCGGGCGTGGTGGTCGCGGGTGTGGCCGGTGAACTTGGTGCGGAAGAGGAAGAGCGTCAGCGGTATGTAGAAGGCGACATTGGCGAAAATGCCCGCCGTGGGGCCGAGTCCCAGCAGCAGCGCGGAGCCGATCACCGGGCCGAAGAGGACGCCGAGGCTGCGGAAGGTGGCGTTCAGCCGTACGGCGCTGGGCAGTTCGGCCGGGCCGACGAAGTCGTGCAGCATCAGCTGCTCACCGGGGCCCCACAGCGATCCGGCCAGACCGTGCAGGACGAGCAGGACGCACGCCTCCCACATGTGCAGCGAGTCGGTGAGGAACAGGACTCCCCAGGTCACGGAGACGGCCATGAACAGGCACTGCGCGGCCTGGATGATGCGGCGGCAGTCGTAACGGTCGGCCAGGGAGCCGAACCACATCGAGAGCAGCAGGAACGGCACCCAGTGGCTGATGACCTGGAAACCGGTCAGGGCGGGGGAGTGGAATGTCTGCCACAACACCCAGTAGGTGATGACGTGTTCGATGTTGTCGGCCATCATCGCCAGGGCCGCGCCGAAGAGGTACGGGCGGCAGTCGCGGTTGCGCAGCGCGGCGAACTTCGGGGCCGGGGCGCCGGGACCGCCCGAGCCGCTGGGGCCGCCGGCCGGGGCGGGCTGTGCCCCGGCGGCCGGGGTCGCGGGCTGTGCCTCGGTGGGCAGGGCCGCGTCCAGGTCGGCCAGGTGGGTGGGTACGCCGCAGGCGGCACACATCCTCGGTCTTCTCCTTCTCGTTGCTCGGGTGGCGCTCAGAGCCGGCAGCTGATCTCCATGCCGTCCTCGACGGGAAAGGTCACGCTCTGATAGCCGTTCGCCGGTGTACGTACGTACTCCAGGTACGGAAGCAGGCTGCCCAGATTCACGTCGTCGGCCACCACGAGTGTGCCGGGCGCCAGCTGCGGTTCGAGCAGGCGCAGCACCGGCAGGCAGAGATCCTTCCAGCCGTCGAGCAGGACGAGGTCCGCGGGTGCGTCGAGATTGCCGAGGGTCTGCAGTGCGTCCCCCTCCAGCACGGTGATCACATCGTCGAGGCCGGCTTCGGCGAACGTACGGCGGGCCGCGGCGACCTTGGCCTTGCTCAGCTCCGTGGTGATGACGCGCCCGGCGCCGTTGTCCCGGACGGCGGCGGCCAGGTGCAGTGTGGAGATGCCGAAGGACATGCCGAACTCCACGACGGTGGCCGGGCGGACTGCCCGCACCAGGCTGTAGAGCAGCTGACCCCCTGCCGCGGAGATCGGCATGTAGATCTCCGCGGCGGCGTCGGCGAGCTCCTGCGGTGTCTTCGGTTCGGCGGCCCGGGGGTGCTCGGCCCGCGTGCGGGCCTCGGTGGCGTCGTCGCGCTCGGCGTTGGCGAACATCCGGCTGAGTGTGGTCTCGACCCGGGGGTCGGCAAGCGTGTGGGTGAAGGTCATGGGCCTAGAGTAGACGCACCGTTGCGTTCAGTCTAGAGCGGCTGACTATCCTTGTGCGTGAGGAGGCACCATGGGAGCTGAGGCAGGAACCACCCGGGCGGGAACGGCCGGGGAAGGGGCGGCCGGGGAAGGAACCGCCGGAGCGCCGGGCCGCCGTCACCACGGCAACCGGCACGGACGCAGCGAGATCGCCCGGCACGCGGTGCTCGAGGCGGCCGACGACCTGCTCGCCGAGAAGGGTTTCGCGGGCGTCACGATGGAGGGCATCGCGACGCGGGCCGGGGTCGCCAAGCAGACCATCTACCGCTGGTGGAGCACCAAGACCGATGTCCTGATGGACGCCTTCCTGCAGGACGTGACCGAGGAGCCGCCCCCGTCCGACCACGGCGATGTCGCGCGCGACCTGCGGGATCATCTGGAGCGGCTGGGCCGTTTCCTCGGCGATTCCGATCCCGGGGCCGTCTTCAGGGCGCTCATGGCCCAGACCCAGCACGACCCGGCGTTCGCCGCGGACTTCCGGGCCAGGTACCTCGACGAGCAGCGCCGCCGGGACCGTGCGCCGCTCGAACGTGCCGTGGCGCGGGGGGAACTGCCCGCGGATTTCGACGTGGCGGCCGAGACCGACCAGATCGTGGGGCCGCTCTACTACCGGGTCCTGGTGACGGGCGAGCCCGTCGGACCTGAGTTCACCGGCCGGCTCGTCGATTCCTTCCTGCGCCGCCTGAAGTGACCTTCTCCGCCTGAAGTGACTTTCTCCGCCTGGGGTGACCTGCGCCGCCCGGGCTGGGGTGACCTGTGCCGCCCGGGTTTCCTGCGCCGCCCCGGAGTGACCCTGCCGTCGGGGCTGAGGCTGCCGGGTGTCGCGCCGGTGGCAGGGGCCTCACTGCCGGAGGACGGCCGCCGCGATCTTGCGGGCGTCGATCGCCAGCTCGCGGAACATGCCGCTGATCGGGTTGGTGAACCCCGTGAAGTACAGCCCGGGGGCCTGCGCGGGGGAGCGGCCGCCGTGCACCACGGGCCTGCCGCGCCCGTCCAGTACGTCCAGATGTCCCACCAGCGGTTCGAGGTCACGGCGGTAGCCCGTCGCCGCGATCACCGCGTCCGGTGCGATCCGGGTGCCGTCGGCCAGGACGACCTTGCCGTCGTCGAAGGAGTCCACGGCCGCGACCGGTTCGACCCGGGCGGTGCGGACCGCGTCGATCAGCCCCACGTCGTGTACGGGGATCGCGCCCTCGCGCACCCGGGTGTAAAGGCCCGTACCGGGGCGCGGCAGACCCTGCGTGGAGAGGTCGGGCACGGAGATCCGGCAGAGCGTCTCGGCCGCCCGGTCCACCAGCCGGGTCGGCAGCCTGCGGACGAGGATTCCGGTGCGCTGGGCGGGCCAGCCGGCCGTGGAGCGCCGGACGATGTGCGGGACGGTGCGGATGGCCAGCCGTACCCGCCCCGCGCCGCCCGCGGCCAGGTCGACGGCGATCTCGGCGCCGGTGTTCCCGGCCCCGACGACGAGGACGTCCCGGCCCGCGTACGGCGCTGCGTTGCGGTACTCGCCCGCGTGCACCAGGTCCCCGCGGAAGGTCTCGGCGCCGGTCCAGCCGGGCAGCCTGGGCGTGTGGTTGTACCCGGTGGCCACGACCACCGCACTGCCGGTCAGCTCCCGGCCGCCGGTCGCGTGCAGCAGCCAGCGGGAGTCGTCGGCGCGGGCGATCCGGGTGACCTCGACCCCGGTGACGATCTCCAGGCCGTGGTAGTCCGCGTACTTCTCCAGATACCGCACGACGTTGTCCCGCGACACCCAGCGCCCGAAGGAGCGCGGCATCGGCAGTCCAGGCAGCCCCGAGAGCCGGCGGGTGGTGTGCAGGTGCAGACGGTCGTAGTGGCGCCGCCAGGAGGCGCCGACGTCGTTGGACTTCTCCAGGATGACGGCCCGCACGCCCCGCCCGCGCAGCACGGCGGCAGCGGCCAGTCCGCCCGGCCCGGCCCCGATGACGTAGACGGGGTGGTCGTCCTTCGTGTCGTCCATGGAACAGAGCGTAGTGACGTGGGTGCTTGATAGGTCGCGGTCAACCGGAGAAGCGATTGCGAATTGATCACGCGTGCACACCTCTTGCGCACAAGGGCCTCCATCCGTTGAACTGACGTACTGTCAGAAAGCTACCGCGGGCGACACGGACAGACCTGGTCACCCGCCCCCGCGATCGGACTCCCCACATGACGAAGCCCACTTCCGCCCCCGCGCCCACTTCCGCCCCCGCTCCGGCATCCGCGTCCGCGGCCGCGCGCTTCGACCTGCCGGAACCGGACGCCTTCACCGCGCCCTACTGGTCGGCCGCCGCTGAGGGCCGGCTGCTCATCAGGCGCTGCGGGGCGTGCGGCAGGCCGCACCACTACCCCCGCGAGTTCTGCCCGCACTGCTGGAGCGAGGACGTGGCCTGGGAGCAGGCGAGTGGCCGGGCCACGCTCTACACCTGGTCGGTGGTGCACCGGAACGACCTGCCGCCCTTCGGTGAGCGCGTCCCGTACGTGGCCGCCGTGGTGGATCTGGCGGAGGGCCCGCGCCTGATGACCGAGGTCGTCGAGTGCCCGGCGGATGATCTCCGGATCGGGATGGAGCTGGGCGTCACGTTCCGCGAACTGACGCCTGGGGTCAGCGTGCCGGTGTTCCGGGCCGACGCCGCCTGAGGTCTGTCGGGCCGGTCGCTTCTCTTCCCGGTGCCGCCAGTTCGGGCCCCGTTCGACCCGTACGGCGTGCGCGGTCCGCCATCGGAGGGGACGGGCCGGGCGCAGGCCGTCCCGCTGTGCGGGTGTGCGGGGTCGCCCTGCGGCACTGTCGCCCGCGGGTGCCCCCCGCCCGCCTCCCCCACCCCCCGCGTGTTGAATAGCCGCATGACCGATATGGGGAGTCAGCCGGAGGTGGACGGCTTCGGGCTGGTCTTGCGGGCCTGGGGCGCCGACGAGGCCGATGTGCTGCTGCGCGGTTTCACCGACCCCGAATTCCTGCGCTGGAACACCCCGCTGGGCCCCGTCACCGACCTGGCCGGCGCCCGTACCGCGATCGCCAACCGCCGTGCGGGCTGGCTGCGTGGCGAGCTCGCGCAGTACGCCGTCACCGAGGGCGGCGTGGTCGTCGGCAGCGTCGGGCTCTCCGGCATCGACCCTTACATGTGCCGGGCGTCGGTCGGCTACTGGGTGCTGCCCGAAGCCCGGGGCCGTGGCATCGCGGGCCGCGCTCTGGAACTCTGCACCCGCTGGGCCTTCGAGCAGGCGGGCATCCACCGCATCGAGCTGGGCCATGCCGTGGACCACACCGCCTCCTGCCGGGTCGCGGAGCGCTGCGGTTACGCGTACGAGGGCACCCGGCGCGACGGGATGCACCGCGCCCAGCGGCCCGGTACCTACCGCGACGCGCATCTGCACGCCCGCCTGGCCACGGACTCGTATCCGGACCCGTACCCGTACCCGTATCCGAACCCGAACCCCGGCCGGCCCGCGCCCGGCGGGTAACGATCGGCGGGGTCCGTACGCAGGAACAGATGACGAAGGGGGTCCGGTATGCGTGATGGGCGTGGACTGACGGTCACTGGGTGGGTATTGGGCGGTCTGGGCGTTGTGCTGCTGGCCGTCGCCGCCCTCTGGGGGTTCCGTGGGTACGAGTCGGTCAGCGTGACCAGCGACTCGATGCTCCCGGCGTACGCCAAGGGCGACCGGGTGGCCATCGAGAAGAGCAACGGCGGCGGCCTGCACCACGGTGAGGTGGTCCTCTACCGCACCCCGGACCGCTTCGACGGCGCCGACGTCCTCCAGCGCGTCATCGCACTCGGCGGCGACCACCTCGTCTTCGACGGGACGCAGCTGGTCCTGAACGGCGAACCGCTGGACGAGCCGTACCTCAAGGACGGTGTCGAGGGCGCATCGGACGCGTACGACGTCCTCGTGCCGCACGGCCGGATGTTCACCCTCGACGACAACCGCGCCGACTCGCAGGACTCCCGGCAGTTCCTGGCCGACCAGTCCGGCACCCTGCCGGTGTGGGCCGTCCGGGGCCGGATCATCGCCAACCCGGCGATGACACTGCTGCTCACCGTGAGTCTCCTCGCCGGTACGCTGTTCGCCCTGGCGGGCGCCGGATTCGGCTTCGCGGGCCGCACCGTGCGCCGCCGGCGGCTGGCCGCGCTCACCCCTTACGGCCAGAGCAGCTCGCGTGCCCAGTCCCGGCTCTCCGTACGCCGGTAGCGCAGCCGGACATGGCGCCGGCGCGCGTCGCCCTGGAAGAACTCGACCTCGACCGGGTCCAGTACATACCGCGTCCAGCTCGGCACCGGCGTCTCCGGATCGGCCTGGGCCCGCTCCCAGGCGTCCGCCGACGCGCGCTCCAGCTCGGCCGTCGACCCCAGTACGCCGCTCATCCGCCCGGTGAGCGCGGCGGCCAGCGCGCCCGTCGAGCGGCCGTGCAGATCGGCCTGGCTCTCCGCCGCGGGCGCGGCCGTCACCGGCCCGCGCACCCGGACCTGTCTGGCCTGCGCCGCCCAGTAGAAACCGAGCGCGGCCACCGGACGCGCCGCCAGCTGGCGGCCCTTGGCGCTCCCGGAGTGCGAGGCGAAGTGCCAGCCGCGCGCGTCGGCGCCGTGCAGCATCAGCGTCCGTACGTCGGGGCGGCCGTCCGCGTCGGCGGTGGCGAGCGTCATGGTGTGCGGCTCGGGCTGCCCGGCGGCCGCCGCGGAGCGCAGCCACTCCCGGAAGAGGGGGAGGGGCGCGCCGGGGGCGGTGTCCGGGTCGAACCCGGGCAGCTCGGGCAGGTCCCAGACCCGCAGGGTGTGCAGGAAGTCCGTGAAGGCGGCGTCGTCGTCAGCGGCGGTGGGATTCATGCACGTCATTGTGGGCCCGGCGGATCGCCCTCTACGTCCGACGCCCCCGCCTCGGTCCCGGCGCCCGCGCCCCGCGCCTCGGTCTCGGCGCCCGCGCCCTGCCCCCGCCTCAGTCCTCCCCGAGCCACTCCCGGAAGTGCTCGAACCAGTCGATGACCTCGCGCAGATGGCTGTCCTGCGCGGTGAAGAGCGCCCGGATCCTGGCGGCCGGGTCCACCACGGGTGTCGGGTTGCCGTCCTCTTCCTCCTCGCGCGCGAGCCGGTACTGCTCGGCGTCGGTCAACTCCGTACGGGGGACCGTCACCAGCGGGTACCCGCCCGCGACCGGCGGCCGCTCGGGCTCGTCCGGGTCGCAGCGCCACCGCGCCCCGCAGTGCCGCACCTGGACCTCCCCGAGGTACCAGGCAGCGACCTGGAGCAGGGTGGTGTCGCGCGCCCCGTCGGCCTCCTGCCAGGTGGTGAAGCGGGACCGGACCAGCTCTTCGAGCCGGTCCAGGGACGCGGGCGTGAAGTCCCAGCCCCCGCCGTGCTCGGCGGACCACGCGGGGAAGGCGTCCCGCCCGGCGGTCAGCCACGTGCGGAGGCGGGGGTTGTCGGCCCATTCGGGAGTGTCGATCGCATCCATGCGGACAGAGCCTACGAGCGTCCGGAATTCCCGTTGTAACGATCCTGTGTGCAAAGGGAGTTGACCGCTGGCACGCCGGGGAAACTGTGCGGCGCCTGTGCGCGGAGCGGACTAGGGTCAGGGCTTCGGCGGCGCCATACATGTCAACGGGGGCCCTTGGCGCCGCGCGTACATCCACGTCCGGGCTCCCGTCGGAGAACCCACAGTGAACCGACCCATACCCGCGCAGACAACGCAGCATCCACGCGCGCACGGAAAGAACCCGGAGCGTCCCGGGCGCCGCCGTTCCCTCGCACGCACCACGCTCGCCCTGGCCACCGCCGGCGTCCTCGCCGTCGTCGGACTTCCCCAGCTGTCGGGCACCGCGTACGCCGACAAGGGCAAGCGCTGCGACGAGAAGTACGACATCAGCGGCACCGAGAACCCCGTCCAGCCGTGGGACCGGAACATCCACGTCCGTGACAAGGGGGACTGGGACTCGTACGACTACGACGCCCCGCGCCAGGCCATGGACGGTCTCACGCTGAAGGGCACGGAGGCGGAGCAGCGGGCCTTCCTCGAAGGGCTCAAGCCCTACAAGGAGTACGACCCCAACACGCCCAACCGTGTCTACGCGCAGTACCGCGACTACATGGTGAAGAAGTCCTGGAAGGACACCCGTTACGGCAGCTTCGAGAAGTGGCTGTCGGACGCGTGGATCCTGCCGAACAACAACAACAGGCGCGGGTCGTCCTTCGAGCAGAAGGCCGTCAAGGATCTCGGCCTGCTCGGCCCGGACTGGCTGTGCAACGAAGAGATCGAGGTCAAGGACAAAAACGGCAAGACGATCATGGTGAAGGACCCCAAGACCGGCAAGATGAGGCCGATGGTCCGCAAGTTCGACGCCGTGAACTACAAGCAGAACAAGTTCGTCGAGTTCAAGGCCGGTCCCGGGCGCGACACCAACCAGGACGCGGCCAACAAGGCGTTTCTTGAGGACCCGGAGCGCCGGAACGCCCGCGTCACCTACGTCAACGGCGAGTCGAAGGACTCCGCCACGACGAAGTACCTCGGCAGGCTGAGCGGCCAGGCCGGGATGGACGACCGGGGGCGCCCCCGTGTCACCGCCTATGAACACCGCTCCGAGAGCCTCCCGCAGTACAAGGCCGTCAAGGGCGTGACCAGGAGCGACCCGAACTTCGCCGCGGGCGGCAGCAACCGGGCCGCCGGTGGTGCGTCCCGTACGGTCGACCAGTCCCCGCCGACCCCGAAGGACATGGCCGACCAGCTCAGGCGCATCGGCGCGAGCGGCCCCCGGGGGACCGGGGTGCGCGGTCCCGGCGGCGTCGACTTCTCCACGCTCGACCTCGCGTACGTCGGCAAGCCCGTCAAGGGCAAGGGCCTGCCGTACGCGTTCTCCGCCAACAAGGTCCAGGACGAGTCCTCGCAGTACGGCTGGGGCGGCAAGGCCAAGGCGCAGCTCATCTCCGACAGCTTCTTCGCCTGGCTCGCGCTGACCCCCGACAAGTTCTGGGTCAACCTGAACCCGGACCAGCCCGACCGGGTCATGGACGCGACGTTCGGCAGGACCGACGCCGGACGCGTACTGCTCCAGGCCGACCTCCAGATGAAGCACGACTACGCCAGGGACATGGACCCGCGCCAGGGCCTGGGCAAGAAGTACTGGGACGCCATGCGGGCGGCCGGGCTGCCGTGCGGCACCGGGCTGCGCAACTGGATCGTGCCCCAGCAGGCCAAGGTCCGCGCCGACGACAACGGCCTCTACATCCTGGACACCCCGCTGAAGGTCAACACCCTGGAGATGAACTTCAAGACGCCGAGCCCGAACGGTGACTGCCACCTGACCAAGGAGCAGCAGAAGACGGCCGCCGACCTGGCCCGGCAGACCATCACCCCGGACATCGAGAAGAAGGTCAACACCGCACCCGAGTACGCCGATCTGCGCCGCGTCTACAGCGCGCGCGTGGCCGCCGAGTACGTGCGCCAGCAGGACGCGAAGTCGCCGTCCGAGTATCACGCGATCATCAACAGCAACAACGTGAAGCGGTGGCCGCTGCGCAGCCCCAACACGTCGTGGACGCCGAGGAAGACGTACGACGACTACGTGAAGTCCTTCACCAAGGGCGACTACAGCTACCCGTGCGAGTACGCCGGGCAGCAGAAGACCTGCGTCATGGGCGGCGTCGACTTCTCCAAGGCGCCCAAGCAGAACGTCAGCAACGTCCAGTTCCGGACGCAGCACCGTTATCTCCCCAGGTCCGCCAAGATCAGCGCACAGGCCATCTCGGACAGCGCCGAGAACGACCATCTGCTCCTGCTCGGCGGTGACGGACAGAACCGGTCCGGAGGCGGGGGCGGCGGCAGCACGCCGAGCCCGACGCCGACCCACTCCGCCCCGCCCACGGGGACGCCCAGCAGCCCGGCGTCGCACGCACCGAGCCCGCCGGCCACCCCGCCGAGCGGACACCGGCCCCCGGCCACCCCGCCGTCCAAGGGCGGCGGCGGCCTCGCCGACACCGGGACCCAGGTCATGGCCGTCGCCGGGATCGCCGTGCTGCTCCTGGCCGCCGGCGGGGCACTGGTCTGGTGGCGGAGGCGCCGCACGACCGGCTGACGCCCGGAACCGGTACTGATACCGATACGGCGCCCCGCCCGGGACCAGCTCCGGGCGGGGCGCTGTGCTGCGTACGCGCGCTACCAGGGTTCCCGGCAGAGCTGGGCCGTGATCACCATGTGCAGCAGCTCCGGATCGACGAACTTCCCCTCCACGGGCGGATCGCAGCGCCAGTGCAGCGGATACGTGTTGCCGTGCGGCGCCGGAATCCCCACGTACTGGTCCCGTGCGGCAGGCCCGAAACAGGTGGCACCCGGCGGCCAGTCGAAGTCGTACGAGGTCTCGGGCGGGATCAGGAAGTACGTCCACCGGCCCCCGGCGACTTCCCGTACGACGGGCCCCGGCGCCCCGTCCGTGAGCGTGGCGAGATGGTGCAGCACGGCCTCGCCGCGCACGCCCCGGACCCGGATGGCGTCGAAGTGAACCCCGGTGAGCCGGAGTTGGTGGCCGGAAGCCGGTACCCAATCGGGGAGATTTTCAGTCGTCATACCTCCAAGCATCGGCATGATTGCGTAGCGTGACCAGAGGAACTCGGTGCACATCGGGACGATGTGGAAAGGTGGGGTGATCTTGTGGCAGCGAGTAAGTCGAGCGACGCGAACACGGCGCAGCAGCCGTCCCCGGCGCGCAAGCATGTAGGGGACCTGATCAGGAACTTCCGGTCCCGGGCGGGGCTGACGAGACAGGACGTGGGGGACCGGCTGCTCATCTCGGAGTCGCTGGCCGGGGCGTACGAACGGGGTGAGCGCATCCCGACGTCGAGCTTCCTCAAGGATGCCGACGCGGTACTGGACGCCCGGGGCGCGCTCAAGTCGTGCATTCCGCTGATGGACGACGAGAAGTACCCGCGCACGTTCGTGGGGTGGGTGCGGCTGGAGAAGATCGCGTCCAGCATCAGCGCGTACGAGAACATGCTCTTTCCGGGGCTGTTGCAGACCGAGGAGTACGTCCAGGCGCTGTACGAGGAACGGGTTCCGCAGTTCTCCGAGGCGGAGGTCCAGAAGCATGTCGAAGCGCGACTGGAGCGCCAGGCGGTACTCAGCCGGGATCCGCTGCCGATCGTGGCGTACGTCATCGAGGAGTCGGTGCTCCAGCGGCCCATCGGCGGGAAGACGGTGCTGCGGAACCAACTGCTGCATGTGCTCAAGTGCATGCAGACGATGCACCATCTGATGGTGCAGGTGATGCCGACGGCCAGGACTGCGCATGCGGGGGTGCAAGGCCCGATCGCCTTGCTCAGTACGCCTGACGGCCGCAATTGGGCATATGAAGAAGGCCAGACCGGAGGTACGTTGATCTCGAAGCCGCAGCAGGTCAACCAACTTATCGACCGATTCGGGATGTTGCGGGCCCAGGCGCTCACGCCCTGGGAGTCGGCGGAACTGATCGAGAGGATGGCAGATCGGCTATGAGCACCGAACTGGCGTGGTTCAAGAGCAGCTACAGCGGCAACGAGGGCGGTAACTGCATCGAGGTCGCCTGTGACTGGCGCAAGTCGAGTTACAGCAACAACGAGGGCGGTAACTGCGTAGAGGTAGCAGCCCACCCCCGTGCCGTGCACCTCCGTGACTCCAAGGTTCCGGACGGCCCGACCTTCACGGTCGCCCCGGCCGCCTGGACGGCCTTCGTGGAGCAGCTGCCTGTCTGACCCTCGTCACATGCGCACCTTGTAGGGCGCCGCCACTGTGGCGGCGCCCTTCGGCGTACTCGGGGTCACATGATGTGGCACCCGGGTTGGGCCGGCGCCGGCGGGCGCGTTGCGACGAGGCGCGGGCGATCGCGAGGACCGGTCATGCGACCAGGCGCAGCCAGGCCGCCGCGAGTGCGGTGTGACCGGCCGGCGTCGGGTGTACGCCGTCCGCGGCCCAGTGCTCCGGCCCGGTCGTCGCGGTGAGCTCGGCGAACATACCGTCGGCGTCGAGCAGATGCGCGCCGTACTTGCGGGCGAGCTTGCGCACGACTTGGATCTTCGGGTCCAGGTCGGTGCGCCATTCCTTCCGTTCTTCATCTCCGATGAGCGCGTATCCGGCACCGGCCTCGACGACGCCGTGGATCGGCAGGAGGAACGGTTCGATGAGGATCAGGTCCGTACCTGTCTCGGCGAGGGGCGCGAGCAGACGGTCATAACCCGCTTCGAACTCCTCCACGGTGATCACGTACCCCTTAGGGTCCAGCGTGTGCCAGCCCATGTCGTTGACCCCGACAAGGATCGACACCACGTCCGGGCGCGCGTCGAGTACGTCGGTCTGCCAGCGGGCTTCGAGGTCCATCACCTTGTGGCCGCCAACCCCGGTGTTCAGCCAGGTCACGGGGCGGTCCGGGTGCCGGAATCCCCATTCGCCCGCAATGCGCAGCGGGTAGCCGAACCCGAGGCCGTCTTCGCTGTCCAGCCGTTGGCAGTCGGTGATCGAATCGCCGGTGAACATCACGGTGCTTCCCGGTCGGACGGTGATCGTCATGTGCGCTCCTGGGACTCGGGTGAGGAGAGGAAGGCGGGAACCCACAGTCGTATGGGCACCCGCCAGGTCCTCTCGAAAGGTGCCAGCCCCCACCGACATGGGACCGACAGCCCCCGACAGTCCCCCGACATCCCGCCGACACCACGGCTCCGCTGCCCGATCACCCCTGGTCGAACCGCCGCGCTGATCGCCCGCTGACCCCGTCGTACGGTGCTGCCCGCCGACGGCGATGTCCCCTTCGAGGCGCCCTTCGTTCCTGCTCGACCCTCAAAATTACCTGCGAGCACAATCAGGACTTTTCGGTCACCTGATGGTGTCCTTTACCCACTCCGGAGGTGGTCAATCCCGTTGCGTGGTAGCCGTGTTGTGGCATCGGAGGGGGGCGGGTGAAGGGGTGCCCGGAGGTGTTCCGGAGGGGTTTTCGATGGCCTCGAATGCGTAAAGATGCTTGGAAGAGCCATTGACCCATCAACTTTGAGCAAATAGCGTCCGAACATCCGGTTGTGGGGCGACGTCCCCCACGAGACGACCTCCGTCGGCTCCACGGCTCTCCCGTGTGGCGAGACGGGAGCTCCACCCCCCAGGAAGGTTCCGCGTGCGTAGACGTTCCCTCCTCACAGCGGCCGCCGCCACGCTAGCGGCGGCCCCGCTCGCGACCGGCTGTAGTTCCACCTCGTCATCGGCTTCCTCGGGTGGCGGCTCCCGGCGCGGGCGTATCACCTACGGCGTCTGGGACATCTACCAGATGCCCGCCATGCAACGGGCGGCCCGGGAGTTCGAGCGCACCCGGCCGGGGGTGAAAGTCGACGTCCAGCTCACCCCGAACGGGACATACTGGACCAAACTGCGCACCGCGTGTACCGGCGGCTCCGCTCCCGACGTCTTCTGGATGAACGGCCCGAACTTCGGCCTCTACGCCGATGCCGGGCAGCTTCTCCCCCTGGAGACCAGCGGCTCCGACGCCGTACTGCACCCGTCCGACTTCCCGTCCGACCTGATCTCGCTCTACCGCTGGAAGGGCACCCAGTACGGCGCCCCGAAGGACTTCGACACGGTTGCCCTCTGGTTCAACAAGGAGATCTTCGACCGGGCCAAGGTCGACTATCCGGACTCCTCCTGGACCTGGCAGGACCTGATCTCCAACGCCCAGCGGCTCACCGACCGCAAGCGCGGGATCTACGGCGTCGGAGCTCCGGCCCGCGCGCAGGAGAACTACTACAACTCGATACCGCAGGCCGGCGGCTGGGTCATCTCCAAGGACAGGACGCACTCGGGCTACTCCGACGAGCAGACCCGGGACGGCCTGCAGTTCTGGGTCGACCTGATCCACCGCTACCGCGCCGCGCCGTCGCTCCAGCAGATGACCGACACCGACCCCACCCAGATGTTCCAGTCCGGGACGCTGGCCATGACGTACGAGTGCTCGTACAACGCGGCGACCTTCTACGCCGACCCCGAGCTGCGCGCCAAGGTCGACGTGGCGCCGATGCCCAGGGGCCGCCACCGCGCCACCGTCCTGCACGGCCTGGCCAACGTCGTCTACGCCCGCACCGCGCACCCCGAGCTGGCCAAGGAGTTCGTCCAGTTCCTCGGCACTGAGCAGGCATCGCTGCTCCAGGGCAAGTACGGCACGGCCATCCCCGCCCGTAACGGCACGGCCGAACCATGGGCCGCCGGGATGCCCAAGTTCGACCTCCAGGTGCATCTGGACGCGCTCGACTACTCGGTGCCGTACCCCATCTCCACCAACACCGCCGCCTGGTCGCACAAGGAACAGATGTGGCTCTCCAGGGCCTGGAGCGGGGACGAGAGTCTCAAGGGCGCCACCAGCTCCCTGACCGACGCGATGAACCAGCTGCTCGCGCAGGAGAGGAAGGGCCGGTCCTGATGAGTGTCGATGTGCGTGCGGAAACCGCCGTACCGGCGAAACGCACCAGCCAGGACCACCTGGACCGCCTGGACCAGCGGGAACTGCGCCGCCGCGAGCGTCGCTTCCAGCACCGGGACAAGTGGTGGGGCTACGCGCTGATCGCCCCGGCCGGGCTCGGCCTCGCGGTCTTCTATCTGTGGCCCGTGGTGCAGACGGTGTACTACAGCTTCACGGAGTGGGGCGCGTTCGGCGGGACCAGCTGGATCGGTCTCTCCAACTACCGGACCCTTGTGCACGACCCGGAGTTCTGGCAGTCGCTCGGCAACACCGGCATCTACACCGGTCTTGTGCTGCTCGGCATCCCGCTGTCGATGGTGCTGGCGGTGCTGCTGAACCTCAAGGGGCTGACGGGCACCGGCATCTACCGCACCTTCTACTTCCTGCCGGTGGTCACGATGCCCGCCGCGGTCGCGGTGGTCTGGCGCTGGCTCTACAACGGCGACTCCGGCATCCTCAATCACGCGCTGTCCGCGATCGGCATCGACGGCACCTACTGGGTCTCGGACCCGCACACCATCCGCATCGCGGTCGCCGTCGTCGGTGTGTGGATGACCGTCGGCTACAACATGATCCTGCTGCTCGCCGGTCTCCAGTCCATCCCCGGCGACTACTACGAGGCGGCGTCGCTCGACGGCGCCGGGCGGATCCGGCAGTTCTTCTCGGTCACGCTGCCGCTGCTGAGCCCGACGCTGTTCTTCACCACCGTGCTGTCGATCATCCAGTCCCTGCAGGTCTTCGACCTGGTGTATCTGATCCTCGGCGCCAACACGACGAGCGCACTGCAGAACCCGGCCTACAGCGAGGGCCAGACCGTCGTGATGCTCTTCTTCCAGAAGGCGTTCTACGACAACCAGCGCGGCTACGGGGCGGCGATCGTCTGTGTGCTGTTCGTCCTGATCATGGCGCTGACCGCCGTCCAGTTCCGGTTGCAGAAGAGGTGGGTCCACTATGCGTGAGGCGACGCGGGACACCGGGCGCTCCGTACGTGCCCAGAACAGAAGCCGTCAGGGCAGGCTCTGGCCCGCCCACGTCCTGCTCGCGCTGGGCGCGGTGGTCACCGTCTTCCCGCTGCTGTGGGAGGTGCTGACCTCCTTCAAGAGCTTCGGCGAGTCCGTACAGGTACCGCCGACGATCCTGCCCTCGCACTGGGACTGGTCGAACTACTCGAAGGTCTTCGACGCGGTGCCGCTCGGGCGGCAGTTCGTGAACACGGCCGTGATGGCGATCCTGCGGACCGGGGCTCAGCTGCTGCTGTGCTCGATGGCGGCGTACGCCTTCGCGCGGATCCGCTTCCCCGGGCGCGGGGTGATCTTCCTGGGCTTCCTGGCGGTGCTGATGGTGCCGGGGCAGCTGTTCCTGCTGCCGCAGTACCAGATCATGCAGGACCTGGGCTGGCTGGACTCGATGCAGGCGCTGGTGATCCCGGGGATGTTCTCGGCCTTCGGCACGTTCCTGCTGCGGCAGTTCTTCATGGGCCTGCCCGAGGAGTTGGAGGAGGCGGCCCGGCTGGACGGCGCCAACCCCTTCACGGTCTTCTGGCGCGTGGCCCTGCCCCTGGCCAGGCCGGGTCTGCTGGCGCTGGGCGTGCTCACGTTCCTGTGGTCGTGGAACGACCTGATGTGGCCCCTGATCGTCAACACGGACCCGGCGAAGATGCCGCTGTCGGCGGGCCTCGCCACGCTCCAGGGCGCGCACCTGACCGAGTACCCGGTGCTGATGGCCGGGTCGTTGCTCGCGACGCTGCCGGTGATCGTGGTGTTCGTGGCGATGCAGCGGCAGTTCATCCAGGGCATCGCGTTCTCGGGGATGAAGGGCTGAGCGGAGGCGGGCCGTTCCGGGTGGGCCGTTCCAGGTGGGCCGGGCCGGGGCCGGGTCGGGGCAGGGGCGCATCGCTGCGCTCCGGCCCCTCCTCCGGCTTCTGCCGGACCGGCCGGTAGCCTCGGGTCCCATGCTGGCGGAAGAGTTCTCACGGCTGCCCCTGCGGGCGGTGCTGTTCGCGGACGGGGTTCTCGCTCACCCCGAGGGCAAGACCGCGCAGGGGGTGCTGCGGCACAGCACGGTGCTGGAGACCGTCGCCGTTGTCGACCGCTCCCACGGGGCGCGGACCACCGCAGGCGCCGTGCCAGGGACGGACGTTCCGGTCGTGTCGAGCGTCGAACAGGCGCTGGCCTACGCCCCGGACGCGTTTGTCGTCGCGATGACGGAGTCCGACCACGGAGAGACGGCGGACGGCGCCTTCCGGCACGTACCGCTGCCCTCCGGCGATCTGCCCGCCTTCTGGTGGGACCAGCTGCGCGCGGCGGCCGGGGCCGGGCTGCACATCCTGTCCTGTCTGCACCTCCAGCTCGCCGGCACCGAGCTGCGGGAGCAGATGGCGGACGGCCGCCGGATCGTCGACATCCGGCGCCCCCACCCCCATCTGCCCAAGTACTCGGGCCGGTCGGGCAGGACCCGGGCATCCGTGGTGCACGTCGCGGGCAGCGACTGTGTCGTGGGCAAGCGCACGGCCGCCCTCGAAATCCAGCGCGCCGCACGGGCTCGCGGGGTGAACACCGGATACGTGGGCACAGGGCAGACCTGCCAGCTCGTCGGCTGCACGACGGGCGCGATCATCGACCGTGCCCCGGTGTTCCAGGCGGCCGGTCTGGTCGAGCACCTCGTGCTGGCCGCCGACCCGCACCACGACCTGCTCATCACCAAGGGCCAGGCATCCGTCCTCCATCCCGCCTTCGGCGGCCTGGCCACCTCGATACTCCAGGGCTCCCGGCCCGACGCCGTCGTCTTCGTGCACGATCCGCGCCGCCGGACGCGCTACCACTGGGAACACCTGCCGGTGGCGGCCCCTGAGCGGGAGATCCCCCTGCTGGAGGAGCTGGGCGGGGCCCCTGTGGTCGCTGTCGTCACCCGGGGCCGGGAGAACGTACGGGCTCTCGGCGGCCTGGGGCTTCCGGTCGTCGACGTCCTGGACGGTGGTGCCGACACCGTGATCGACGCGGTGGATGCCGCGCTGGCCGAGCGGTCGATGTTCACGGGGCCGGCGGACCGGACGGCGCCGCACGCCGGACCGCATGCCGGGCCGCACCTCTGACCGAAGCGGGCCCGGGGGCGATCCCCGTCCGTGCACTTCCGCCACTGCGTCGTCCCGTAAGGAGCCTCCATGCCCACCCCCCAGGTCGCGCTGGCCGCGCGCGCGTCGTTCGCCGAGTGCCCCGCGTGGGATGCCGTGGAGGGCACTCTGCTCTGGGTCGACATGAACGCCTGTGCCGTCCACCGCTTCGATCCCGCCCGGGGGCCCGTCGCGACGTGGACGTTCGACCAGCCGGTGGCGGCGGCACGCCCCCGTGCGGGCGGCGGCCTGGTGCTCAGCCTGCGCGACGGGATCGCCGTCACCGAGGCGGACGACGCCTCCCTGCGGTGGCTGGTGGACTGGTCGGACCGCGGTGTACGGGGCAACGACACCGGGATCGACGCGGCGGGACGCCTGTGGGCCGGGACCATCGCGGGCGAGTCGGCCCCGGGCCGGCTGTCCCGGGTGTCCCCGGACGGGACGCTGGACGTGGCGGCCGACGGCGTACAGCTCAGCAACGGCATCGGCTGGAGCCCGGACGGCACCCGGATGTACTTCGTGGACACCCGCACCCGTCGTATCGACGTCTTCGACTACGACATGAGGGCCGGGCGGGCCACCGGGCGGCGCGTGTTCGTCGAGGTCGCCGATACGGCGGGGGCGCCGGACGGCCTGTGCGTGGACGCCGAAGGCGCGGTGTGGGTGGCGCTGTTCCGGGGCGGCGCGGTCCGCCGTTACACCTCCGACGGGCGCCTCGACCAGGAGATCGCCTTCCCGGTGTCGCTCACCTCGTCCTGCGCGTTCGGCGGCCCGGACCTGACCGATCTGTACGTCACATCGGCGCGGCGCGACCTGGGCGACGTCGAGCCCCTCGCCGGAAACCTGTTCGTGGTCCCGGGCGCGGGCCAGGGCCTGGCGCCTGTGCCCTTCGCGGGCTGAGCGGGTGCCCGGGCCTGGGCGGATCCGTCCCGGCTCCGGTCAGCTGTGCGTGCGGGCGTACGCGCGCGAGACCTCCGTCAGCCACGCCACGTCGGCGGAGAAGTCCTGGATGCCCGCCTCCGGTGCCGGCCTCGTTCCACCGGGTGCGCCGGGTACGCCGGGTGCGCCGGGTACGCCGGAAGGCCATGCGTCCGCTCGCGTGGACCGGGCCTCTGTTCCCGCCGATGGGCCGGTCTCCCCGGCGGGGCCCGCCGCCAGGGCCCTCGCGATCCAGGCGGCCTCCAGCTCCACGCGCCGCCCGTCGCGGGGACCTTCTGCCGCCCTGGCGGCGCCCTCCAGCGCCAGATAGCCGTCCCTGATCTCGATCACCCTGCGGTGCAGATGGAAGCGGAGATCGCGCACGGCGGCGATGTCGTGGGCGAACGGCGGCTGGAGCAGGATGCGCGGGTACGCGCGGTGCAGTGCGCACCACAGGGGCCGCAGCCTGCGGTAGTCGCGATAGGCGCGGCACCAGGCGAGGGCGGCGGAGGCGCGCGTGCCCCACAGAGGGGCCGTCCAGCCGACGATGTTGAGGACCATGCCCACGGTCAGGGCGCTGCGGGAGACCACCGCCCACTGCGCGGAGTTCCAGCCGTGCGAGGCAAGGAAGATGTCCGCGAACCGGCCCAGCGGATAGAGGAGTTCGACGACGGCTCCGGCGGCAGCGGTCCGCAGGCCGCGCCGCAGCCAGATGCCCTCGTGCTGCTGTCCGTACAGCCCGTTCTGGCGTACGTACAGCTCGCTCTGCCTGGCGAAGGCCCAGCAGGCGCGTGCCACCAGAGCCTTCCCGGTGGCCAGCGTGATGAGGTAGACGACCTGGTACGCGACGAAGAACGGCTGGTCGGCCGGGCGGTACCCGGGCCGGTCGATGAACGAGTTGTGCGGGGAGCCCTGGAGGGTGGCGCAGAGGAACAGCACGGCCATCGCCGTCGGCACACACGCCAGGACGAGCATACGGCGCAGGGCGACGGTCCGGGCGCGGGCGATCGGGTGCGTCCAGTGGACGAGCAGCACCTGCTGGCAGGCCAGGGTGGCGATCATCCACATCTGGACCGAGACGTTGTACCAGGTGACCGTGCCGAAGAGCGTGCCCGTCCAGGACTTGGGTACCGAGAGCAGCAGATACATCGCCTGGCTCCCGAAGGCGGCGCACAGAGCGATGACCGCCGGGTCGCGGCGGTAGCCGCGCAGCACCGGCATCAGCGTGCAGGCGAAAGCGACCCAGCAGGCCAACGAGCCCACGAGGTACCAGGGGTTGGTCATGTCTCGTCCCGTCGTCGCCAGTCGAGCGAGCTCTGTATGCGGCCCAGGGTGCTGTCGGGCGCGGGGGCCCGTCCGGTGGAGGCGCCGGTGGCCCGCAGCCGGGTGCCGATCAGGAAGGCCATGACCTCGGCCTCTTGTTCCTGCACATCCGAGTAGTGCTCCCGGTACAGCAGGTCGTGCACGAGAGCGGGGTCGAGATCGGGGAAGAGCAGGGCCGCGGCATCGCCGGACGTGGTGGCGTGTGCCTGGGGCGCGGTGCGGTGTCCGCAGATCAGATGGGCCAGTTCGTGGGCGATGATGTGCTCTTGGTGGTGGCGGCTGGTCTGCGTCTCGTACACGACGTAGTCGGCACCCGGCAGGGACAGTACGACGCCGCACGGGCCCGTCGCGTCCAGGTGCATCGGCACGAGACGGATGGCCCGGCCGCGTGCCCTGCCCACGTGGTCGCAGAGCAGACGCAGATCGTACGAGTGCGGCAGCGCCAGGGTCTCCAGGCGCCGCCGGCAGCCGCGGCGCAGGGCGCCGATGGCGCGCTTCTCTGTCGGTATGCCGCCTTCGTCGGCGTGGCGTCGCCAAGGGTGGAACACCGGGCCCCCTACTCCTCGCTGTCGGGCGGCTCGTGATGCCGGGGATCGTCGACGGGCCGTGCGGCGTGCAGGATGCTGACCTCGTGGATGATGCGGGCCAGGGACTTGCGGCCCGCGTCGTCCAGACTCATCGCGCGCAGGGCGATGTCACGGACCTCCGCATTGCGCATGGCGGTGGCCACGGCCAGCTGGGAGTCGACGCGTTCGGCGGTGTCGTCGTCGAAGAAGTAGGCCACCGGGACCCGGAAGAAAGCGGCGAGTGCCTCTAAGTGGCGCTTGGTCGGGTTGTCCCGCTGCCCGGTGCGCAGCTGCCAGGCGTACGTCTTGGAGAAGGTCCCGCCCGTCAACTCGCTGCATCCGCGGGCCACTTCCTCGTACGTGTACTCCCGGCCCTCCTTGCGTACCGTGGTGAAGAGCGTGTTGAGTTTTTCGGACAGTGTCGGCATCCGTATCCCTCCTCCGTGCCGGTCGGAGCCGGGCGTCGTGCGGCCGTTCATCTTAGTTGACAGTGCATTGAGGCGTCCCTAGGGTCGCATGGGCGTCAGCGGAAATGAACGGGGGGCTGTTCTTCTGTTAGCCCAGATGGGCGGGTGCGGTTCGGCCCGGTCCGATCCCAGCACCCCGCGGGCGAGGCGGGCCGTGCCCCGGCCCGTACGCCGCAGCGTGGGTCCGACCACAGGCACGGGGGTGTTGTGGTCGGACCCACGCTGCCGCTGGGGCGATGTGCGGGACTCGTGTTGAATACGGCTCCATGAGCGAGAGTGCACGTGACGCCAGCCGGACAGCGGTGCTGGTCTGCCAGGGCCGGGCTGCCGCGGACGGCAGGGCCGCTGCGGGCCGGTTCGCGGATCCGGTGGCGGCCAGGCTGTTGAGCGCCGCGGAGCGTGGGCCGGTGGACGAGGTGCGCGCGGGCACTCCGCCGCAGGGCTGGCGGGCGCGCACCACATACGAGAGTGTGCGGGCGTGCGCCGACGTGGTCGTGCCACGGACGGTCGCGATCGACGAGGCGCTGCGCGCCCGCGTGACCGGCCAGCTCGTCATCCTCGGCGCAGGTCTGGACACGCGCGCCTGGCGTCTGCCCGAACTCTCGCAGACGGATGTCTGGGAGGTCGACCATCCAGCCTCCCAGCAGGACAAACGCGCCCGCATCGCCGACGCAGTGCGGACGGAGGCCGGGGGCCCGGAGGAGGGCGATTCCGGCGGACGGGCCGGACGGACCGGGCCCGACGGGCTGCCGGCCCTGGCCCGGTCCGTACGGTTCACGCCGGTCGACTTCGCCGTCGACGACCTCGGCGCGGTGCTGGACACGGCCGGGCACGACCCCGCGGTGCCGACGACATGGCTGTGGGAGGGCGTCGTCCCGTACCTCACCCGCGACGAGGTACGCGCCACGGTGGCCGCGCTCGCCGCCCGGACGGCCCCGGGCAGCACGCTCATCGTCAACTACCAGGCGCCATCGGCGAAAGCGGCCGCTGGCCGGCTGCTGACACGCGTGCTCGGCAGCTCCCTCACGGCGGGCGAACCGTGGCGCTCCCTGTGGAAGCCGCAGCGGATGGCCGCCCTGCTCGCGGAGTACGGCCTGCGGGTGGTGTCGGACGACGACCTCCTCACCCTCACGCACACCTTCGCGGACCCGGCGGGCGGCCGGACATCGCTGCGGTCGGGCCGCGTGGCGGTCGCGGAGAGCCGCTGACGCGGGGGTGCGCGCGACGGTCTGCCGCGTTCACCCCCGCCCCAGCACCACCGTCCCCGACGAGCAGAACCAGCCGCCCGTCCCCGACGCCACCGCCAGTTCCGGCAGTCGGCCGCCCGCCTTGTGGACCTGGCGGCCGTCGCCCGCCTCGCCGCGTAGTTGTCGTACCGCCTCGACCAGCAGGAACAGGCCGCGCATCCCCGGGTGGCAGGCGGACAGGCCGCCGCCGTCGGTGTTGACCGGGAGTTCGCCGTCGCGCAGCAGCCGGCCCTTCTCCACGAACGCGCCGCCCTCGCCCTTCGCGCAGAACCCCAGGTCCTCCAGCGTCACGAGCGTCATATAGGTGAACGCGTCGTAGATCTCGGCGATGTCGATCTCCGCCGGGCGTACCCCCGCACGCTCGAAGGCCAGCCGGCCGCTGACCGCCGCCGGGGAGACCGTGAAGTCGTCCCACTCCGACATCGTCGTGTGCGAGACGTGCTCCCCGGCGCCCAGGACCCACACGGGCGCCTTCGCGCAGTCCGGTACGTACTCCTCCGCCACCAGCAGCACCGCACAGCCCCCGTCGCTGCGGATGCAGCAGTGCAGCTTGGTGAACGGGTCCGCGATCATCGGCCCGCCCAGCACCTCGTCCACGGTGACCGGGTCGCGGTACAGGGCGTCCGGGTTGTGGGCCGCGTTCGCCCGTGCCTGGACCGCCACCGACGCGAGCTGCTCCAGCGTCGTGCCGTACTCGTGCATGTGGCGGCGGGCGGCCATCGCGTACTTGGCGATCAGTGAGTGGCCGTACGGGACCTCGAACTGGAGCGGGCCGCGCGCGCCGAAGGACAGGTTCGAGGTGCGGCGCCGCGCCTTGATGTCGGCGCGGGCCGTGGAGCCGTACACCAGCAGCACCGCGTTGGCGTGGCCCGCGGCGATGGCGTCCGCCGCGTGCGCGGCCATCACCTCCCAGGTGGAGCCGCCGACGGAGGTGGAGTCCACCCAGGTGGGTTTCAGGCCCAGGTATTCGGCGACCTCCACCGGGGCGAGGGTGCCCAGGCCGGCCGAGCCGAAGCCGTCGATCACCTCGCGGCCGAGCCCCGAGTCGGCGAGCGCGCGGCGCGCGGCCTGGGCGTGCAGGGCGTACGGAGTGGCGTCGTCGACCTTGCCGCAGTCCGACAGGGCGACACCGGCGACGGCGACCCGCCGCCGCGGCCGGGCAGATATGACAGAGGATGACATGAATCTGACGGTACATCAGATCTGGTGCCGGGCAATGGCGTCGGACGTCTCCCGCACCGGCTCTGTGCATCTGGATCTGCGCGCTTTACTATGACGCGCCGTCAGATCAGGAGAGGGGCCCGCCCATGGATGCCGCCTTCACAGCAGAGCAGGACGAGATCCGCCGTACCCTGCGCGAACTGCTGACCAAACGCTGCGGCCCGGAAGCGGTGAGAGCCGCAGCGGCCACCGCGGCCGGGTACGACCAGGAGCTCTGGCGCACTCTCGCCGAGCAGCTCGGGCTGCCCGGCCTCGCGATCCCCGCCGAGTACGGGGGTGTGGGCTGCGGCCCCGCCGAGCTGGTGCTGGCCTGCGAGGAGACCGGCCGGGCGCTGCTGCCGTCCCCGCTGTTCGCGACGGCCGCGCTGGCCGCACCGCTGATCACCGCACTCGGCACGGAGGCCCAGCGCGCGGACCTGCTCCCCGCCATCGCCCGCGGGGAGCTGACCGCCACCCTGG
>NZ_JAAGLN010000098.1 GCF_010548145.1 Streptomyces sp. SID10853
CTGCGGTGCCGGCGGCACCGGTGGTCCGGGCGCTGCCGGGGCGGGCGTTGCAGGGGCGGGCGTCGGTGGGCCGGGCGTCGGAGGGGTCTGCGAGGCAGGGGCTTGAGCCGTGGGGGCTTGAGCGGCGGGGGCCTGCGAGGGCGCGGCGGGGCGGGAGGGCGAGCCGGGCACCGGTAAGTCCGCGAGGTCCTGCCGGAGTATCTTCCCGTGCAGGGCTTGCAGTTCCCGGCTGAGATCGGCCCCCAGGTCCTTGGCCACCGCGATGCGGATCCGTTCGTACGTCTGAAGGGCTTCCGCCGGCTGCCCCGAGTGGTATTGGGCCAGCATCAGCTGGCCGCCCAGCCGCTCCAGAGCCGGGTCCCGGCGCAGTTCCTCCCCGAGCTGGATCGTCACCTCGTCGTACGCGCCCAGTTGGAGGCATGCCTGGGCCCACACATCGAGGGCGCGGAGGCGGACCTGGCCGAGGCGGTCCGCCTCCATCACCGCGAACTCGTAGTCGCAGAGCTCCTCAAGGGGTTTGCCCTTCCACAGCTCAAGGGCCGACCAGGCTCCGGAACGGGCGGCTCCGGGATCACCGCCTTCGAGGAGTTTCCGGCAGTTCCTGGCCTTCGCCTCGAACACCACGGCGTCGACGGACTGGGCGTCGGCCTGCAGCAGATAGCCGTGGAGGTGGTGGGTGAGCCGCACGGACCGGTCGTGGTGCCGCAGCACCTTCCGCAGCCGGGAGACGTACGCCTGGAGCGTTCCGGTGACCTGACGTGGGGGGTTCTGTCCCCAGACGGCCTGGATGATGGAGGTGAGCGGGACCACCCGGCCGACGTTGATGAGGAGGACGGCGAGCAGTGCGCGCTGGCGGGGCGGGCCGAGGTCGACGTGGTTGCCACCGGATCTGATGTTCATCGGGCCAAGAATTTCGAATCGGAGTTCGGATTCAAGAACGTCGTCGGTCATCGCGTTACCCTGGCTCAAACGAGTCGGACCCTCCGCTGGAACCCTGCATGAATTCACGACCGTGCAGGCAGCACAACCCTTGGTGCCACCTCGGGGGCCGGTCACCCGGCCTGTTCCCGCCCGTTGAATATGCAGGATGCGAGTTCCGGCGCGGTCCCCGACCGCTACCGCTGTCGAAGCCGGTGCGTACCGCGGGAGGTATCCGCCCACCTCCCCCACTCCTGACGAGTGCCGTACGAGGGTGCGACGCGGCCCGGGGCAGTCGTTCGCCGGGTGGGCCGACGCCCGGGCCCCCGGTCTTGCCGTGGGAGCCCCATCTGGCCTTGACTGTAAGTCAGCTGATGCGGCGTCATGAGGTACGGGCGGATCGGGGGAATCGGTTGCGCGAGGACATGACGGTCGGGGGCCGCTACCAGGTGCAGCGCGTGCTGGGCAGGGGCGGGTTCGGTGAGGTCTGGGAGGCGCTGGACCACAACCTCAACCGGCGGGTCGCGATCAAGTTCATCACGGGCGTCGCGCAGTACCCGGAAGCGGCCAGGCGGTTCGCCCGCGAGGCCCGGATTCTGGCATCGCTGAACCACGGCAGCATCGTCACCGTCCACGACGCGGGAACGATCGACCACGGCGGCCTCCCCTTGCCGTATCTCGTGATGGAGATGCTGCACGGCGGTACCTGGGAGACCGCGTGGCCCGACTCGGCCGTCGAGACCGGGGCGCGCCTGGCCGACGCCCTCGCACATGTCCACGCGGCCAACGTGGTGCACCGGGACGTCAAGCCGGCCAACATCATGATCTGCACGGACGGGCGCACCGTGCTGATGGACTTCGGTATCGCCCGGGACGACAACTCCCTCACGCGCACGGTCACGACCACCGGCAAGGCGTTCGGCACCCCGGCCTACATGGCGCCCGAACAGTTCGGGGGAGCAGGCGCCACTCCCGCGTCCGACGTGTACGCGCTCGGGCTGGTGCTGGTCGAGAAACTGACCGGTCAGCGCGGCCCCGCCGCGCAGTTGACCGGTGCCGCCCGCGCGGCGGTCCCCGGGCATCTGGTGCCGCTGCTCACTCGCATGACGTCTCACCTTCCCCAGGACCGGCCGTCCGCTGCCGAGTGCGCGCGGCAGCTGCGCGCGCCGGCGGCGAAGCCGACCCTCGTGCTGCCCGGGGGAGGCGCGGCCGCCCCGGGCCTGTCCGGAGCCGGGGCCGTCGTGCGGAGTGGATCGCTCCGGGCGAGGCTCGCCGCTCCTGGGGCCTTGCTGGCGCTGTTCCTCGTTTCCGGGTTCATACGCGCCTATTCGTACGGAGGCCCGCACAACGGGTCCCTGTGGAGCGGGCCGGTGCGCGGCACCATCGGGGCTTTCGCGGGGCCGCTGTTCAGGGTCAGGGGTCAGGACTTCTCCACGTGGGACGCCCAGGCGTGGGCGGCCGTCACCACACCGCTCGTCATCCTCGGCCTGGGGGCGACCCTCGCACTGACGGCGGGGCTCGTGCCGGGCGCCGGAACGCTGCCGCGCCTGGGCGGTTACGCGGCAGCGGCACTCGCCGTCGCCGGCCTGAGCTGGCAGGCGGCGAACTACCCGCCCTGGTACGACCCGCACGTCCCCATGGAGCCCTCCACCGGCATGTGGCTCTTCTACCTGGCGACGGCCCTCACCATCGGCGAGTACATCCGCCGCGACGTCCGGAACCAGCGGCCGGCCGCACAGGTCCGTCTGCCGGGAACGCCCGCTTCCCGCTGACCGGGACAATCGAGGCGCGCCCCCGCGGGGCCCCGGTTACGGTGCCAAGGACCGTTGACCACAGGGACGTGGAAGGCAGGGAAGATGGCGCTGAGCCACGGCTCGACCGTGCGTGAAGTCACCGCCGGACCAGGGGACTTGCCCGCAACCGGGCAGGGAGCTCCGCCGACGGCGGAACAGGGTGTCCCGGCCCCGGTCGAGCAGGGCGCCCCGCCCCCGGCCGGGCAGGGTGTCCCGGCCCCGGCCGGCGGGGCGGGGACCGCGTCCCTCTCCCGGCCGGTGACACCGGTCCCCGCCTCGTCCGTCTCGCGGTACGACGCCGAGACCGACGTCCTCGTCGTCGGCTACGGCTGCGCGGGCGCGGCCGCGGCCTTCGAAGCGGCCTCGGCCGGCGCGGATGTCCTCGTACTGGAGCGGGCCGGCGGGCCGGGCGGTTCATCGGCCCTGTCCGGCGGCGAGCTCTATCTCGGCGGTGGCACACCGGTGCAGACGGCGTGCGGTTTCCAGGACACCGCGGACGACATGTTCGCCTATCTGAAGGTGGCACTGGGCCCGCACGCCGACGAGGAGAAGCTGCGGGTCTACTGCGACGGGAGCGCCGGGCACTTCCAGTGGTTCGTCGACCGCGGTCTCACCTTCCAGGAGAGCCTGTGGGACGCCCCCACCTGGATGCCGCTGTCGAAGGACGGTCTGATGTGGCTGGGCGAGAACGCCTGGCCGTACAACACCGTCGCCCGCCCCGCGCCGCGCGGCCACCGCTGCGCCACCGAGTCGTACGGCGGCTGGCTGATCATGGAGAAGCTCGTCGCGGCAGCCGGGGCCGCCGGGGCGCTCACCCACACCGACACCCTGGCCACGGCGCTGATCGTGGACGACGACGGCCGGGTCGTCGGCGTCACCGCCCGGCAGTACGGCGAGGAGCGGGCCTACCGCGCCCGCAAGGGGGTGGTGCTCACCACCGGCGGCTTCGTCGACAACGAGGAGATGCTGGCCGACCACGCGCCGCACCTCATCGGCCACGGCAAGGTCAGCGACGGTCTTGACGACGGCAGCGGCATCCGGATGGCGGCCGCGACCGGAGCGGCCACCCGGCGCATGTCGGTCACACAGGTCGCGCTCACCGCTCTCCCCGCGATGGCCGTCCGCGGCATGCTGGTCAACGGCCACGGGCAGCGCTTCGTCAACGAGGACGTTTACCCGGGCCTGTACAGCGTGGCCGCGGTGCTGACCCAGCCGGGACCGTACTGGGTGATCGTCGACGAGGAGGGCTACGAGGACGTGCCCGAGGCGGACCGCTGGGGGGTGCTCCCGCGGTTCGCCGGGGAGACCCTGGCCGAGCTGGAGGAGGAGCTCGGGATGCCGGCGGGCGCGCTGGAGTCGTCGGTGGCCACGTACAACAGGTACGCCGAGGAGGGCCAGGACCCGCACTTCCACAAGGACGCCCGGTGGCTGCGGCCGCTGAAGGCGCCCTTCGCCGCGATCGACCCGCGCCTCGGCTTCAACGGCGAGGGCGGCAGGACGGGCGCGGGGACGGGCGCCTCCGGATTCACCCTCGGCGGGCTCCGTACGACCGTCGACGGCGCGGTCCTCGATGTCTCCGGCACCCCCGTCGCCGGGCTGTTCGCGGCCGGGCGGGCAGCGTCCGGCATCCATGGCGAGGGGTACATCAGCGGTACGTCGCTGGGTGACGGCACGTTCTTCGGCCGCAGGGCCGGGGTGGCCGCGGCCCGCGGACCGGTCACCGGGCCGCTCACCGCCCCGCCGGCGGAAGGGCCGTGATGGACCGCTTCGAGGGTGTCGATGTCCTGCTCACCGGGGCGGGGTCCGGTATCGGCCGGGCCACGGCGGTACGTCTGGTGGCCGAGGGGGCGGCCGTGTTCGCCGTCGACCTCTCGGGCGACGGCCTGCGGGAGACCGCCGCGGTGGCCACCGGGCCGGGGCGGATCGTGACCCATGTCGCCGACGTCTCCGACGAGAGCGCCGTCGTGGAGGCCGTAGGGGCGGCCGCCGCTGAGCTGGGCGGCATCGATGCCCTGATCAATGTGGCGGGCATCCACCGGACGACGCCCATCGACCGGCTGACCGTCGCCGACATGCAGCAGCTGTTCACCGTCAACGCCGTCGGCACGGCGCTGTTCTGCCGGGAGGCGCTGCGGCACCTGCCCGACGGGACGGGCGTCATCGTCAATGTGGCCTCGTCGTCGGCCGCGCACGGGAACCCGTACATGAGCGCGTACTCGGCGTCGAAGGGCGCGGTGCTGGCGTTCTCCCTGTCGCTGGCCGCCGAAGTGGTGCACCGGGGCATCCGCGTCGTGCCCGTGTCACCCGGCACGGTCGCCACACCGCTGGTGGGGCCGCACGTCCTGCCGCCGGAGCTGGACGCCAGTTACTACGGCCGGATCCGGTCGCTGCTGGGCGCCGCGGAGCCGGAGCAGATCGCCGGTGTCATCGCCTTCGCTGCCTCGCGGGACGGGAGTTACCTCACGGGAGCGGAGATCAGGGTCGACGGAGGCTCCCACATCTGACGGGGCCTCCCGCCTGACGGGCCTTCCCGCCTGACGGGCCCTCCCACCTGGCGGGCCTTCCAGCACCTGGCGGGCCTCGCGCAACCGGGACCGGTGCGGCTACCCGCGCAACCGGGACCGGCGCGGCGACCCGAGAACCGCCGGCCGAACGCGCCGCGGTGATGGCGTCGAGCAGGGCCTGCCGGGAGCCGAAGTGGTCCTGCGCGGCCGACGTGTTGCGCTGCCCCGCCTCCGCGCCCACGGTCCGCAGCGAGACGGCGTCGATCCCCCGCTCGGCGAAGAGCCGTTCGGCGGCGTCGATGGGAAGGCCACGGGTGTTCGCTCTGGGGTCTGTCACGGGGCCGTCCGGTGAGTGGGACGGATCGTTGACCACGTTAAGGCGTGTTCCTTAACGTGCGCTCCGAACGACGGAAGCTCCTTCTCCCGAGAACGGACGACGTCATGAAACTCATCTTCCCCGAGAACCAACAGGCCACGGCACGGGCCGCGTTCGGCCTCTTCAGCCCCGACCAGGCAAAGCATCTCTTCGACCGCGCCCAGGGGTCGGGCTTCGAGCCCCGCGTCATCGAGGTCGCCCCGCGCACCTGGTTCATCCAGCCCGGCATGGTGAACGTCGCGCTGTTCGAGACGGACGAGGGGCTCCTCCTCGTCGACTGCGGGTGCGCGGGCGACGGGCCCGCGCTGCTGGAGGCGGTGCGCTCGGTCAGCGACAAGCCGCTCCACACCGTCGTCTACACGCACGGCCACAGCGACCACGCCTTCGGGCTCTGGGCGTTCCTCGACGCCGGAGAGCGCCCGGTGATCGTCGCGCACCGCGCGCTGCCCGCCCACTTCGAGCGCTACATCAAGACAGCGGGCCTGAACGCCCGGATCAACAACCAGCAGCCCGGCGCGGACGGCAAGGCGTGGCCCGACGCCCGCGAGGACTTCGCCTGGCCCACCCGGCTGTTCGACGACCGGCTGGAACTGGCCATCGGTGGCGAGCGGTTCGTCGTACGGCACGGCAAGGGCGAGACCGACGACGCCGCCTGGGTGTGGGCGCCCGAGCGCGCCGTCATCGCCGCCGGTGACCTGATCACCGGCTACCTCCCCAACGCCGGGAACCCCAAGAAGGTCCAGCGGTACGCCGAGGAATGGGCCGACGCGGCCGAGGAGATGGCCACGCTGCGCCCCTCGGTGATCATCCCCGGCCACGGTGACCCGGCCACCGGGACAGAAGCCGTCGCCGACGAACTCACCTCACTCGCCCGCTATCTGCGGATCATCGTCGGCCACACGCTGACCGGACTCAACAACGGCGTCCTGCCCGACGAGATCGTGGACACCCTGGAGATCCCCGCAGAGCTGCGGGACCATCCACGGCTGCCCGCGATCTACGACAAGCCGGAGTTCATCTGCCGTAACGTCATCCGCCGCTACTCCGGCTGGTGGGACGGCTACCCGTCGCATCTGCTGCCCTCCTCCCAGGACGCCCAGGCGGCCGAGGTGGCGCGGCTGGCCGGCGGAGTGGCGGCGCTCGTGGCGCGGGCCAGGGAACTGGCCGCCACGGATCTGCGGCTCGCCTGCCACCTCGCGGAGTGGGCCTTCCTCGCCGACCGCTCCGACGCGGACGCCCGGACCTGTTACGACGAGGTGCTGGAGGCACGCGCCCAGGCCGAGCCCTCGCTGATGGCGCAGGTGAACTTCAGGACCGGCGCCCGCTGGGTGCGCGCCGCCGGAGGTGCGGCATGAGCCGCCGGCCGCACGTCGGTGCCGTGCCGCTCGACGGTGTGGGCTTCGGCGCCCCGGCACCTTCGACGGCCCGGTCGGTACAACGGCTACAGCACCGCCTGCGTCGGCAAGTGGCGTCGGGCACCGGCTCGCCGTTGGGGGATGACCCGGTGAACAGCCCGTTCCGGGGCGGGACCGCCGTACGCGTGGACATCGAACTCGACGGCCGGGTTTAGCTCCGCTCAACCAGGGTTTACGGATGGGGCGTTGTCCGAGGGGGCCGCCCGATGTCAACGTGAGGGGGTCGGCGGCCGACCGGCGCCGGGAGGCTGTGCTGCCGTGCTGCCGTGCGGCTGTGCGTCCCTGCGGCTGTGCATCGGTGCGGCCGCCGTATCCCCTTCTCCCGAGGAGCCCTGCTATGCCCCTGCGTGAACAGGTGCGGTTCGTCAGCGGTACGGCCGAGCTCGCCGGTCATCTCTTTCTGCCCGATCCCAACGGGGACGGCGCGGCCCGCCCGGTGGCGGGCGTTGTGGTGGCCGGGACGTGGACCAGCGTCAAGGAGCAGATGGCCGACCGGTACGCCGAAGAGCTGGCGCGGCGCGGCTATGCGGCGCTGGCATTCGACTTCACCGGCTACGGCGAGTCCGGAGGCGAGCCCCGCGACTACGAGTCGGCGGAACTGAAGCTCCGCGACCTCCGCGCGGCCGCGGACTTCCTGAGCGCCCACCCGGCGGTGAGCGACGGACAGTTGGGCGCGCTGGGGGTGTGCGCGGGGGCGATGTACGCGAGCGCCTTCGCCGCCGATGACGCACGGGTGGGGTCGCTGGCGCTGGTGGCGCCCTGGCTGCACGACCGCCGTATCTGCGAGCAGAACTACGGCGGCCCGGAGGGCATCGAGGCGAAGAAGGCGGCGGCGGCCGCGGCCCGGCGGCGGTACGAGGAGACCGGGGAGGTCGCCTATGTGCCGGTGGTCAGCGGCAGCGACCCGGACGCGGCCATGCCGTTCGACATCGACTTCTACCTCAACCCGGAGCGCGGCGGGATCGCCGAGTGGCCCAACCGGTACGCGGTCATGGCCTGGTCCGAGTGGCTGGACCTCGATGCCGTCGCGCTCGCTCCGAAGGTCTCCGCGCCCGTGCTGCTCGTACACAGCGAGGACGCCGCCATCCCGGACGGTGCGCGGCTCTTCTACGACGGCCTCACAGGAGACCGGAAGTTCCTGTGGACCGAGGGAGTCCAGTTCGACTTCTACGACGGGGCGCCGCAGGTCGGCCTCGCCGCGGACGCGGCGGCCGAGCACTTCGCCCGCACGCTGTGAACCCCGCAGGTTCTGAACACCGCGGGCTCTGAACACCGCACGCCGTGAACACCCGTACTGCCGACAGGAGACCACCCGTCATGTCCGAGTCCGCTGAGTCCGCCGAGCCCGCCGAGTCCGCTGAGGCCGTCGGGTCCAAGTACGCCGTTGCCGAGACCTGCACGCGGATGGCCGTGCACGCGGACCGCCGCGAGTGGGAGCTGCTGCGCGGACTGTTCGCCGAGAAGGTGCTGCTCGACTACACGAGCCTGACCGGCGGTGCGCCCGCCCAGCTCACCCCGCAGGAGATCGCCGACGCCTGGTCCGCGACGCTCGGCGGCTACGACGCCACCCAGCACCTGATCACCAACCAGCTCGTCGAGACCGACGGGGACCGCGCCGTCTGCACGGCCTCCTTCCAGGCCACGCACCGGCTGGCCACCGCCCACGGGACGCCGCTGTGGACGCTCGGCGGCGACTACCGCTGGGAGCTGACCAGGAGCGGCGGCCGCTGGCTGATCCACACCGTGGTGATGACCGCGACCTGGGGCAAGGGCAACCAGGACCTTCCCGTACAGGCGGCCGCCCGGCGATGACCACCTCTGCTCCCGCATCGGTCGCCACGTCGTCGCCGTCCGCCGCCCGGGGCGGGCCCCGGGTGGTGCTCGGCGCCGCTCTGCTGGGCTTCTTCCTCATCTCGCTGGACGCGTTGATCGTCACCGTCGCGCTGCCCGACATCGGGCGCAGCCTCGGCGTCGGCATGTCAGGTCTGCAGTGGGTGGTCGACGGCTACACGCTGATCTTCGCCGCGCTGATGCTCTCCGCGGGCGCGCTCTCCGACCGTATCGGGGCCCGCCGGGCGTACGGCGGCGGGCTTGTGCTCTTCGCGCTGGCCTCCGCCGCCTGCGGACTGGCGCCCGGGATCGGTGTGCTGGTGGCCGCGCGGCTGGTGCAGGGGGGTGCGGCGGCGGTGATGATGCCGGCGTCGCTCGCGCTGGTCAGGCAGGGCTTCCCCGACCAGGCGAAGCGGGCGCGGGCGATCGCCGTCTGGACCGTGGGCGGCGCGGTCGCGGTGGCGGCGGGGCCGGTGGTCGGCGGGGCGCTCACCGCATCCGTGGGGTGGCGCTGGATCTTCTTCGTGAACCTGCCGGCGGGTCTGCTGGCCCTCGCCCTGCTCGCCCGGGTGCCGGCCTCCCCGCGGCTGCCCGCGCGCCTGGACGCGGTTGGGCAGGTGACAGCGGTGGTCGCGATGGGCGCGCTGACGTACGGCGTGATCGACGGCGGCGACAAGGGCTTCGGCCGGCCGCTCGTGCTGGTGGCGCTGCTGGTCGCTGTGGTCGCGGCGGCCGCCTTCCTGGCCGCGCAGGCCAGGGGCGCGCACCCGATGCTGCCGCTGCCGTTGTTCCGCTCGCGGGTGGTGGCGGTGTCCCTGGTGGTCGGCTTCATGCTCAACGCCGCTTACTACGGAGGGGTGTTCATCTTCAGCCTGTACCTCCAGCAGCAGCGCGGGCAGACCGCGCTGCACGCGGGCGTGATGTTCATTCCGATGACGGCGCTGGTCGCCGTGGTGAACCTGGCATCGGCGAAGCTGGCCGCACGGTTCGGGCCGCGGATGCCGATGGTCTCGGGGCAACTGGTCGGAGCGGCCGGGCTGGTGGCGCTGACCACGGTCGGCGCACACACGAATGTGTGGATGGTGGCGGCCCTGATGGTGCCGGTCGGCCTCGGCGGGGCGCTCACCGTTCCGGCGCTGACCGCGCTGCTGCTCGACGCGGTACCCGCGGAGCGGGCGGGAACCGCGGGCGCCGTACTCAACACGGGTCGTCAGGTGGGCGGTGCGATCGCGGTGGCGGTCTTCGGGGCGCTGCTCGCCGGTGCGGGCACGTTTCTGACCGGCATGCGGTGGGGCATGCTGGTGGCGGCGGCCGGACTCGTACTGACGACGGCCGCGACGCTGTCGCTGCCCCGGGGCAGCGGGCACCGGGTGGCGGGCGCGTAACTGCCGTCTCAGGCAGGGCCGGCCGGGCGTCGTGAGGTGAGTTCGAGGACGGTGTCGATGAGGGCCCGGACTCCGGGAGGGCCGCCGGAGTCCCGCCAGAGCAGGGCGTAGTCGACCGGCGGCGCGTCGTCGAACGGTACGTAGGTGACGTCGGGGCGGCCGTGGTAGTCGCCCGCCCGGAGGGTGGCCACCGTGGCGCCCTTGCCCGCCCCGACCAGCGAAAGCAGCTCCTGCCAGCCCGCGGCCACCGGGCCGTGGGTGAGGGGGCGGCCCTGCGGGGTGTGCCGGGGATAGAAGGCTTCGCGCCAGGCTTCGGAGACGCCGGCGGCCGTGACCAGCGGCAGGAGGGCGAGGTCTTCCTGCGACACCGTTTCCTGTGCGGCCAGGAAGTGGCCGGCGGGCACCACGAGGGCGCGGCGCTCGGAGAGCACGACGGGGCCGACGACGATGCCGGGCTCCACCACGGGGGGCTCGGCGATCGCCAGGTCGACGTCTTCGTCCCGCAGCGCCTCGATGGCAGCGTGGAACGTCACCTCCTGCAGCTCGACGGCGCAGCGGGGATGCCGGGAGTGGAACACCTCAGCCGCCCGCACGATGAGGTCACCGCTCCAGGGGGCGGTGAATCCGACGCGCAGCACACCACTGAAATCCGCACAGGCCGCCGCCGCCCTGCTGATGGCACGCTGGATCTGCCGGTACGCGGGGAGCAGTTCGTCGCGCAGCTGCCGGCCGACCGGGGTGAGGGCCACGCGACGGCTGTTACGTTCGAACAGGGCACCGCCGATACGGCGCTCCAGTGCCTTGACCGTCTGGCTGACCCGGCCGGGAGTGACGCGCAGCCGTTCAGCGGTCCGCGCGAAGTGGAGCTCTTCGGCCAACGCCAGGAACGTCTCGATCTCGTACCGTTCCACCAGGCCCCCGCCTCACCCCACCGCCGCCGCGATGGACGTACCCCGGCTCTTTCGCCGTCGTCGCAGGCCCGTGGCCCCGTCGCACACTAGGCGGCGGCGCCGGGGCCGGTCCAGGCCGGGTGCGGGGGCGGGTGCGGGTGCGGGTGCGTGGAGGCTGAGCCGGTCAGCCGGCCGGGCCCGCGGTGGTCCGGTGCTGGGCGGCGGCCCAGGAGGCGAGGATCCGCAGTCCGTCATGGGTGGGCGAGCCGACCTCGGCGGTCCACACGACCAGTTGCTGGTCGGGGTCGGTGCTGGCGGTCAGCGTGTCCCAGTCCAGGGAGAGTTCACCGGCGACCGGGTGGTGGAGGACCTTGGTGCCCACGCTCAGGGTGGCGACGTGGTGGGCGGCCCACCAGGTGCGGAAATCGGGGTCCCGCACGGACAGTTCCCCGACCAGCGCGGTCAGCCGCGGATCGTCCGGGTACTTCGCCGCCTCCATACGCAATTGAGCGACCGCGGTACGGGCGACGCTTTTCCAGTCCGCGTAGAGGGTGCGCATCGAGGGGTCGGTGAAAAGGATCCGTACGTAATTCCGGTGCTTTTCGGGGACCTGGGAGAAATCGGTGACCAGCGCTGCCGCGAGCGGATTCCACGCGATGACGTCCATCCTGCGGCCCATCACGACGGCGGGGGTGCAGCCGAGATCGTCCAGCAGCCTGCGCAGCTGCGGCTGCACCTTCTGGAGAGTGCGCCGGCGTGGCTTGGCGGACTCCTTCCCGGCCAGGCCGAACAGATAGCGGCGCTGGTCGTCGTCCAGGTGCAGCGCCTCCGCGAGCGCCTGGAGGACCGGCGCCGACGCCGGCATGCGTCCCTGTTCGAGGCGGGTGTAGTAATCGGTGGAGATCGACGCGAGCTGCGCGACCTCCTCCCTGCGCAGTCCGCTCACCCGGCGAGGGGCGGAGCTGTCGGGGAGGCCGACGGCGCGCGGGGTCAGCTCGCCGCGCCGGGCCTTCAGGAACTCGCCCAGTTCGTCCCGCCTGGGATTGCTGCTCATGCTCTCCACTATCGCACCGGATTCACGGCTCCTGGGAGGGACAGTTTCCTCCCAGGAAGAATCTCTCCTCTTTTCGGGCATGAGAACAGGCGTCAATGTGGATGACGTCGTCAAAGTGAGTGACGTCAATGTGGGTGACGTCGTACTGGGCCGACCGGACACGGGAGCAGGAAGGCAAGGAGCGGTTTTCATGAGCAAGGTCATCTTCGTCACCGGTGCCGGACGGGGCCTGGGCACCGACATCGTCCGCCAGGCGCTGGGCGCCGGCCACCGGGTCGTCGCCACCGCCCGCGACCCGCGGAAGGTCTTCGAGGCTCTGGGCGGCGAACAGGACAACGACCACCTGCTGGCCGTCTCCCTGGACATCACATCCCCGGACGCCGCCCGCGCCGCGGTCGGGGCCGCCGTGCGGCGGTTCGGCCGGATCGACGTACTGATCAACAACGCGGCCGCCTTCCAGGCCGGCTATTTCGAGGAGGTCTCGGACGCCCAGATGCGGGCACAGATCGAGACGAACCTGTTCGGCCCGATGAACGTCACCCGGGCCGTCCTGCCCGTCATGCGGGCCCAGCGGTCCGGGCACATCGTCACGGTCTCCTCGATCGCCGGTCTGGTCGGCCAGGAGTTCTGTGTCGCCTACGCGGCGTCGAAGTTCGGCGCCGAGGGCTGGATGGAGTCCCTGCGCCACGACCTGGAGCCCTACGGGATCCGCACCACGATCGTCGAGCCCGGCTTCTTCCGTACCGAACTGCTGGTGGACGCCTCCACCAGCTGGGCGGAGCTGTCGCTTGACGACTACGCCGGGCGCACCGCCGAGATGAAGAGGATGTGGCAGTCGATGAACGGCCGGCAGGCGGGAGACCCGGCCAAGCTCGCCGACGCCTTGCTGGACGTCATCGGCATGGAGGAGCCGCCGCTGCGGTTCGTCGCCGGCGACGACTCCATACCCGCGGCCGAGGCCAGGGGTGCGGAGATCGCCGAACAGGCCCGCGCGTCCCGTGCGTTGGGCACCGGGCTCTCGTACGACGACGCGGCCTGAGACGGCAGGCAGCCCAGCGTCCCCGACCGGCACTCGGGCCCGTAACCGACCGGAACCCCGCCCCCCGACCCGACCCGGAACCGACCGGAACCCCGACCGAAAGAGAGCACCCCATGGAATTCGTCCAGCCCCGGCCCACCGGCAAGGGGCCCGCGGAGTGGTTCAACGGCGACGTCTGGTTCGACGTCATCCACGCCGGCGCCGAGCCCTCCCGGATCCGCGCCAACATGGTCCGCTTCGCCCCCGGGGCCCGCACCGCCTGGCACCACCACGCCGTCGGCCAGACCCTCCACGTCGTGGCCGGTACCGCACTCGTCGGCACCCGCGACGGCACCGTCTACGAGGCGCGTCCCGGCGAGACGGTGACCTGTCCGCCCGGCGAGGAGCACTGGCACGGCGCGGCCGAGGACCGGTTCATGCAGCACCTCGCCCTGTGGGACGGCACCGCACCCGGCGACGACCGGCCCGAGACCACCTGGCTGGAACACGTCACCGACGAGCAGTACGCAGCCCCGCGCACCCGCAGCAGCTGACCCCCGGTACCCACCCCCTCCGCCCGTGACTCAACGGCCCACGGCCCACGGCCCACGGCTCGCGGCCCACGGCCCGCGGCTCAACGGCCCGCGGTCAACGGCCACGGCTCAACGGCTCGTGTCGGTGGCGAACTCCGGCGGCAGCTCCGTGGAGAGCAGGCCGTCGGTGGCCTTGTCGAGCGCCCGCTGCATGTCGCCGGAGCGGGGCAGCATGCTCTTCTCGTACGTGCGGACGGCGTCGGCGACGGCGTTGTTGTCCACGATGGCCAGGGCGAGTTCGCAGGCGTCGAGCATGGCGAGGTTGACGCCGACGCCGAGCGGGGGCATGAGGTGGGCGGCGTCGCCGAGCAGCGTGACCGTGGGGTTGTGCTCCCAGGTGTGGGGGACCGGCAGGGCGTGGATGGGGCGGTCGACGTATTGGCCGTCGTTGTCGGTGATCAGCCGGCGCATCCGGGGTGACCAGTCGCGGTACTGGTCGAGGAGCCAGGCGCGGATGCCGTCGGTGTCCTGGGCGGTCAGGCCGTGGGCGGTGAGCCAGTCGGCGGGGACACGCTGGATGGCGTAGACGCGGATGTGGTCGCCGCTGTTGCGCTGCGCGAACAGGCACCGGTCGCCGTCGGCCGCGGCTGTGCTGCCCTGCCCGACGAGGCCGGCGATGTCGGGGTGCCGGTTCTCGACGTCGTCGAACCAGGCTTCGAGGAAGCTGATGCCGGTGTACTGGGGGGTGGCAGGGGAGAGGACGCGCCGGACCGTGGACCAGGCGCCGTCGGCGCCGATGACGAGGTCGGCCTCGACCGTGGTGCCGTCGGTGAAGTGCAGCTGCCGGGGGCCTTCCGCCGGGCCGGTGACGGCCCGCAGGGTGTGTCCCCAGCGCACGGTGCCGGGCTGGAGCGAGTCGAGGAGAAGGCCGCGCAGCTGGCCGCGGTCGATCTCCGGCTTGAAGCGGTCGCCCTCTTCGGGGGTGTGATGGAAGAGGAGCGTGCCCGCCGTGTCCAGCTTGCGCATCTCCTGGCCCTCGGGGCGGGACAGCCGGAAGAACTCATCGAGCAGTCCGGCTTCGCGCAGGGCGAGCTGGCCGTTGTCCTCGTGCAGGTCAAGGGTGCCGCCCTGGTTCCGGGCGTCGGGGCCGGTGTCGCGGTCGTGGACGGTCGCGGTGACGCCGTGCCGCTGAAGGATGCGGGCGCAGGTCAGGCCGCCGGGACCGGCTCCGATGATCGCGATACGGGGGGTGGTGGTCGTGGTCGTGGTCATGGCGGTGCTCCGTTCGGGTCGCGCGGCACGGGGCGGTGCTGCCGTGGGGCAGTGGCGCCGTGGGGCGGTGCTGCGTAGGGCGTGAGGTGCGGGCCGCTGCCCCAGAAGAGCACACCGACTCACTAAGTGCAACCGTTGCACTTTTTTAGTCGTGCAACCAAAGAGGTAGACTCGTGGCCATGCCGGACCCGGACACCACCGCCACCGCCTCTGCCACCCCTGCCCCCGCCGCGGCGCCGCTGGGGCGCCGCGAGCGCAAGAAGGCCGCCACCCGCCAGGCCGTCGCCGACGCCGCCCTGCGGCTGTTCCTGGAGCGCGGGTACGACGACGTCGGCATCCGCGAGATCGCGGACGCCGCCGACGTGTCCACCACCACCCTGTTCAAGCACTTCCCGGTCAAGGAGGCCCTCGTCTTCGACGAGGACGCCGACCAGGAGGCCCGCCTGCTCGCCGCCGTACGCGAACGCCCCCGTGGCCGGTCGATCCCGGCGGCGCTGCGCGAGCACGCGCTGCACCACCGGAGGGCCGCAGCGGGCGCCGACGACCGTTTCGCCCCCTTCTTCGATCTGGTCAACAGCACCCCGGCGCTGCGCGATTACGTCCAGAGCATGTGGCTGCGCCACTCCCGGGCCCTGGCCCTGGTCATCGCCGAGGAGAGCGGGCTGCCGGCGGACGATCCCGCCTGCGCGGCCCTGGCCCACTTCGCCCTCGAAGCCCCGCACGCCGCCCGCGGTCACGACGACCCGCGCCAGGCCATCACCCGCGCCTTCGACCTGCTGGAGAACGGCTGGCACGCGGTCGCGGCCGGGTGATGTCCGGTGTCACCGGCTGACCGGCTGACCGGCTGACCGGCTGACCGGCTGACCGGCTCACCGGCTGACCGGCTCGCCAACCGCCCTACGCCGGCGGCACGTTGAGGTGGAGTGACACCGACGCGAGGCGCGGGGTGGTGCGCGCCTGGAGGATCCTGACCCGGACGCGGTCAGCGGTGACCGGCTCGGGCAGCGTCAGGATCCGGGCGTAACCGATCGTGGTGCCGGCCACGGTCTGCTGCCAGGCGGTGCCGGTCCAGACGTCGACCGCGAACTCCTCCACCTGCTGGCCGCGGGTGATGTCCTCGCCCAGCCGGATCCGGTCGAAGGCGCGGGTCCCGGAGAGCCGCACCGTGACGGCGCCCGTGGTGGCCGCGCCCGACGGTGACCAGGCCGTGCTGAGACGCCCGTCGGTGAGGGTGCGCAGGGCGGGGTCACGGCGGCCGCGTCCCGCCGTGAGCAGGTTGTGGCCGTACGTCGCGGAGACCGAGTCCCCGAACGCGGTGAGCGATGTCACGTCCTGCGCGGCGATACGGCCGTCCTGGCCCGGCGGGACGTTCAGCAGGAGCACGGCGTTGCGGCCCACCGACTCCTCGTAGATCGTGAGCAGTTGCTGCGGTGTCTTCGGCTTCTCGTCGGCGTGGAAGAACCAGCCGGGGCGCAGCGAGACGTCCGCCTCGGCGGGGAACCACTGGAGGTACTCGACCCCCGGTGCGGTGATCTTGTCGCGGGAGCCGATGTCGGTGGCACTGGCGCCGTCCGGGAGCAGCCCTTCGCCGTGCGCGGTGTGGGGGTCGGCGGTCGCGGGGGTGACGCTCCACTCCGTGGTGCGGCCGACGCCGTTCTCGTTGCCGATCCAGCGGGTGCCCTGCGGCCCCGCGAAGGTGACCGTGTCGGGGGAGAGGGCGTGGATGAGCCGGAACCAGGCGGTGAAGTCGTACTTCTCGGTGATCCCCGCGTCGGTCCAGGGGTTGGCGCCGTCGAGCCACAGCTCGTCGATGGGGCCGTACTGGGTGAAGAGTTCGTAGAGCTGGTTCAGGTAGTACGCGTTGTAGTCGTCGGCCCGCACGGTGAACGACGGGATCCGGTGCGCGGCGAGCGCGGCCGCCCGATCGTCGTCGGGGACCAGGGTCGGGATCGTACGGCGGACGACCGGGCTGTCGCTGCCGTAGCGGCCCTGGCCGCCCGGGGCGCGGTCACCGTCGTCGACCGTGGCCTGCTCCTCGATGCTGAGCTGCCGGCCCGACGCCTGTTTCGCGCGGATCTTCTCGACGTACTGGGCGTGCCAGGCGTGCGGTTGCTCGGAGCCGTCGGCGGGCGAGAGGTAGACACCCACCCGGAGGCCGGCCTTGCGGGCGGCCTTGAGGTAGGTGCCGAGGATGTCGCCCTGGGGGTTGCGGCAGCCGGCGTTCCGGGCCCGCCAGTAGGCGGCCGGGTCGTCGGCGCGGTGGGCCTCGGCCCGGGCGCGGGCCTTGGCGGTGGCGTCCCGCTCGGCGTCGGTGCAGCCGTCGGTGCGGATCCACCAGGGGCTCGCGATGACCGAGTGGTTGGTGTAGCGGGTCGGGAAGAGGACGAAGCCGTCGTGGTGCTTGGCCGTGAACATCACCTGGCGGGCGCCGGCCGCCTTGTAGGCGCGCATCCACTGGTCGGCGTCCATCCCCGACGGGTCGAAGGTGGCCTCGTCCTCGGCGCCCGAGCCCCATTCGCGGTCGGTGAAGGTGTTCATGCCGAAGTGCGTGAAGGCGGTCACCTCCCGCTGCTGCCAGGCGACTTGGGAGGGCCGGGGGACGACATGGGCGGCCTTGCGCACGATGGTGTCCGGGGTGTCGGACGCGTCGATCGCGATCTGCGGTGCGGGAGTAATCCGATCTTTACCGAGCGGTGCGGTGTCGGGGCTGCCCTTTCCGGGGGCGGCGGATGCGGGTGCGGCGGGCAGGAGTGGCAAGGATGCGATGCCTACGCCTATGGCCAGTACGGATCGTCGCCCGACAGGCGTTCCCATGAGTACTCCTTCGGTCCGTGGACGCAGAGTGGAACGAATGGCCCAGAATGGTCTAGACATCCAATGTCTGTCTGTCGGGCAGCAGTCTGCTGCGCGTCCGGGGGCCGTGACAAGAGGGCCGACAAGGGGCCGTACGTGAACAGCCGTGAGGGGCGGCCGATTTGCGCATCGGCCGCCCCTCACTGGGCTACGGGGCTACGGGGTTATTGGACTACCGGTCCTGCTGTACGTCCTCCGCCACCTCGGCGCGCCGCCCGGATCCGGTCACGGGGGCGCCCGATCCGGTCACCGCGGAACCGGAGACCGCTGAACCGGTCACCGCGGAACCGGCCACCACCGCGCTGGGCGCAGGCGCGCCCGCCGGGCGCCGGAAGCGGCGGGGGACGAGGCTGAGGAAGCGCTCGGCGTGGTGCTCCTCGTGCAGGTCTATCCGGCGTGCTTCCAGCAACTGGCGCAGGCTGAGCAGCCCTTCGAGCCGGTCCGGGTCGTCCCGGTCCACGATCACGACCCGGGTGACGTGGTGCGTCGCCATCCGGTTGGCGATGGTCCGCAGGGTCTCGTCGGGGTACGCGGTGACCGCGGGCCTGGCGAGTTCGCCGAGCGGGGTCGGGTCGTCGAGGGAGCTGAACAGGAAGTCGGAGCGGGTGACGACACCGGCCAGATGCCCGGCCGGGTCCATCACGGGGTAGAGCCGCTGGGCCAGGAACCCGTCGACGTCATGGCTGCCGTGCGGGGCGGTCAGCTCCCGCTTGATGTCGGCCACGGTCTCGTCGGTACGGAACGTGGCGGTGATGGGGGATTCCAGCTGCCGTACGAGATGGACCTCCAGCGGGTCCACCGAGTACTCCCGGCTGAGGTGCAGCCCCCGGCGGGCGAGCTTCTCGGTGAGGACCGACCGCTTCAGGATGATCACCGACAGGAGATAGGCGGAGGACGCGGTGATCACCATGGGGAGCATCGCGTTCATCTCATGGGTCAGTTCGAGGCAGAAGACGATGCCGGTCAGCGGGGAGCGCATGACTCCGCCGAGCACCCCGGCCAGCGAGACCAGGGCCCAGAAGCCGGGGCTCACGGCCGGGAAGACCAGCCCCTCGGCGGCGCCCAGCGCACCGCCGATCATGAACATCGGGGCCAGGACACCGCCCGAGGTGCCGGAGCCGAGCGACAGCCCCCAGATCAGGGTCTTGACCACCAGGATGCCGATGATCAGGCCCACGGTGGCGCGGCCGGTGAGGAGCTGGTCGATGACGTCGTACCCGACACCCAGCGCACGGGGCTCGACGAGCCCGCCGGCGCCGATGATCAGGCCGCCGATGGCGGGCCACCACATCCAGTGCAGTGGCAGCTTGGCGAACATGTCCTCGGAGAAGTACACGAGGGCGGTCGCGCCGAGGGCGAGCAGCCCCGCGCCCAGCCCGGAGACCAGGCACAGACCGTACGCGGAGAGGGGCAGCTGGGCCGGGACATGGGCGCCGCCGAAGAGCGGGGCGCTGCCCAGGATCGGTTCGCGGACCAGGGTCGCGGTGACCGCGGCGACCGCGACGGGGATGTACGAGCGCGGTCGCCACTCGAAGAGCAGCAGCTCGACGGCGAGCAGGATCGCGGCCAGCGGGGAGTTGAAGGTGGCCGCCATGCCCGCGGCGGAACCGGCGACCAGCAGTGTCTTGCGTTCGTCGGTGGTGACATGGAGGAACTGGGCGAGGATCGAACCGACCGCGCCGCCGGTCATGATGATCGGGCCCTCGGCGCCGAAGGGCCCGCCGGTGCCGATGCCGATGGCCGACGAGACGGGCTTGAGCACGGCCAGCCGGGGCTGCACCTTGCTGCTGCCGAAGAGGATCGACTCGATGGCCTCCGGCATGCCGTGGCCGCGGATCTTCTCGGACCCGTACCGCGCCATCACGCCGATGACCAGCCCGCCCACGATGGGCATGAAAAGGATCAGCCACCCGTGCGAGGTGGAGCCCGGTGTGGTGGCGCCGAAGGTGAACTGCCCGTGGAAGCAGATGTTGGTGAACAGGTTGATCAGCTTGAGCAGCCCCACGGCGACGAGCGCGGCGGCCACACCGACCGGCAGGGCGAGCAGGGCGATCAGCGCGACCCGGGGCTGGACACCGAAGTCGCCCAGGCTCTTGACCTTCCGCGGGGCTGTGAGCCGGTCGGCGGCGCGGTCCGGATTCGGGTGGTCCGGATTCGGGGCAGGGGCGGGCGGGATCACAGGTTCCTCCGTTGGTGGAGCAGGCAGGGGCAAGGCCGCCGCGGGCGCACGGAAAGGGGGCGTCGGCATGACCGCGGGTGAGGCGGTGACCGGGAGGGGAGCGGTGCCGGTGTCCTGCGTCCGAGAGGTTCACGCGAGGGCGGTGAAGGGCGTCATTGCCCTGGGGGCTGCCGGTGCCCTGTGCGGAGGGTGGCAGTACGGGGACGGGCGGCCCGTGGCGCGGGAGGCGCCAGGTGCGGATGCCCGGATACTGGGTGCGGTACGGATGAGCGGTGTGGCGAGCGGTGTGGTGCGAGTGGAGCGTTTCGAGCGGTTTGTTTCGAGCGGTCACTTTCGAGCAGTGCGATGGAGCGAGACCGAGACTACCATTGCAGACTGCAATGATGGTTGCGGTCTTGTGAACGGCCTGATGTACGGCCTGATGAGCAGCCGGGTGAACCCGGCGGACAGGACCGCCCGGGTGGACAGCCCGGCGGTCGGAAACGGTGGACGGACCGCATGACGGGCGAGCAGGCGACAGCGGGCAGCCGCACCGGGGACGCGGCCGGCCCCGTGGACGAGATCAGCCCCGCGGACGGGACCGGCCCCGCGGACGAGACCGACGAGGTCACCGCCGCGGTGATGGCCGCGGCGCGGCTGCTGGTGGGGCTCTCGGCGCGCGCGCTCGCCGAGGTCGGCAGCGCCCTGACCCTTCCCCAGCTGCGGACGCTGGTGGTGCTGGACTCCAGCGGCCCGGTGAAACTGGCGGCGCTGGCGGCCACGATGGAGGTCAACGCGTCCACCGCGATGCGGATGGTGGACCGGCTGGAGGCGGGCGGCCTGGTCGACCGCAAGGTCAATCCGGACAACCGGCGCGAGGTGGTCCTGCGCACCACCGACGACGGCGCGGCCCTGGTCGGTACGGTCCTCGAACACCGGCACCGTGAGGTCGCCGCGCTGGTGGGCCGGCTGCCGGTGGACGTACGGTCCGGGCTCGTGGTGGGGCTCAGGGCGCTGACGCTCGCCGCCGAGAGCCCGGCGCCCGACCGGCCCGGCGCACCCGACGCCGCCCGTGACATGCTCCCGGGCGACACCGGGTTCTGATCCGGCGCGGAGCCGGCGCGGAGCCGGCTCGGAACCGGCTCTGCACCGGCTCGGAACCGGCTTAGAACCGGCTCTGCACCGGCTCGGAACCGGCTCTGATCCGGTGCCGCAGGATCAGGCCAGGCCCGGGCTCAGCGCCCCGCGATCCGGTCCGCGATCGTCGCGATCCGGTCGGTGGCCGTGCTGCGGCCGGAGAGTTCGCGGGCGTCCGCCGCCCGGTACGCCCGGTACATCCCGTGCACGCCCAGCCAGCGCAGCGGCTCCGGCTCCCAGTTGCGGACCTTGTGGTTCACCCAGGGAAGTGTGGTGAGGTCGGTCGGGCCCGCCTGGCCCGAGTCCTGCTGGATCAGGTCGCGCAGCGTACGGGCGGCGAGGTTGGCGGTGGCCACACCCGAGCCGACGTAACCGCCCGCCCAGCCCAGGCCCGTCGACCGGTCCAGGGTGACGGTGGCGCACCAGTCGCGCGGGACGCCGAGCACCCCGGACCAGGCGTGGTCGATCCGTACGCCCGCCGTGGCCGGGAAGAAGCGGACCAGGATCTCGCGCAGCGCGTCGATGGTGGCGGGCTCGGTGCGCCCGGCCCGGTCGGCGCGGGCGGCGCGGGAGCCGTAGCGGTACGGGACACCGCGCCCGCCGAGCGCGATCCGGCCGTCGGCGGTGCGCTGCGCGTACATGTACGCGTGTGCCATGTCGCCGAGCGTCTCGCCGCCGTCCCAGCCGATGGTGTCCCAGACGGACTCCGGCAGCGGTTCGGTGGCGATCATCGAGGAGTTCATCGGGAGCCAGCTGCGCCGGGCCCCCTTGAGGCCGGCCGTGTACCCCTCGGTGCAGCGCAGGATGTAGGGCGCGCGGACCGTTCCGTACGGGGTGACCGCGTGCTTGGGCCTGATCTCGGTGACGGGTGTCGACTCGTGGAGGGTGACGCCGAGCGCCTCGACGGTCTCGGCCAGGCCCTGGACCAGTTTCGCCGGGTGCAGCCGGGCGCCGTGCGGGGTCCAGGTCGAGCCGACGGCTCCGGTGACCCGGATCCGCTCGGCGGTCTCGCGGGCGCCGTGCAGGGTGCGGTCCGTCTCACCGAAGGCGACCTCCACCGAGTGGAAGTCCTTGAGCCGCTGCAACTGGGCGGGAGTGTGGGCGACTTCGAGGACGCCGCCCTGCTGAATGTCGGCGTCGATCGACTCGTCGGCCGCCGTCTTCACGACCTCGGCCACCGTGTCGTTCATGGCCTGCTGGAGGCGGACGGCCGCTTCGTGCCCGTGCAGCTTCGCGTACCGGTCGCGGCCCGCGATGCCGTTGTAGAGCCAGCCGCCGTTGCGGCCGGACGCGCCGTACCCGCAGAACCGGGCTTCGAGCACGGTGATGTTGAGGAACGGGACGGCCTTCTTGAGGTAGTACGCCGTCCACAGCCCGGTGTACCCGCCGCCGACGATCACCACGTCGGTGCTCGCGTCACCCGGCAGGGGCTCGCGGGCGAGGGGGGTGCCCCGGTCCGCGTACCAGAACGATATGCCGCCGTTGACGGTGCCGTTGCCTGTGCCACTGACGGTGGAGCTCATGGGGACCTCTGCCTTCTGGACCGGTCCGCCGGTTCGGGGCCGCTTGATCAGGGCCGTTCGGTGTTCCGCCGGCGGTTGCCGGGAGCGTAGCGCCGCAGGGGGGCCAGGAGACTCAGGGGGTTCCATGGTGTCCCGCCGATGTCCCGGGTCAGCGGATAGCAGCCGAGGCCGATGAGTACCGAGGTGAAGTGGCCCAGGTCGGTGAAGGTGCGGTCGGTGAACAGCGGCAGGCCGAACACGGCGATGACACCGGCCAGATACACCCACCGCCAGGGCCGCGCGATCCGGTACGTCAGTACGGCGATCACCCCGGCCAGTGCGTAACTCACGCCCACATCGAGGGTGTTGACGGCCGACTCGGGGGCCCGGTGGTGGCGGATCGCCCAGAGCAGGGCGCCTTCGCTGATGAACGAGGCGAGGACGTGCGCGAGGACGGCGACGGTCAGCCAGCGGAGGGTGCCGAGCCAGCGCTCGGCCTGCGCGTGGAAGACGGTGTAGAGGACGGCGTACGAGATCCAGCCGCCGCCGTCGATGTACATCGCGCTCTGGATCAGCACCCGGACGGGGTGCGTGGACAGTTCATGGATGTTGGTGGAGCGCCTGCCGAGGTAGTGCCGCTCGAAACCTGGGGACATCTGGTGCAGTGCGATGGTGGTGACGAAGAGAATGGCCAGCCAGACGTAGGTGCCCGGAGCGCTGCGGAGGTAGGAGGCGACGGCGTGGCGGGCGCGGTTCATGCGCCGATTCTGCTGCTTGGGCCCCAGCAGCGCGGGGGTCACCGCGCCGTGGCGGGGCCGGGGAGTACGAGAGCGGGAGCCGGCGTGGCAACAGGAGGGGAACGCGTACGTGGCGGACACGCCGAACAGGGCGGACATGCCGAACACGGCGGACATGGCGAACAGGGCGGATATGGCGAACAGGGTGGATGCGGCGGACGCGGCGGACGCGGCGGACACGGCGAACAGGGTGGATGCGGCGGACGCGGCGGACGCGGCGGACACGGCGAACAGGGTGGATGCGGCGAACGCGGCGGACACGAGCGAACCGGCGGGGGGCGGCGGCGGGGCAGGGAACGGCGGCCCGGCGGACGTCGCGGCGCACCAACCTGCGGCGG
>NZ_JAAGLN010000099.1 GCF_010548145.1 Streptomyces sp. SID10853
AGCGCGGGGCGCTTGCGCGGTGCGCCGGCGGTGTTCGTGGATGCGCCGGCGGTAGTGGCGGTGGCGGCCCGGCCCGGGGCGGCCCGGGAGGCTGTTGCGTCTGCTGCGTCCGCTCCCGATTCCGTGGCCGGTGCTGCCGCGGTCTGCTCCCCGGCGGGCTCCGCTGCCGGTGCCTCCGCTGCCGGTGCCTTCGCTGCCGGTGCCTCCGCGATCGGCTCCGCCGTGGTGGTCCCGCCCGCGCCTATGACTCCGCTGACGGCCGACGACGTGACGCGGCGGGGTGCGCCGGAGCCGGACTCGGTGACCGGGGGCTTCGCCGCGCCCTGCACCGCGCCGTCGGCCGAATGCTGCTCCGCCGGGCCATCGGCCGGCTCCGGCAGGGCCTCCGCGGTCTCCTCCGACGTCTCCGCGGCAGCGGACACCTCGCTGCCCGAATCGGGTTCCGTGCTCGCCATGGCCGCCTCGCCTCTCTGCTGTCGTACTGCCGTCGTACTGCTGTCGTGCTGCTGTCGGCTCTCGTGCTGCGGGTGTATCCGGGTGGATCCGTGCTTCGGTGTGGGTCGCCGGTGTGCGCGCCGCGCGTCGCCGCGTCAGTCGTCCGTGCCGGACAGCACGGAGATGATGTCCGTGGACAGTGTCACGGGCGGGCCGTCGTCCTCGAACACGCCCCCCTGGTACCACAGGTCCAGCAGCGCCAACTGGTCCTGGATCTCCCTGTCGCGCTTGGCCAGGGCCTCCACCACTTCCTGAGGGAGCGGCGCTCCCGACCGCTGGGTGAGTTCCGCGGTGACGAGCAGTTCGGCCTGGCCTGCCGCTTCGCGGCGCGGGTCGAAGTCCGGGGGCATCGTGTCGGCTTCGCCGTTCGTGTTGTCGTGCCAGTGCTCCACCAGCTCGCGCAGGCGCTGGTCGGGGAAGATGTCCAGGCCCAGGTGCGCGACCGTGGACCAGCGCATGAAGGAGCGGAACCTCTCCTGCGTGTCGGCGGCTTCGCTGCCGGGCAGTTCGTCAGCGATGGCGTCGAAGCGTGTGCGGTCGCGGGCGAGCCGTATGTCTTCCTGTCTGTCGCGGTAGTCCTGTCCCAGGGCCTCGGGTGGCAGGGCCTGCTGCCAGAAGGACGTGTCCTCACCCAGCTTGCCGACGTCCTGCGGGCGTACGCGGAGGGTGGTGGCCAGCCGTTCCAGATAGTTCGGGTGGACGCCCAGTTCATGGGCGTGCTCCGCCGTCTCATGCGGCACGGTGGGCAGTGGATTGGTGCGCGAGTTGTTGAGCAGGTGCCGGGCCCCGGCCAGGTCCATGGCGACCACGTCGGACAGCAGGCCCTGCTGGGTGTGCAGATACGACCCGAAGCGCCACCACTCGGATATCGGCGAACCGATTTCCGTCATCCGCCGTACGAACGCGCCGGCGGGCCCGGCCTCCAGACGGGCGGCCAGCCGGCCGAGCGCTTCGAGCGCCGGGCGGAGCGGGGCGGAACCCCGCAGGACGAGTTCGATACTGGTGAGATCGGCGGGGGCCAGCCCGAGGGCGTCGGCCGCCGCGGCCCTGCGGCCGGTCTGCAGGTCCGCGCCCGCGCCGCCCGCATGGATGGCCGCGTCCGGCGGCGGTACGGACAGCTGTCGGCTTCTGTGCTGGGCCAACAGCGCCTGCACGCCGGGTTCTTCGAGCATTCCGGCCGGGGTGTTGCGGTGCAGCGACGTCGTGACGTCCGACGTCCAGACCGGGTCCTGCTCGTGGTGCGGCTGCCCCTGCGGGCCCTGCCAGCCGGCCGGTGTCTGCGGTACCGGAGGCAGCACGGTGGCGACACCGGCCAGGAGGTTGTCGAGACCCGACTGCTGGGTGGTGTCGACCGTCATCAGGTCCGCCAGGAGGTCCAAGTCCGTGTTGTCCATCATGATCTGGAACAGCGCCGAGCGGCGCGAGAGCGCCACCGCCGGGTCGTCCACCGGCGACAGCTCGACGTCGAAGGTGACCCAGCTCAGTTCGCGGCGTCGGTACGGGTCGGGCCGGTTGAACGCGGCGGTCAGCTGTTCGCGCACCTCGGGCAGCTGCCGGTCGACCAGCCGCCCGCGCATGTCCGCGTCCAGAGAGGGATGTGTCAGGACCCGGGTGATGCGCATTCCCAGTGTGCCGTCCCCGTGGATCACCCGCTGAGCGTGGAACAGGGCCTGCCCGCCCCCCGGTTGAGGCAGGGAGAAAGGCACGGGAGGGGTGACAGCGAACGTCTCGGAGGGGCTCGGCCGCAGCGGGGGCTGGTAGGAGGAGGGCCGGACCCAGAGCTGCTCGCCGTCGCGGACGTGTCCGTGCATGCGTACGTCGTTGGACACGCCCTCCCAGAGGTAGCCGCCCTCCGGGACCTCCACCCATGAGCCGGAGGCGCGCGCGTTGCGGTGGGCCACGACGATCGCGCCCCAGAGGTGGTGCGTCGGCCAGGAGGGGGGGAAGAACAGATGGCCGGTGGACATCGAGCCGTCGGGGCCGAGCAGGGTCCCGTTCTCCCGGTCGCCGAGCCGTGGGGTGCCGTTCGGGTCCATGAACCAGACCGTGGCCCACCGGGTGCCGTTCGGGTGCGCCTCCCACAGCGGGTGGATCACGACGCCCTGTTCGTACTGTGGGCCGCCGGGCCCGGCGGGACCCGGCATCGCGTAGTGGACGCCCGTCCTGTCGCGCGTGGAGCCGTACGTGAGGAAGTGCAGCGTGCTCTCACCGATCGCGGCGTCGTCGGTGAACCCGGGCGGCGCTTCGAGATGCCTGAACGCGGCGGGCAGTTCGGGAGGGACCGGCTGTTCGAGGTGGAGGGGTGTCTCCAGATCGGTCTGGTCGGGGTGGGGCGCGAAGTCGGTGATGGTGCCTGTGCCGTCGACGGTGCCCTTGATCCGCACACCCTGGTAGTCGCCGGTGAAGTGGTAGTTGCCCGACTCGATTCCGCGGGCACGCGTGGTGGGCACGAGACGGCCGGCGGTCTGCTCGTGAAGACAGACCTGCCGGACGGCGTACAGCGCCTCTTCGAGGGTCCAGTGGTCGGGGAACACTGTGCGCACGCTGCCGTCGGGGTTGGTGCCCGCCCGGTAGGTGCCGTTGGGATTGCGCGCGCCGGTGGCCACGGGCCGGGGCCGGTCGGCGGCGCCGTGCGGGGCGAGCAGCCCGACGGCTCCGGTGCGGGGGTTGCCGCGCAGGACGCGCTCCCGTACGTCGAGCGGGATGTGCACGCCGGCCCGCGGCGCGTCCCGGAGCGCCGCTCCGATCGAGGTGCCCAGCACCATCAGGTCGCGGGGCATGATCCGCAGATACGGTGACCTGACGGACGGAAGCGGGAAGTTGTTGTCGGACGTGATCCGGCCGAAGAGCGGGTCGGCGTAGTTGGCGCCCATCAGCGCGTGCTCGTCGTAGACCGGCCAGGGCCTGTGCCCCGGCAGGGGATCCCGGTAGTAGTCCCAGAGGCCCATGAGGTGACCGATCTCGTGGGGCGGCATGTGCGACTGGGAATCGAGGGTGTCCATGGAGAGGCGCCAGTTCGCGCTGTGGCTGCGGCCGTTGCCGTCGCGGTCGAGGTCCAGCGCGATGGTGTGGTGGGCCCGGTCCGGGTCGTCGGTGAACTCGGCCCTCACCCGCAGCAGATCACCGTTCGGCAGCCGGTGGTCCGGGTCGTTGTAGTACTTCTTGATGCCGCGGGTCGCCATGTCCTTGGTGGCCTGGAGGAGTTCGGCGGTGACACCGTCCTTGGCGACCAGATGGATGCGTACGGTGATCTCCGCCCGGGTCTCACCGTTCGGCAGCTCGGTACGGCGGGCGCTGAACCGGCGTTGCCAGATGGGTCCCGTGTGGCCCGCGCTGTTCAGGTACGCGTCCGACGGCCGGGGGATCTCCACAGGTGGGGCCGGGACCGGGGCCGGGACCGGGACCGGGACGTCTACAGGTGGGGTCTGGGCCTCCGTCTGCGGGGCCGGGCTCTGCGGGAGGGCGGTGGGCGGGGACTGGTGGGGCGGCTGCGGTGCCGCGGGCGGCGTCACGGCCGGGCCGTCGTTCCGGGACACGCCTCCCACGTACCGCGCGTCCAGCTGCTTCAGCCGGGCCTTGATGCGTGCGTCGTGGCTCTCCAGGGCCTCTTCCCGGTCAGGGTCCAGGAGCGGCGCCGACGTGTCGGCCAGATGGAGCAGCCCGGCGTACCGCGCCCTCTCCTCGACCGGGTCGTAGTCAGCGGGTACATGGCCGGTGCCGTCATTCGTTTCCACCCGCCAGTGCTCCACCAGCTCGCGCAGACGCCGGTCGGTGAAGAGGTGCAGCCCCTCGCCGGCGACCTCGGACCAGTGCATGAAGGAGCGGTATCGCGCATCGGTGAGGCCGGGGGCGCTGCCCAGCAGTTCGTCGGCGACCGTGTCGAACCGGGCCCGGCTGCGGGCGAAGCGGGCATTCTCCAGCCTCTGATGGTTGTCGATCCAGTAGTTCCGCGCCAGGGCCTCGGGCGAGTGGGGCTGCTGCCGGAAGGTCTCGTACGTGCCCAGGCCGACGACGTCGTCCGGGTCCAGGTGGAGGGCGTCGGCCAACCGCTGCAGATAGTTCGGGTGCATGCCCAGCGTGGAGGCCAGGAACCGCGTGTCGTCAGGGACGCCCGGCAGCGGTTCGGCGCGCGAGTCCTCGTACAGCCTCTTGGCCCTGGCCGGATCCATGACGGCCACCTTGGACATCGTCTGCCCCTTGGTGTGCAGATACGACGAGAAGTGCCACCACTCGGAGAGCGGCACCCCGATATCGGTCATCTGCTTCACGAGCTCGCGCGTGGAGTTCCCGACGCCCATCCGGGCGGCCAGTTGCCTGAGTGACCTGAGGGCCGTGCGGAGGGGGACGGTCCCCCGCAGGGCCTCCTGGACGCTGGTGAGGTCCGCGGGCCGCAGTCCGAGTGCCCGGGCCGCCGCGGCCCTGCGGTGGGGGCTGATGGCCGTGTCCGGGCCCGTGTTCGTGAGCGGGCCCGGCGTGTTCTGGCCCCGGTGCTGGGCCAGCAGCTCCCGTACGCCAGGCTCGTCGAGTATCCCGGCCGGGGTGTTGCGGTGGACCGAAGTCGTCACGTCCGACTCCCAGACCGCCTTCAGGACGGGGTTCTGCGCTGCGTTACCGGCTTGCCGGCCCTGCCAGTCGGCCGGCCGGTCCGACAGCGGCGGCAGCAGGTCCGTGATGCCGTGCAGGAAGGCGTCCATGGCCGCTCCGTCGGCGGAGTCGACCGTCATCAGATCCGGCAGGAGGGGGCTCAGGTCCTCGTCGGACTGCCCGAGCCTGACCAGTTCGGAACCCTCCCCGAATTCCATCGCCGGATCGTCGGCCGGTGACAGCTCGATGTCGAAGGTGACCAGGCCCAGTTCACGACTTCCGGTGGGGGAGAGCTGATCGAAGCTGTTGGCCAACTGCTCACGTACGCCCGGCAGCAGATGGGCGAGGAGGTGTTCGCGGAACCCGTCTGCCAGCGGGGGATGCGGCAGGACTCGGGTGATGCGCAGCCCCAGGGTGCTGTCCTCGTGGATCACCCGCTGGACGCGGAACGGCGCCGGAGTGCCGTCCGGTGCGTTCAGGGAGATGTGCAGGGGAGCGGTGACCGCGAGCACGTCGGTGGACGTGGCGGAGAGCAGCGGCTGGTGCGTCGAGGGCCGGACCCACAGGTGCTCGCCGTCGCGGACGTGCCCGTGCATCCGTACGCCGTTGTGCACGCCCTCCCACAGATAGCCGCCCTCCGGGACGTCCACCCATGAACCGGCGGCGCGTGCGGCGCGGTGGGCTCCGGTCACCGCCTCCCGGAGATCGGACGGCGACCAGTGGTAGGGGAAGAGGAGATGACCGGTGGCCGTCACACCGTCGTCGGTGAACACGGTCCCGTTCCCCCGGTCGCTGCGCTGCCATTCGAGCGGCGGCGGGGCGCCGTTGGCTGCGGCCTGTGCCGTCCGCCCCCGCAGATTCGGGTCCCTGAACAGGACCGTGGCCCACTGGGTGCCGTTCGGATGGGCGGGCCACAGCGGTTCGATGAAGGCGCCGTGGCTGCCCTGCGCGACGGCCCCGGTGTCATTCGGCAGCGTGTAGTGGACGCCGGTTCCGGCGGAGGCGGAGCCGAAGGTCAGGAAGCGCTGTACGGCGTCCCCGTAGGCGGGGTCGTCGGACGGACCGCGGGGCGGTGGCGGCTCCAGGTGGGTGGGCGGCCGCAGGCCGCTCTGGTCGGGGTGGGGTGCGAAGTCGGTGATGGTGCCGGTGGCGTCGGCGGTGCCGGTGATACGTACGCCCTGGTAGACGCCGTCGAATGTCCTGCGCCCGGAACGCACCGGGCGTCCGTGGCGTTCGGACCGTACGGTGTCGGTGGTGAGGCTGCCGGTCCTGATGTGGTCGAGGTAGACCTGGCGGACGGCGTGCAGGACTTCGTCGGGGCTCCAGTGGTCGGGGAACATGGTCTGCTCGCTGCCGTCCGGGCGTCTGCCCGCTGGGTAGGTGCCGTTGGGATGGAGCGGCCCGGTGGCTTCGGGGCGGAGACGTCCGGAGGGGCCGCGGGGGGCGAGCAGCCCGGTGGTGCCGGTGCGGGGGTTGCCGCGCAGGACCCGTTCCCGTACGTCGAGCGGGATGTGCGCCCTGGTCCCGGCGTGCGGGACCTCGCCCGTGCCGGGGGTGTGCGCCCAGGCGTGGTCGATCGCGGTGGAGAGCAGCAGCAGGTCACGGGGCATGACCCGCAGCGACGGCGAGAGGCGCCCGGCGCCGGCCTGGTGATCCATGCTGAACTGCACGAGACCCGCGTCGTCGACGCCGAAGCCGGACATCAGTGAGTGGTCGTCGTGCACCGGCCGGAGCGGCACGTCCTCCCTCGACTCGCGGTACTGGTCCTGGAAGCCCAGGAGGTGGCCGGTCTCGTGCGCGATGACGTACGACTTGTCGACGGCATCCTCGCCGCTCTCCGTGACGTACCAGGTGGCGCTGTCGTCCCGGCCGTCCCTGTCCGGGTCGGAGTGCAGCTCCACCGTGTGGTGCGCCTGCGCGGGATCACCGACGAACTCCACCCTCACTCGCAGCAGATCCCCGTTGGGGAGGCGGTGCTTCGGGGCGTTGAAGTACGTATTGATGCCGCGCTCCGCCATGTCCCTGGCGTGTGTGACGTGGTTCTCGGTGGCGCCCGGCTGGAGATCCAGATGGATGCGCACGGTGACGTCGGAGCGCACACTGCCGTCGCTGAGCAGGACGCGTTCCACGGCGAACCCGCGCTCCGCGACGGACGCGGCGGCCCCGCCCATGGTCATGGTCAGGTCACTGGGGGGCCGGATCTCGGCCGTGCCCAGCGAACGGACCTCGGTGACCGGCTGGGGGCGGGGCGCCGGGGGGAGTTCGGCGACCGAGTAGTCGGCGGTGGGCGTGGGAGCGGGCGCGGTGGGCGTGGGGGCGGGGCTGTGCGGGCGGGCCGGTGCCGGGGATCCGTGCGCGCTGGTGTGCCGCGTCGTCAGCAGAGGCGCGTTCGGCGAACTGTTCGGGATGCCGGACGACTGGGTGCGCGGACGGGGAGCGGCCGGCTCCGTCGTCCCGTCGAAGTGCGAACCGTTCCGCTGGAGGTGTACGGAGAACGGCGCACCGGTACCCGGCGGCGGCCGGAACCTGTCCGTCCTGCCGGGGCCTCCGCCGGAGCTTCCGCCGGGACCTCGGCCTGGATTCCCGCCGGACGGCGCGGTGTGCACGGTGATGTCCACCCCGAACGTCCCGGCCAGCAGCGGCAGGAAGCTCCTCGACCAGGGGGAGTCCCCGCTGTGCTCCCAGGCGGCGACGGCCGACGTGACCTCCTTGAACAGGAGGTTCTGGGCCCGGTGCGCGGCGCGCGGGTTGCCCCGGGTGAACTCCGGGACCAGATCGGGGAGCAGTTCGGCGAGCCCCTGCGGGCCCAGGTCCCGCACATGGGCGTGTACGGCCTCCTTCATGCCGAGCACCAGCGTGTGCAGATCCTGGTGGTGCTCGACGCCGGACGCGGCGGATGCGGCGGCGCGCAGCCGACCGGGGGAGCCGACCAGGTCCCGCAGTCTCGGCCCGATGTGGGGGAGCTTCGGCCTGACCGCCTCGGGGGCGCTGACCAGGAGTGAAGTGAGCTGCGCATAGCCGTCGTCCGGCACCTTGAGCACCGGGCGGGGTGTACCGGGCTCGGATCCGTCTTCGGATCCCTCGTCGGACACGGAGCGGGTGCCGTCGTCGGTGTCGGTGTCCGCGTCGTCGTCGGACGGCGGATCCTGCGGCGGCCTCAGGTCCCTGGTCCGGTCCACATGCCGGTAGTGGCCGTCCTTCAGCAGCAGTTCGACACCGTCGGCGCCCTCGCCGCCCGTGGCCTCGCTCCCGTCGGGCATGAACGTATGACGCCTGCCGTCCACCAGCACCGTCACCGGCACCCCGAACAGCCGGGCGGCCAGCGGCGGGTAGAGGTCACCGGCGCTGTACTCGGCCGCGGTCTTCTCGTCGGCGGGCCGTTCCGTCTGCGATGCGGCGAGAGCGGTCCGCTGCTCCGGGGGCAGGACCGCACGGTGGTTCTCGCTCGGGGCGCCCGCCGAGTGCGGAATCCACTTGCCTTCCCTGTACTCCCGGCTCTGGGCGTCCGTGCCGTCCACCAGGCTCCCCAGCCCGGCCGCGCGGACCTCCTCCTCCTCGAACGTGTCGGTGAGGTCCGGGTGGGTGTAATCGGCCAGCGGGCTGTTCCCGCTCTCGCGGAGGGTCCTGCCGAACAGGGTGCGCAGCTCGCCCGCGACCCCCGACAGGTCGTGGCCGGCCGGCACGGTGATGCCCTGCTGCTCCAGCAGGTCCGGGTCGATCCGGACCAGGTGTTCCGCGAGGGAGTGGAAGAAGCCGTTGCCGTCGTGCGAGACCGGGCCGACCGGGTGGATCCGCCCGGACGCCAGGTCCTCCAGACCGGTGATCTCACCCTGCTCGTCCGTGGACTCGGTGTACTCGGCCGGGTGTTCCGGCTTCTCCACGCCGTGGTCGTGCTCCACGGACGCGTCGTAGGCCCGCACGTCGGGCTCCGTCGCGGAGCGCTCGCTCTCCGGGAGCCGGTACCAGTCGTTGAGGGCGTCGGCTGCCGACCGCAGCGCGTGGTACTGCTCGCCCGCGGCCTTCAGCTTCTGCTCCAGCGCGTCCAGCTCGGGCCGGACCGTCTCCCGTACCGATTCCAGCTCGGCCCGCGCCGCGCGCAGCGCCCGTTCCGCGGCCTGCCGTGCCTCGGGAGTGGCCGCCGAGTCCCGCCGGTGCTGGGCGTCCCGCACCGCGAACGCCAGGTCGGTCAGCGGGCGGTACGCGTTCCAGTACGCGTCGTGGTTCGCCTTCCACGCGTTCCACCCCTTGGCTGTGTCGTCCCACTGCCTGGACAGTTTCGCGGGGTGGTTCTGCGGGGTGATGAGCCCCAGGCCACGGGCCACGTCCTCGCGGATCCAGGCGAGCACCGCGGTGTCCGTCTCACCGGCCTGGACGCCCGGCGGGTCGTAGCCGTTCCAGGTCGTACCGCGGGTCACCAGCCGGCCGGCCGAGCTGTCCTTGACATGGCGGTGCACCCCGGCGACGGCCAGCCACTTCGTGGGTACGGAGAAGAGGAACGCCCGACCGGTGTTCGGCTTCATATTGATCTTGGCGGCGGTCGCCTCGTTGAACTTGAACTCCTCCGACGAGCCGACGCCTGGTGCGATGAGCGGGGTGACCTGGTAGGTCGTCTTGTACGAGTCGGCCCCGATGGCGTCACCGCCCAGCCCGCTGTTCCCGCTGCCGGACCGCCCGTCGGCCACGTCGAAGCTCTCGCCCGTGCCGGTGCCGTACTCCATCCGTACGTCCGCCGTCGCCAGGAGCTCGGCCCCCGACAGGTCGAAGGCGGGGTGGAGCTGCAGGGTGCCGGTGGCACCGCCGAAGAACGTGGTCTCGGTCAGGCCGAGCGGACGGTAGCCCTGCTCGCCCAGCGCGGAGCCGTCGATGAGTGCACCGGTCAGGGAGAGCTCGTTGGTGCCGGCCGTCAGCGTGTCGCCGCTGCCCTTGCCGGGGGAGAGCAGGCTGACGTTCGCGGCCTTGGCACGGGCCTCGGCCAGCCCGTCACCGGTGAGCTGCCCCTGGGTCTCGGCCCCCTTGCCCGCGTGACCACCGTTCAGGCTCACGTCCCCGGCCTTCGCCAGGGTGATGTGGGCCAGATCCACGACGTTCGCCGAGCCCAGCACGCGGGTGAAGTGCACTCCGTTGCCGGGGACCAGCTGGGCCGGGCGGTTGCTGCCGGACCGGTGATCCGCGATGCGTGTACGGACCCGGTCCGGCGTCGTGGTCCTCGAAGGCCACACGTGCACGGCGGCGGGCGGCGGTGTGTGGACATCGCCCTCGCGCTCACCGCCCGGCCTGAGCAGCGCCAGCGGCTCCTGGCTCTTGGCGCTGCCCGCGGGCCAGGTCTGTTCCAGTACGACCGCGCCCTTCTTGTCCAGGACCGTGACCACGACGTCGTACGAGGTCGAGACGGTGGCGATGGGGCCTGGGATGACCGTCGTCTGCGACACCGTGTCCGAACCGGAGCCGGTCTGGCCGCCGTTCTTCCCTCCTGAGCCACCGGTGTTCCCCACCGGGCCGCCCAGCGAACCGTTCGGCCCGGTGACGCGTTCCGCGGCGTTCGCGGAGATACCGCGGGAGCGGGTGACGGCCCGCGACGCGCTGGTGTTCGTGGTGACGGACTGGCCGCTCTCCACATCGCCGAAGCCGAAGTCCTCGACCGTCCGTCTGCCGGGTACCTGCTTCACCGTGACCCGGTATTCCTTGCCCCCGAGCGGGAGGCTGTCGGTGAAACCGCGCCAGGGCGCGCGGCCCCGGTACTGCTGCGGAATGCCCGACTCGATCATGGCCTGCCCGTGCCGCTCCGACAGCAGGGTCCTGACCGACTCCAGGCTGTTGCGGGTGAACCGCAGACCGCGCAGGGTCTGCATCAACTGCGCCCGGTTCGTGTGCTCCTGGCTCGGTGCCGACACCGGGACGACCCCGAGGGGGCTCTCCTTGAACCACGCGTGGTGCGACCAGATCCCGGCCCCTTCGGCGAGAGCGGCCACCTTCGGGATGCCGGTGTCGAACAGATTCAGCGCGTGAGCCGCCTGTTCCGAGACCAGCCCGCGCCAGGCGTTCGCCTTGTTCACCAGCTGCCCGGTCCACGCGGGGAGCTTCGAGCGGAACGGGGTGAGGACACCGAGCTTGTCGCCCGACATCTCGAAGCGGTACTCCGCGTCCGCGGTGACCGGGACCCAACGGCCGTTCTCCGGTACGACGTTGACCGACCGGCTGGTGGTGCGGCCGCCGCCCTTCGAGGTCATGCTGGAGCGCTGGTACGGGGTGAATCCGAAGCCGTAACGCGTCGTGGTGGGCACCGGCGTGTCCTGTGCGGGGAAGTGCCCCGCCGTCAGGTCGAACGACAGCACCCAGCCCTTGCCGTCGCCGCCGGAGACCGCCAGGTCCAGGCTCTTGTTCTGCTCCGGCTTGAGGTCGACGGGACCGCTCACGGCGGTCGGGTTCCCACGCCGCCCGACGAGGCGTATGCCGCCCGTCGCCCCGTACAGGAAACCGGGGGCGCGCAGGTCGTCGAGGTGCTTGCCCATCGGGGAGAACACCTGGTCGGCGTCGGACGTCAGCGCCGTCGAGCCGAAGGCGTTCCTCATCCGCTGGTGCTGGCTGGTCCCCGGGGTCGTCAGCGACCACTCACCGCGGGTCGCCCGGTCCGCGACCAGGGGGCCCGCCGCCAGGATGTGCTCGTCCGTCGGCACGAAGAGGGTGACGACCGGGATGTTCCTGAGCGAGTCGCCGCGCTGCCACTCCGACGGCGCCCACAGATCATCGGCCAGGTCATCGGTGCCGGTCAGCGGCTCCGATGTGGTCGGGCGCCCGGAGGCGTACGGATTGGCCGCGCCCTCCGCGTGCGGGTCGAGCTTCGGCATGTGCTGCTCCGAGAGATGGAGCTGCACGCTGAACTCGCCGAGTGTGGCGCCGGGGCCGCCCACGGTGGCCGGTTCGTGGATCTTGCGGCCCGCCCGGCCGAACGTGACGGCCTGGAACGGGGTGTGCCACTGGTGCGCGCCGACCAGTTCGGCCCTGAACCGGCCGGTCGCCCGGAAGGAGTGCACTCCGGCCGGGCTGGCCGTCGCGTCCTCACGGCCGGCCGTCGCCATGGTGCCGTTGCTCCGGTTGTGCTGGCGGGTCGCGCCCGCCCTGGCCCCCAGCACGCCGATGTGGTCCGGCGTACCGGTAAGGAACGTCTCGTCCGAGCGCAGCTCGACGGTGCCGCCCGCCTGGACGCCGAAGGTGCGCGTGGTGCTGTGGGCATTTCCCACCCGCTGGCCGGCGTTGTTGACCTGGCGGGTCATCCCGTCGCGGTCGGTGCCCCGGTAGACCGGCCGGTCGAGATCGGCCTTCAGGTTCAGTTCGAAGAAGCGCTGCTTGGTCAGGTTGGTGCCGAACAGCTTGACGGACAGTCCGTCGTGGGCGAGTTCGTTGAGCGTCGTCGACAGGTTCCGTTCGTCGAACTTGGCCATGATGATGCGGGTGTTCTGCTCCGCACGCCTGCGCTCGCCGCTGATGGCCTGGGTGAACTTGGTCCAGCGACCGCGCAGATTGGCCCGGTCCGTTCCCGGGCGCGGGGTGACCAGCACCGAATCGCCGTGTGTCGTGCTGATCCAGTCGAGCACCCGGTCGATGAGCACGTTGGGGGAGGCCGGGTCCCCGTCGTGGGCGTCGCCGATGACGAGGTCGGTGGCCCTGGTGTGCGTGAGGTCGTAGTCGCCGTCGCGCCAGTGCGCGGGCAGCGGCGGCTCGCTGCCCTCCGGGCGGGTGTGGATGTCGGGGTCCCAGCCCGCCCGCTCGCGCGCCTCGCGCACCGGCAGCCGTACGAGGCTCCAGGTGTCGAAGGTCTCCGTGCGGCCGTCGAAGGTGACGGGGACCTTCAGCTCCTGGAGGTAGAGGGCCGTCGGACTCCCCTTGACCCGCCCGGTGATCTTGCGGCCCACGCTGCCGCCCTGGAGCGTGACCTCGCTGGAGTCATGGCTGTACTGGAGGGTCAGCCCGAGCTGCATGAAGATGTGCGGCGCGTGCTCGGTCGGGATCGCGAACCGCGAACCGCCGAAGAAGGCCACCACATAACGCCGGTTGTCCTGGACCAGGATCTCGCTCTTCACGGTGATGGCATCCGTGATGCGCAGCTCCGCGTCGTCCACGACCTCGATCAGATGGTGCTCACCGGATTGCGCCCTGCCCACGTGGAAGCTGCCGGCCGATGTGCCGTTGCGCCGGCGTACGTCGAGCGGCGGCAGCGGCCCACGGGCCATCTCGTCGGACCTGCCGTGGAAGTGGTCCGTGCTGAAGTAGTCGCTGAGCTGCTTGTGCTTGTACCCGCCCGGCTTGGCCCCGACCCGCTGGACCGCCCAGTCGAAGATGCCCTTCACCGGTCCGAAGCCCTCGGTGCTCGGGGAGCCCAGCGGCGAGCCGGGCGGCGGGGTGAAGTGGCGCGGGACACGCAGCTCCGTCTCCTTGGGCACGGCGGAGCCCTGGGAGACCCGGGTCGTCATCCCGTTCCTGACGCCCGTACCGAAGGACTCGATGCCCGCGTGCTCATGGAACTCGACCTGGTAGTAGACGTCCTGCCGGAAGAGCTCGGTGCCGCCCGTCGTACGGGTCTCACGCTGGTACGTACGCTGGTCGTGGCCGCCGACGACATGCTTCTGGTTGTGGCCGGCGCCCCCGCGGATCTCCACCAGCACCCGGGTGGCGGACGGCAGGGCCCCGGTGGAGAGCGCCACTTGAGCACTGGTGCCCCGGGACGTGCCGGTGTTGGTACCGGTCTGCTGCTGGAACTGCTGTGAGGTGTCCAGCTTGTGCGGGTCGCGGGCGTTGGGGTCGGGCCGGTCCGGGTCGTCGCTCTTCAGGTCGGGGTGGTGGGTCCACGCGTCGGCGTACGGGATGGCCTTGACGGTCATCACGGTCCGCTTGGCCCTGGTGAGGCTCACCTTGAGGGAGTGGGGGACGCTGTGCCTGATCACGAAGCGGTGGCCGTCGCCGAGGAACGAGCCGGGATTCCTGGCCAGCGCGTCGTCGATCTGCCCGATCACGGACGAGTCGGCACGCTCGCGGCCGAGCCTGCCGCTGAGCCGGCCGTACAGAATGCTGCCGATGCTCTCGCCGTTGGCCGGCTGGTGCAGCTCGGTGCGGCCGTGGCCCGCGGTGGAGCCGGTGGGGAGCGTCTCCCGGGCGGCGGGATTCTTGACGTACTGACTCACGTCGTGCTGCCAGAGAGGAGGGCGGGGGCTTCCCTCCGGGACCTGCTTGGGGCCCTGCTCGGGCGGCGTCAGGGCGGGGTCGTGTGCGGGGGCGTCGCCCGGGTTCTGCTGGTCGGCCTCCTGGTCGGTCTGCTGGTGCTGGTCAGACTGCAGTTGGTGTCCGGTCTGCTGGTGCTGGTCCGACTGCTCGTGTTGTCCGGTCTGCTGGTGCTGCACGGATTGCTGGTGCTGCACGGTGGGGACGAGGGCGTCGTGGGGCAGCGGCTCCACCGGGGATGCCGTATCCGTGACCGCCTCGGTGATCTCGTCCACCGTGTCCGTGTGGGTGACCGGTTCCGTGGTCTGCGTGAGCGACGCGTCGAACTGGCTGGGCAGGGGCTCCGCCGATGTCGTCGGACGCGGCAGCGGCTTCAGTTCGATGCCGCTGCCTCCGGCGTTGTCCGGCAGCGGCGGAGACTGGTTCGGGCGCGGCCGCACGGGCGGCACGGGCTGCGCCTGGGGCGTGTTGACCGTCGGTGACTGCGAGGGCGACGACAGGTTCGGCGGGGTGGCCGATGCCGGGGTGACCGGGGGTACGGAAGGATTCGACGCGGCCTGCGCGACGTCCGTGTGCTGCGTAGTGTCCGTGTGCTGCGCGACGCTCGTGTGCTGCGTGGTGTCCGTGTGCTGCGTGTGGTCGGTGGTCCGGAGCGTCGTGTCCGACGAGGTCGTCGCCACGGGCTTCACCGGTACCACCGGGTCGTGGGACGTGACCGTCTGACCGCCGTACAGCGACTCCGTGTCGCTCTGGCTGTCGGTGTGGCTCTCGTGGTCGTCGTCGCTCAGGTCGAAATAGTCGGGGTCGTCCTCGACATCGAGATGGTCGAGGCCGTCGTCCTGGTTCCTGTCCAGACCCGGATCCAGGTCCAGGTTCTTGCCCAGCCCCTTGTCGAAGCCGCCGTCGAGCCCCGACAGGTCGAAGTGGTGGGACATGGCATGCACGACGGGATGGACGAGGTAGACGTGTCCCGCGTGGCTCAGTCCGCCGGTCAGCATGCCCGCGACGAACGTGTCCCACGACGTGGAGAAGCCGTCCTGGTAGATCAGGTTGTAGAAGCCCTCACCGAGGTTCTGGCCGATGGACTCGACGAGCAGCCCACTGCCCACCTCGCCCAGCCGGAAGCGTTTGTTGCCCTGGTATCCCGCGTGCATCAGGGCCTGGGGCATGTCGTCGGCGAGCGCCTTCAGCGCGGTCTTGTCGACCTTGCCGCTCAGCTCCTTGGTGAGTTCCTTGCTGAGCGCTTCCGCGGCGCCCTTGGCCGGGCCCGACCAGTGCTCGGTGACGGTCTTGGCCCAGGTCTTCCCGACCTGACGGGCCTCCTCCTTCGTCAGCCCGTTGAAGGGGGTTTTGGCGAACTCCTTGCCCATGTTCCTGATGAAGTTCTCGCTCGCGCCCTTGGCGAACTCCTTGCCCCCGACCTTGGTGAAGCCCTTGGTGAGGTTGAGGTCGTGGTCGGCGAGGATCTTGGCCACGTTCTTGGCCAGGTCGCCCGCGCCCTTGCCCCCGGCCTTCTCCAGGGTCTTGAAGGCCGTGTTCAGTTCCTTGGTGAGGATCTTCGAAAGGCCCGTGCCGATCTTGTTGCCCAGCCACTTGCCGAGCCCCGGGGCGAGCAGGCTGAGCGGACCGGTGACCAGGCCCTGGATGGCGCCGAACTTGACCGCGTCCAGCAGCAGCTTGTTGTCGAAGCTGTCCCGGTGGCCCTCTCCCATCTGGACCAGCTGGATGATCCGGTCCATCGCTATGCCCATGCCGACACCGAGCGCGACGTGCTGGGCGATCCTCTTGATCAGCTCCTTGATCAGCGCCTTGAGGAACAGCCGGGTGAAGAGGGTGCGCCAGCTCAGTTCCGACATCAGGGCCTCGCCGAGGCCGGGCACCCACGAGAACGCCATGGCGTACATGAACTCGGCCAGCAGCTCGATGAGCTGGGCGAGCATCATCCACTTCGTGTACTCGGCCTGGTTCGCGGTGTCCCGGGCGGCCTTCGCCATGGTCTGTGACTGTTCGGCCGCCGCGTCGAGGAACGAGTCGTCGCCGCCCGCGATGACCTGGCCCAACTGGAGGAAGGCGTTGGCCGCGTCGCCCTCGAAGTTGTTCTGGATGCTCTGGAGCAACAGCACGAGCTGGTCGTCGAGCTGTTTGTAGTCCTCGCCCACGGAGTCGTAGAGATCCGCCGCGTGCCGCAGCTCGTCCTCGTTGGCCTGTGGCCACTTCATGCCGGTGAGGGCATGCATCACCCACTCGACCGCGGGATCGGGGGTCAGCATCCGCGCGGCCCCATCATGTGGCGTCGCTCTGCCAGCTGTTCGCGAGGTCCTTGGCCTCGTCCTCGACCCGGTCGAACAGGCCCATCACGTCGGATCCCGTGTACCCGACCTGGTCGACCAGGGTCTTGAGCATGGTCAGCAGGTCGCGGAGATGGGTCATACCGGGGTCGATGGTCTCGTGGTACTGCTTGGCGATGTCGTCGTCCTTGCCGCCGCCATCGATATTGATCTTGTCGATCTGGTCCAGGTAGTCGCCGATCTGCTTGATCAGCGTCCCGATCTGCGGGTACTGCGCGAACTGCTGCTTGAGCTGGTCGATGGTGGTGATCTGCTCAGCCATCGGCGGTACCGCCCTTCCCCTTGGCCGCGGGGTTCTGGCCGGCGCCCCTGCCCGGGCCGTTCCCGCCCGCGCCCCGGCCCGCGCTGCCGCTGCCGCCCGGTGCGGAGCCGCCGGCGCCCGCGGGTCCGGCCCACATGTCGCGCAACGGGCCCATCAGATCGTCCAGTTCACTGCCGCCGGTCATCGACTTGCGCAGCGCGGCGCCCGCACCACGGAACGGCGACGCGGTCTCGCGTACCTTCTGCCCCGCCTGCTCCCTGGCCTGCCCGATGACCTCGACCAGCGCGGCCCCCAGCTCGGCCGGGGCCATGTCGCGGTAGCCGTCCGTATGGAACTTGATCTCCCGTACGTCTCCCTGGGCGCCCGCGACGACCGTCACCATCCTGTCCTTCGACTGCACGGTGACGGTGTACTCGGCCAGCTCGCGCTGGGCCGCGATGAGGGAGTCGCGGTGCTCCCGGAGCTTGCCCATCATCTCGTCGAGCTGGGACTGGAATCCGGAATCCATCAGCCGATCACTCCTGGTGCAGCTTGCTGGGACGTACCCCAGGTCTCCTCGTCCTCCGCGAGCCAGGTGCGGCGCTCGCGGTCCCGCCCGCCGCCGCCCCCGCCGCCTCCGCCGCCCCCCATGGGCGGCATCATCGGCTGGCCGTTGGACGACGTGCGGTTCATCGCCGATGACTCCCTGACCGCGGTCTCGGCGGCGAGATCGGGCTCAGCGCCGGACGAGGTGCGCGTCCGGACGCGGTCGGATATCGCGGTGGAGGGCTCGCCGGTGGTCCGGCTGCCGGGGAACTTCTCGGCGGCCCGGGGCGGCGGCTCCTCCAGGTTCAGCTTGTTCCTGCCGCCGCCCCCGGTCCCGTACCCGTTGCCGCTGGTCTCGGTACGGGCCTGACCGCGGACGTGGGAGAGGGCCTGTTGGTAAGCCTTCTCCTGCTCGACCTCCTGGGCCTCCTGCGCCTTCCGCTGCTTCAGCTGCTTCTCCTGCAGTTCCTGCTGGTCCCTCAGCTGCTGCTGCTGGTTGGACTTCTGCTGTTTCAGCTGCTGTTGCTGTAGTTCCTGCTGTTCCTTCAGCTGCTGCTTGCTGGTGCTGCCGCTGTTGCCGGTCGCGTAGCTGTTGCTGCCGATGTGGGAGTTCGGCGGCGCCACGACGGGCTTCTTGTCGGCGCCCAGCAGCAGCTTGCCGTCGGGCCCGGTGATCGTGCCGTCCTTGTTGATGTGGGACCCGGGCGGGATCTGGGTCTCGTTGCCCTTCGCGTCCTTGATCGCCTGGTTGTTCTTGTCGAGCAGCGTGTTGTTCGCGCCGGTGTTGTCGCCGCCGGTCTGCGGCGGGCCGTCCGTCTTCGACTGCGGCGGCGGGGGCGGGACATTGGATTCGGTCTTCGGCGGCCCGTCGACCTTCGAGGTCGGGGGCGGCGGAGCCTGCGTCGTGTCGTCGCCGCCGCCGGGAGGCGCGTCGGTGTCGTTGCCGGGCGGGGGTACGTCGGTGTCGTTGCCGCCGGGCGGCGGCGGTACGTCCGTGTCGTTACCGGGCGGTGGCGGGGCGTCGGTGTCGTTGCCGGGTGGCTTCGGCGCGTTGAGATCGCGGTACGGCGGCATGGTGATGGCCGTCGGCGGGATCACGTCGATCGCGGCCTGGTAGGCGGTCTGCACGTAACCCATCTGCGGCTTGGCGACGGTGTCGAGCGAGTCCGCCACCCCCTTCAGCCAGGCGTCCTTCGACTTCTGCTCCAGCGTGGACCAGAAGTCCGGCTTCGTCGGATCCCCGAGACCCGGCACATCGAGAAAGGGGTCACCGGCCGCGTCGAACTGGAGTGTGGCGGTGGCGAGCGCACCGAAGAACGTGTCGTGGACATGCGTGGCGGGCCAGGCGCCCGGGGCGTTGCGGTAGGCGTCGGCCGCGTTGACCAGTGCGAGCATCGCCTCGTGGATCTTGACCCGCGCACTGTCGATGAGAGTCGGGATGTCCCCGTAGCTCATCACCTCCTGGTGGAGGTAGGCCACCTGCTGCTGCACGGCCACGAGGACCCGCTTGAAGGCTCCGGCCGCCGTGCCCTGCATCTCGGAGTCCGGCACGTTGATGTCCTTGACCCAGGACTTGATGTCGTTCTCGACGAAGTCCATGTGGTTGAGGACGTTGCGCAGCATCATCGCGCCGTCGTCGAAACTGCCCACGCTGACCGACGAGTTGCCGATGAGGGTGTTCAACGGCGGGCCGATGATGGCCCAGGGTTCGTGGATGAACTTGGACAGCGCGGTGTCCGGGCCGTTCTCCCCGGCTTCGGGCGTCAGGCTGAACCCGATCTGGTACGTGTAGTCCGTGGTGGTAGGCCCGCCGCTCCCCGTGGTGGTGGGCTGCACGTAGCTGGTCCTGCTCCAGCCCTGCGACCAGCCGTAGTCATAGCCGCCGGGATTGCCGGCATCGCGATGCGACGTTGGATTGACCACGTGGTCGGCCTTGAACCAGGGGTCCTTGGTCACATCCGTGCGGTTGGTCACCTTGGCCAGATCGCCGTCCTTGGGGGCGACGAACGCGAGTGCCTCCTCCCACTTCCGGTCGGGGAACGAGTCCTCCGGCTTCGGGTCGGCCATGGTGGATTCCTTACGGTGCGATGCAGACGGTCGAGCGGTCCGGAGGCCGGGCGGTGGCGACGCCGGCCGGGCCGGCACCGCCCGGGCGCTGACGCCGGGCGGTGCCGGTGGCGGGGTACTGGAGTTACGTGGGAGGGGCGGTCGTGGACGTGCCGCCGAACGCCTTGAGCGCGCTCGCCAGCTCCATGTTCATCTGCGCGGCCGTCAGGGCGGCTTCGTCCTCGCTGTTCTGGAGGATGGTGTCGACGGTCGCCATGTCGATCGAGAGGGTGTTGAAACCGTTCCCCAGCGCGTCCAGCTGCGTCTTGAAGCTGGAGCAGAGCTGGGTGAACATCTTGTGCAGCGTCGCGTCGGCCCCCAGGGTGCCCGAGCCCGCGAGGAGCCCCTTGTGGACGCCGGACTCCGTCGCGTATTCGCCCAGCGTCGCGTAGTCGGGGCCCGTCTGGAGCAGGTCCCGGAGCCCGAGGACCTTGGTGCGGGCCTCGCCCTTGAGCCAGCCCTCGGTCACCTTGAAGGTGCCGGTGCCCTCATCGTCGTCGCCTTCGTCCTTGGCCATGGTCAGAACATCCCGGAGCCGCGCTTGTCACCCGCGACCTGGCCGTCGACCATTTCCTTCAGGGACTGCGCACCCATGCCGAACTGCGAGTTCATCGTCTCGATGGCGGCGTTGGCCTGGTTCTGGAAGTCCGTGTACACCGTCGCGGTCTGACCCGAGAAGGACGCCTTGAGGGGGCCGAGCTGGCTGAGCAGTTCGGTGAGCGCGTTCACCATGTCCGTGTTGGCCTTGACCATGTCGTCGATGGCCGCGTTGGCGCGCTGGACTTCGAGTGTGACGTCCGCCATGTCCGGTCGTCCTTTCGGGAGGTGGGGAGGGAGGGGAGGCAGTGCTGTACGCGATCCGGCCGGGGAGCAGCCGGAGATCAGCCGGAGAGTGCCTGGTAGTAGCCGCTGCCGCCGCCGTCCCACGCGCTCGCGTACTGGGAGGCGTCCATCTCACTGGTGTTGTGGATGGAGTCGGCCGCCACCAGCGAGGCGTGCAGGGCGTCGACCTTGCCCTTGACGTCGTTGTACGCCTGCATCCACTGCTGGAGCTTGCTGCTGAAGATGCTGGACGAGTCGGCGACGTAGGCCATGCGCACGTCGTCGTGGATCGCCGACACCGTCGCGCCCGCGCGGGCCATGGTGGCCACGTGGTTCTCCAGAGCCGCGCGGGCCTTGTCGACGTCCACTTGCTGCCGGTTGAACAGTCCAGGCGTGCTGCTGTCACCCATGGTCGGCCTCATTCAATCAGGATTCGGACATGTGTCGCCACGATACTCATCAGAGTGCTCAACTGACCCTGCTGGAACAATATTTGATCTTCACTTGAGCTTTGGCTTCAATTGTTGACGCATCGTTCATTGGATTGTTTCCCCGCGCCTGAGGCGCTTTCGCTTCCGGCGCCTTTAGCGGCGGATTGGCCGGTCCGTACGATTCCGCCCCGCGCCAGCGCCTGCGGATCGAGGGCGGGCCCGGCCGGGAGCAGGTCCAGCAGCGGCGCGGGCAGCCGTACGGCGTCGCCCGCCGGGTAGCCGAGCTGCTTGAGGGCGTCGTCGTCCGGCACCGGGTACGCGGCGCCCGCGTCGGTGACCAGATAGCGGGTGGAGCCGGTCCCGGCCGTCGAGTGGGCCGTCACCAGGGCGCCCGCGCCCGGCCGCACCCAGATCCGGTCCGCCGTCAGGCACCCGGCCTGGACGCCCGGTTCGGCGTCGGGTGCCCCGCCCGGCACCTGCGCGGCGGCGACCAGCGCCACTGTCGTGGTGTGCCCGGAGCCACTGGAAGCGACCCGCGCGCACACGTCCTGACCTGCGGTGGCCGACACCACGTGCGGTGCGGTGGCGGGCAGGTCGGCGGCGAGCGAGGCACCGGCGGACGCCGGGACCTGATGGGCGGCCAGGTCGGCAGGGCCCACCGGCCGTTCACGTACCGCTCCGCCGCCGTACGCCTGCGCCTGGGTGCGCGGGTCGCCGAGCAGCAGCCGGTGCAGGGTGTCGGTCAGCGGTACGAGGCCGTCCTCGCGCAGCAGATAGTGCTGGCCGCCGTCGGCGGTGAACAGCTGGCCGGTCCGGCTCGCCGCCCCTTCGATCCGCGGCCCCGCCCCGCCCCGGCCCGGCACCTCGGGGGCGGCCAGGTCGGGTCCGGCGGCGAGCGAGGCGAGGAAGGCGTCCCCGACCGGGTACGGGGCGGTGCCCGCCCAGCCGAGCGCCGCGGCCCCGCCGTGCTTCGTGTCGACCGCGAACCTCCGCCCCTGCCAGAGGATCTGGACCCCGCCACTGGGTGAGGACACCAGCACGCCGTCGTGCGCGCCCAGCCCCTCGCCGCCCGGCTCCGCGCCGATCACCACGGAGGTGACCGTGCCGGTGCCACCGGTTCCGGTGTCCTTGCGGCCCGCGCACACCGACCAGGTGCCCCGGTCGAGCGCGCCCTTCGGCAGCCCGTCTGGCGCGCCCACGATGCCGAGCGGTGTCCCGCGCGGGGTGTCCCCGAGCGAGGCCGCGGCGACCTGCTGGACGGTCATCCTGTCCCCGGCCAGCAGCCGCGCCGACGCCTCGTTCAGTACGGGATGCAGCGTGCCGCCGACGTAGACGTAACGGGCCCCCGAGTCCTTCACCACCACGAGCGCCCCGTCGGTGCGCCAGGACGTCGCGCCGCCGGGCGATATCAGCCCGTACAACGTCGTGACCAGCGCGGCGAGAGCGGCCGCCAGCAGGCCCCACATGATGCCGCGCCAGGTACGGGCGGTCGGGGTCTCCTGTGCGTCCGGCTCGGCGCGCTGCATACCGGAGGAGAGCCTGCCCATGATGAACATATGGGCCTGGACCTGGTCACGCCTGGACTGCATGCACGTTCCTCACTGGGCTCACCACGGGCTGGGCTCACTACGGGCTGGGCTCACCACGGGCTGGACTCACTACGGGTTTCACGGATCTCGTCGCCGGCGGGCCGTCAGCCCCAGATGCCGCGCAGCGTGCCGAACACCCCGGCCAGCAGCAGCGCGAGCGGCAGCAGCACGAGTGCGGCCAGGCTGTGCAGGATGTCGGCCGCACGCCCCCAGTACGGCACCAGCCTGCGGCCGGGCACCGTCCAGGCGGCGATCATCGCGGCCGCCGCCGCGACCGTCAGGACACCGGTGACCTCCAGCCGGCCCGGCAGCCCGGTGCCGACCGCTTCCGTGCAGGCCACGAGGGCCAGCGCGTACGCACCCGGCACCGCCAGGAGCAGCCGCTGCCAGGCACCGCCGACGGTCCGGGTGTGCAGGAGCAGCAGTACACCGAGCGCCACCCCGAGGACCGGCGCGGGCCAGCCGTCCGATGCGGGACCGGTGAGCAGCGCCGTCACACAGCCCGCCAGGACCAGCCCGAGCGCCGCTGAGCAGCCGGTGGCGTACGCGTCGGCCAGCCGGGCGCGCACCCGGACCCGTTCGGCCTCGAAGGGCTCGATGCCCTCCTGGAGTTCGCCGGCGCTGGACGGCAGCGGCGGCAGCCGCAGCCCCGCGAGCCTGAAGGCCAGACCCGGTACGAAACTGCCGGTGGCGATCGCGCCCACGGCCAGATATCCGGCCGTGTGCGACAGCGGCACACCGGCCGCGCAGACCATGCCGCCGACCGCGGTGAACAGGGCGACGGTGAAGGCGCCGAGGAACAGCGGAGCGAACGCGCCGA
>NZ_JAAGLN010000009.1 GCF_010548145.1 Streptomyces sp. SID10853
GGCCGGCACGGCGCGGAGGCCGCGCCCCCGACAGCCGCGCCGCCCGCTCCCCGGGCGGCCCCGGAGGAGCCCGTCCGCTGGCGGCCCTGGCGCTTCCGGATGTCGAACGACGTCTGGGGGTCCCCGGCCGTCGACGGCGATCTGCTGTACGTCACCTCCTTCGAGGTGCACGCCCTGGACGTGGGCAGCGGCCGGCGCCAGTTCAAGACCAAGGACGTGGCGTGGGCGATGGCCGTCGCGGGCGGCCGGATCCACGCGTCGGACGGGCCGACGCTGTACGCGCTGAACGGCACCGACGGCACCGACCTGTGGCGCCTCTCGACCGATGCGTGGGTGTACTCGCTCCAGGCCGAGCGCGGCACGGTCGTCACCGGCACCAGGGGCGGCGGCGTCCAGGCGTGGGAGGCGTCCAACGGCGACAAGCTGTGGGAGCTGAGCGGCGCCCAGACCGACTTCGAGACACCGGAGTCGGGTCCCGCCATCCACGGCGACACGGTGTACGTCTGGAAGGACGCCAGGCTCTTCGCGCTCGACCCCCGTACCGGCGCCGAGCGCTGGTCGTACCCGGTGGGCGACGCCGCCGCGTGCGGGGGAGTGCCCGTCCGGGTGACGTCGGCCGACGACGGCTGTGTGTACATCGCGGCCGGGACCCGCGTCCTGTCCGTCGACCGCGCGTCCGGCCTGGTCCGCTGGCACTTCGAGGCCCCCGCGGTCTTCCTGTCGGCCCCGGCCTTCGCACCGGGGCCCGCGGTGGCCGGAGGCGGCGTCTACCTCGCCGACTACCTCGGCACGGTGTACGCCATCGACGTCACGACCGGCCAGGACCGCTGGCGCATCGCCACCGAGTCCCGGCAGTCCCTCCACCCGCTCCTTGTCGCGCAGGGCAATGTCCATGTGGGAAGCGGAAGCGCGCTCTACACGCTGGACGCGGTGACCGGCACCCCCAAGTGGCGGTTCGCGGCGGGCGGCGAGGTGGTCGGAGCGCCGGTGGTGGCGGACGGCCGGATCCACTTCGGCTCGGCGGACCACTGTCTGTACACACTGGACGCGGCAGGGGGCCAGCTCCGCTGGAAGCTCGCCACGGGCGGCGAGATCACCGGCTCACCGGTGGTCCGCAGCGGAGTCGTCTACGCCTGTAGCAAGGACCGCTGCGTCTACGCCCTGGACGCCGCCAAGGGAACGGGCACGGGCCGCCCGAACTGAGCCCTGCCGGGCCACTCAAGCCCCCTCCGGCCGGTCGGGCCACTCAAGCCCCCCGGCCGGTCGGGCCATTCAAGCCCCTCCGGCCGGTCGGACCCATCAAGCCCCTCCTGGGGGCACCTCCCAGCGTTGGCTGGGGGGAGATTGAGGAGCGGAGGTCCGGGGGCAGAGGCCCCCGAAGGCGGTCACTCACCCGGAGGCCGAGCCCGCGTGGCCCCGCCACCGGACCCCGTCTCCCCCGGCTCCTCAGGCGCTGTCAGCTCCGCAGGCAGATCGGCCGAGCTGAAGGACAACGTGTCGTGCTCCGCCCCCGGCTCATAGGGCCGAGCAACAGGCGGCTGCCCTGCTGGCTGCCCTGTCGGCGGCACCGACGGCTGCACAGGCGGCGGCCCCGCCGGACCCGCGGCACCCGCCTCCGCGTACGGATCCGCAGCCGGGGCCGGAGCCACAGGCACCCGCCGCCCCCGCATCAGCCCCGCCCCCAGCAGCATCAGCACCCCGCCGATCAGCGCGTCCCCCACGCCGAGTCCCAGCCCGCGGCCGCCGGAGCTGATCGCCAGGCTGTGCTCCGCGATGCCGACGCGGACCATCCACAGCACGGTGAAGGCAAGAGTGACCAGGCCCGCCAGCGTCACCAGCAGACGGGAGCGCAGCAGAATGCCGATCAGGACGAGGAGGGCCGAGAAGGCGAACGGGATCAGGACGGAGCCCCCGGCGTCCGGCTTGTGCGCCGTGATGCCGTTGAACAGGTCCTGGATGCGGTACTCGCTGCCGTGGCGGCCGTCGTACCAGTTACGGAAGGGGCTGTATACGGCGGCCGCAGCTCCGACGAGAGCGACGAGAGAGCCAAGGACATTGCGCATCATCTTCGGTCTCCTCCGCCGGATCTCGGTTTCGACGCTACGCCGGGGTCCGTGGCCCCGCCACCACAGCGGAACGCGCCCTGCCGCCGCACCCTGCTACGGTGTCCGCCGAAACGGGGGAGATGACATGATCATGCGACGTCTGAGGTTCGGTGCCGTTCTGGTGGGGGTGGTCCTCGCTCTGACGGGCTTCTCGCGCCACAGCAGCCACAGTCACGGCCACAGCCACAGTTCCGGCGGCGGCTGCTCCAGCAGCAAGAGCCACAGCAGTTCCACCACGCACCACTACAACAGCAACAACAGCAACAGCTACGACGACAACACCTACGGCTCGTCGAGCGGCTCCAGCAGCCGTACGTCCTCGTCCGCGACGCACGACCCCAAGGCCACCGGCACCGTGGTGACCTGCGCCAAGAAGGGCGCGACCGCCGCCACCGTACGGGTGTCGGCCCGTGCGGCGAGCGGCAGCAACACCTACCGGGTCAGCATGAGTTTCCTCGGCGCCGGCGGTTCCGTCGTGGACACCGGCAGCGCGACCGTCCCGGTGTACGGCAACTCCAGCGCGACGGTGAAGGTGCCGATGACGGTCCCGTCGGACGCCGGCTCGGTCACGAGGTGCCGCATCGACTCGGTCCAGTACGCGTACTGACGCGCCGTACCCAGCCCGCCGAACCGACCTCGCGGAACCGATCTCGCCGAACCGACCCGCCGCACCCGCCTACCGCACCCGGAACTCACTCTTCCTGGTGCCGAACAGCGCGGACTGCCGCTCCGGCGGCAGATTGCCGAGTGCCACGAGATGGGGGGCCTGCGCCAGAGCCTGGGCGCGGGCCGCCTCCTTCGCGGCCCACACCGCCCGTACGGTCCCCTGCACCGCATCCGTCGGATACGAGGCGATCGTCTCGGCGCAGCCGACCGCGGCCGCCAGCTCGTCACCGGCCGGTGTCACCTCGCTGACCAGACCGGTCTCGTACGCCCGCCGGGCCGAGATCCGCTCGGCCGTCCCCATCAGGGCCATCCGGGCGACCTCACCGAACGGCATCCGCTGGGCGAGGTAGATGGTCTCGTAGGCGCTGACCATGCCGTACGTCGTGTGCGGGTCGAAGAAGGTGGCGTCATCGGCCGCGATCACGAACTCCGCCTCGCCCAGCAGATAGAACGCCCCGCCGCAGGCCATCCCGCGCACCGCGGCGACGACCGGCTTCCAGAGGTCGTTGGCCTTCGGGCCGATGGCGATCAGCGGGTCGTCGACGGAGTACGGGGACGCCGGCTGCGGGACCTCGGCCGAGCGGTCGATGCCGGTGCAGAAGGCCCGGGTCCCGGCGCCGGTGACGACGACCGACCGTACCGAGGAGTCGAAGCGGAAGTCCCGCCAGGTGGCGGCCAGTTCACCGGCGGTCGCCAGGTCGACGGCGTTGAGCCGGTCGGGCCGGTCGAGGGTGACGACCGCGACGCCCGTCTGCCGGTTCCTCTCCACGCGCAGGCTCATGGCCGCTCCAGGAGCCAGCGCGGCAGCGTCGTCCCGCCGTCCTCGGCGAAGGTGACCTGCACCCGGGCGCCGATACGGAGCCGTGCGGGATCCACCGAGTTCAGCGGTGCGCCGGGGCTCGCCACCACGTTGCCGACGAGCCTGATGTGCGGGGCGTCGGACAGTTCCACCACGACGGCGTTGTACGGGGCCTGGGCCGCGTAGTCGGGCAGCAGCGGCGGGTGCGGGACGACGTACGACCAGATGCGGCCGCGCCCGGACATCCGCTGCCACTCACTGTCGAAGGACTGGCACTGCGGGCAGCAGGGGCGGGGCGGGAAGCGCAGCGTCGAGCACTGTGCGCAGGACTGGACCCGCAGTTCGTGCCGGGCCGCGTACTCCCAGAAGGGCGCGCCGTCCTCGTCGGTTTCTGGCTGGAGCACCGGGACTCAACTCCTCAGCAGGATCGCGGATGTGGGGACGCACTCGCCCGCCGTGACCAGGCAGGTGCCGGCGTCGGGCACCTGGGCGGTGGAGCTGCCGCGCAGCTGTTTGACGCCTTCGGTGATGAGGTTGAAGCCGTGCACATAGCCTTCGCTGAGACCGCCGCCGCCGGTGTTGAGGGGCAGCCTGCCGCCGATCTCCAGGGCGCCGCCCTCGGTGAACCCGGCGCCCTCGCCGCGCCCGCAGAAGCCGTATCCCTCCAGGGAGAGCGGGACGAGCGGGGTGAAGGCGTCGTAGATCTGCGCCACGTCCACGTCGTCGGGGCCGAAGTCGGCGTGCTTCCACAGGTGCCGGGCCGCCGTCCAGGCGGGCCCGGTCAGCGGGTCGTCGTTCCAGTAGTTGACCATGCCGTGGTGCTGGGCGGGCAGGCCCTGGGCGGCCGCGTGCACGTACACGGGCGTGCGGCGGCAGTCACGGGCGCGTTCGGCGGAGACGACGACGCAGGCCAGGGCGCCGTCCGTCTCCAGGCAGTTGTCGAAGAGGCAGAGCGGTTCGCTGATCCACCGCGAGGTCATATACATGTCGCGGGTCAGCGGGCGCTCGTACATGATCGCGGCCGGGTTCTGGTTGGCGCGGTTGCGGCAGGCCAGCGCGACGTTGAAGAGGTGGTCGCGGGTGGCGCCGTACTCGTGCATGTACCGGCGGGCCAGCATACCGATCTCGTCGGCGGGCCGCAGCAGGCCGAACGGGCGGGTCCACTGGGCGGGGGTCGGCAGCTGCACCGCCGTGTTCTTCCAGGGGCGCGGTCCGCTGCCGCGTTTGCGCGAGCGCCAGGCGACCCCGACGTTCGCCTGTCCGGTCGCGACGGCCGCGGCGAGGTGTGCGACGGTCGCGCAGGAGCCGCCGCCGCCGTAGCCGATCTTGGAGAAGAAGGTCACGTCCCCGGCTCCGACGGCCTTGGCGACCTCGACCTCGTCGGTGTCCTCCATCGTGTACGAGGAGAACGCGTCCACCTCGGACGGCGCGATACCGGCGTCGTCGAGCGCGGCGAGGATCGCCCGGCAGGCCAGCGCCTTCTCGGATTCGGGGAGTTGCTTGGCGAACGCGGTCTGGCCTATCCCGACTATCGCCGTTGCGTCTTTGAGCGTCGCCACTGCCATCGCCACCTCCGGGGACGTCATGACTGCTGACAGCGGGGAAGGCTACAGCTAATCTGACGGATAGTCAGCTACTGGTTGTGGGAGGCATACGATGCGCGGGGACGTGGAGTGGGGCAGTATTCCGGCGCTGGTGCGGTCCGCTGCCGAACGGTACGGCGAACGGGAGGCGGTCGTCGACGGCCGTACCCGGATCTCCTACGCGGAGTTGGGCGAACGGGTCGAGCGGGCGGCGGCCGCGTGCATCGCATCCGGGGTGAACCCCGGTGACCGGGTCGCGGTCTGGGCACCCAACACCGTCGAGTGGATCGTCTCCGCGCTCGGCGCGGTGACGGCGGGCGCGGTCCTGGTCCCGCTGAACACCCGCTTCAAGGGCGCCGAGGCGGCGTACGTCCTGGAACGCAGCCGCGCCAGGCTGCTCTTCATCACCGGCACCTTCCTCGGCACCTCGTACGTGGCCTCGCTGCGCCGCGCGGCCGGCGCGGGGAGCGGCTCGGGTCCGCTGCCCGGGCTGCCGCAGCTGGAGCAGGTGGTGGTCCTGTCCGAGGACGCCCCCGAGTCCTTCCGCACCTGGAAGGACTTCCTGGCGGGCGGCGAGCACGTCTCCGGCGCTGCGGTACGGGAGCGGGCGGACGCGGTCGACTCCGCTTCGCCCTCGGACATCATCTTCACCTCGGGCACCACGGGCCGCCCCAAGGGCGCGGTCATCACCCATGCGCAGACCCTGCGCTGCTACGGCATCTGGTGCGAGCTGGCCGGGCTGCGCGAGGGCGACCGCTATCTGATCGTGAACCCGTTCTTCCACACCTTCGGCTACAAGGCGGGCATCATCGCCTGTCTGATGCGGGGTGCGACGATGGTGCCGCAGCCGGTCTTCAATGTGGACACCGTGCTCGCCAACGTCACCGCCGAACGCATCTCGGTGCTGCCGGGCCCGCCCACCCTCCACCAGTCCCTGCTCGACCACCCGTCCCGCGACCAGCACGACCTGAGCGCACTGCGCCTGGTGGTGACGGGCGCGGCGGTCGTCCCGCTCCGACTGGTCGAGCGGCTGCGCTCGGAGCTGCGCATCGCGACGGTGATCACGGCGTACGGCCTCTCCGAGGCGTCCGGCATCGTCACGATGTGCCGCGCCGACGACAGCGTCGAGGTCATCGCCTCGACGTCGGGCCGGGCGATCCCGGACACCGAGGTACGGGTGTCGGCCCCGCCGGGCGAGCCGGGGGAGGTGCTGGTGCGCGGCTTCAACGTCATGGGCGAGTACTTCGAGGCCCCGGAGGCGACAGCGGAGGCGTTCACCCCGGACGGCTGGCTGCGCACCGGTGATGTGGGGGTCCTGGACGCGGCGGGCAATCTGCGGATCACCGACCGGATCAAGGACATGTTCATCGTCGGCGGCTTCAACGCCTACCCGGCGGAGATAGAGCAACTGCTCGGCCTGCACCCGGATATCGCGGACATCGCGGTCGTCGGCGTACCGGACGGCCGCCTGGGCGAGGTCGGCAAGGCGTACGCGGTCCGCCGCCCGGACTCGACGCTGACGGCGGACGACCTGATCGCGTGGTCACGCCGCGAGATGGCCAACTACAAGGTCCCGCGCGAGGTCGAGTTCGTACCGGCCCTGCCACGGAACGCGAGCGGCAAGGTGGTGAAGGGGGAGCTGCGGGGGCGGAGGTAGGACGGGGCAGCGTTGCTGCGGAGGCCGCTGGTTGGGGCTGTGGGTCCCGTTCCTGATGGCATGGTTTGCCGCATGGCGACCGAGAAGTACACCGCGACGCTCCCCGAGGAGCTGGCGGAGCTGGCGGAGCTGGCCGAGCAGGGCGCGGGCCGCGGTGCAGCGGCTTGCAGGGCATCGTGCTGTTCACCTCGGACGTGGACGGCATGAAGAAGCTCTGTGGCCCACGGGTCCTGGTGCGGTCCGTCTGATGCCTGTGGGGCCGGCAGCGCCGCTGCCCACCCCCGTAGCGGACGGCCCGGGCGTCTTCCCCGGGCCGCTCGTGGCTACGGCGGTGGCTACAGCGGGGCCGAGGTGATGTGGCCGTTGGCCGGGCCCACGTCGGCGGGCTGGACCTGGGCGTGAGACGGGTCGGTGCCCGTCACATGCCCGTTCGCCAGGGCCGGTGTCGCGGAGGCCGCCGCGGTGGCTATCACCAGGGCGGCGGTGGCGAGCAGCTTCTTCGTCAGTGTCATGGCAGCTCTCTCGTTACGGGAGTGTCGGATGATGGGTGCGGACATACGGCAGAGGCCGTGGTGGCTCCCCCTCCGGGCCACCACGGCCACTGTTCCCCCGATTCCCCCGTGCCCCGTCGTGAAGGTCTCAGATCACGCCGGCTTGTCGGTGATGTGCGCGTTGTCGGGCTTCACCGCGGTCGGCTTGTCGGTGATGTGCGCGTTCGCGGGCTTCGCAACGGTGGGCTTGTCCGTGATATGCGCGTTGTCCGGATCGACGGTGGCGTCGCTCTTCGGCTCTGCGGCCATGGTGGTCAACTCCCCTGTGTGTGAAGGTCTGTGGTGCTGAAGCCCGTCCGGCTGCTCCCCCGAGCGCGGCCGGACGGGCGTTCCGCAGGCCGCTCACCATAGTCGGCCGACAGTTCGTCGGACGATCTCAATTCGCCGGTGCGGGGCCCTCCCGACGACCGCCTGCCCCCCGACGCGACGGTTCGTCGTGGAATGAGAATGTCGGGTCGCGATAAACAAATGATGAACGCCCGCTACGGGTTCCGGAGTGGTCCGTTTCCGGCCCGGATTCCCCTGCTCCCGGCCCGCTCCTGGCCTGCTCCCGGCCCGCTCTCAGGCCGCCGTCAGCGGTGCCAGCAGCTCGCGTACCTCGTCGGCCTCAGGCGATTTGAGCTCATCGTAGATCGCCAGGGCCTCCAGCCAGCAGACCCGTGCCCGGCCCGACTGCCCTATGCCGGACAGGGCCCTGCCCAGCACGGTCAGGACGTTGCCACGCCGCCAGTTGCCACCGATGCCGCGCAGGACGGTCAGTGCCGTCTCCGCCCCGGCCGCCGCCTCGGCGGGACGGCCCGCCGCGATGTCGACCTCGGCGAGCCGGAAGAGCGCCATGCCCTCCCAGAGCCGCTGCCGGCTGTCACGGAAGACCTCCAGCGCCTCCTGCAGCCGCTCCGAAGCGGCGGCGAGGTCACCGCTCTGGGTCAGCGCGACCCCCAGCGCGTAGCGCCCGTTGGCGCCCTTGAGGGCGTTGCCCATGCGGTCGTACGTCTCCGTGCCCTGCCGGGAGAGCGCCACGGCCTTGCTGACGTTCCCGGTGACGAGGTGGAGCCGCGAGAGGTTGCAGAGCGCGCTCGCCTCACCCGCCATGTCCTCGCATTCCCGGAACCCTTCGACGGCATCGGTGAGATGGGTCTTCCCCATGTCGTAGTCGCCCTCGTAGATGGCCATGATGCCGCGCAGGTTGGCCGCCCAGCACGCCGACAGCCGGTCCCCGGTCCGTACGGCGAGCCGGTCGGCCTCCTCGGCGTCCTGTCCCGCCAGGTCGAACCGGCCCGCGACATGGTGGACATAGGTCAGCGTGATCGCGGCCCGCCCCTCGGCGTGCTCGTCCTGCCCGGCGCGCGCCGCGTCCCGCAGCAGGTCCGCCGCGTAGCTGTACTCCTTGGAGTTGGCCCCCGACTCCGCCAGGTCCAGCGCCGCCCACAGCAGGTCCACCGCCCGCCGCAGGGTGGCGGATCCGGTGGCCGACTGGCGGACGCACGCCAGCAGCGGCATCGCCTCCGCGTACAGCCAGTCCTGGGCGTCGTGCCGGTCGGCGAAGGCCAGGCCCTCGTACGTCGCCGGCTCCAGGTGGTCGACCAGCCGGTCGCCCGGACGCTCGATCGCGTACACCCGGGCCGCCGTCGCCAGATAGAAGTCGAGCAGCCGTGACAGGGCCAGCTCCCGCTCCACCGGCGGCTGTTCGTCGCGCTCGGCGCAGGAACGCGCGTAGAGCCTGACCAGGTCGTGGTAGCGGTACCTGCCCGGTGCGGCCGACTCCAGGAGCGAGGTGTCGACCAGCGACTCCAGGAGGTCCTCCGCCTCCCGGGCCGGCATGTTCAGTACGGCGGCGGCCGCGGCGAGCGAGAGGTCGGGGCCCTCCGCCAGGCCCAGCAGGCGGAACGCCCGCGCCTGCTGCGGCTCCAACTGCCCGTACCCCAGCTCGAAGGTGGCCTTCACCGCCAGGTCGCCCGCCTGGAGTTCGTCCAGGCGGCGCCGCTCGTCGGCGAGCTTCGCGGCCAGCACCGAGACCGTCCAGGTGCGCCGGGCCGCGAGGCGCGACGCCGCGATACGGATCGCCAGCGGCAGGAAGCCGCAGGCCGCCACCACGTCCAGGGACGCCTGGCGTTCGCTGCTGACCCGCTCCTCGCCGACGATCTTCGTGAAGAGCTGGAGCGCCTCCTCGGGCGACATCACGTCCAGGTCCACCAGATGGGCACCCGCCAGATCGACCATCCGGGCCCGGCTGGTGACCAGGGCGGCCGATCCGGCCGTGCCGGGCAGCAGCGGGCGGATCTGCGCCGCATCGCGCGCGTTGTCGAGCAGGACCAGGACCCGGCGCCCGTCGAGCGCGGTCCGGTAGAGCGCGGCGCGCTCGTCGAGCGAGTCGGGGATGGCCGAGTCGGCCGTGCCGAGCGCGCGCAGGAACGCGCCGAGCACGGTCTCGGGCTCCGCGGCCCGCGACCCCGCCCCCTGGAGGTCCACATACAGCTGCCCGTCCGGGAAGTGCGGCCGCGCCGCGTGCGCCACATGCACGGCCAGCGTCGTCTTGCCCACCCCGCCGATACCGGCGAGCGCGGACACGGCCATCACCGACGACTCGGCGGTGGCCAGCCGGTCGCCCAGCTCCCGTACGAAGGCGGCCCGCCCGGTGAAGTCCGGCACGGTGGCCGGGAGCTGGGCGGGGTGCGCGGCCGTCGGCACGGGCGGCGCCGACTCCTCGGCAGGGCGGGCCAGTTCCGCGTCCGCCCGGAGGATCCGCTGCTGGAGCGCGGCCAGTTCGGGCCTCGGGTCGACGCCCAGCTCGTCGGCGAGGAGCTTGCGGGTGTCGGCGTACACGGCGAGCGCCTCCGCCTGCCGCCCGCTGCGGTACAGCGCCAGCATCAGCAGCTCACGCAGCCGCTCCCGCAGCGGATGGGCCGCGGTCAGCGAGGTCAGCTCGGAGACCGCCTCCGCGTGGCAGCCGACGTCCAGGTCCATGTCGAGCCGCGACTCGGTCAGCTGGAGCCGCCACTCGTCCAGGGCGGCCCGCTGGGTCTCGGCGTACGGCCCGGGGACGTTCGCCAGCGGTTCGCCGTCCCACAGCCCCAGCGCCTCGTCGATCAGCGCGCGCGCCGTGGCGCGGTCGCCCGTGCCCGCCGCCTTCTCGGCGCCGGCGGCCAGTTGCTGCGCCCGGTGGAGGGCGACGGAGTCGGCCCGCACCCGGATCGCGTAGCCGCCCGACTCGCTGACCAGGACCCCGGGGTCCAGGACCTTGCGCAGCCTGGAGGCGTACGTCCGTACCGCGGCCAGCGCCTGGGAGGGCGGGTCGTCGCCCCAGATCGCGTCGATCAGCTCGCCCGCGGTGGCCGTGCGGCCGTCGCGGGTCAGCAGCGCGGCCAGCAGGGCGCGCTGCTGCGGTGATCCGGGCGGCAGCGCCGCACCGTCGCGCCAGGCACGTACGGGTCCGAGCACACTGAACGTGAGTCCGTTCTCCCTGCCCTGCTGCGGAGTCCGCTGCCCCGGTACACGCGGCCCGCTGTCACGGTCCATAGCTGCCCCTGCCTCCTGCCGTGTCTGCGCTTCAGGCGGTTGTCCGGTCCGCACTGTCCGCACCCGTCCTCACCTGTCCGCTCGATCGCACGGGCCAGTTTGCCTTGTTCATGGCGAGTACGTCAGCTCTGGGGGTGGCTCTCCACAAGCTCTCCGCCAACCGGCGCGCCGGAGCGTTGCCGCGTCTTTCCGCGGGGAGGGCCGCAATCTTTCCGCAGGGAGAGCCGCACCGATAGCTGACGGTTCGTCAGATCGGCGCTACGGTGGAGAGCATGGAGACTTTCCCGAAGATCATCTCGGTGGACGACCACACCGTGGAACCTCCCCATGTCTGGCAGGACCGGCTCCCGTCCAAATACCGGGACGTCGGTCCGCGCATCGTCCGTGCCCCCCTCAAGTCCATGTCCTTCCTGGGCGGCAAGTTCGCCCCGGTGATGGGCGCCAAGGGCGATGAGGGGCCGATCGGCGACTGGTGGATCTACGAGGACCTGCACCGGCCGCTGACCCGCCTGGACACGTCGGTCGGCTACGACAGGGACGACATCAAACTCGAAGTCATCACCTACGAACAGATGCGGCCCGGCTCCTTCTCGGTGCCCGACCGCCTCGCCGACATGGACATCAACCACGTCCAGTCCGCACTCTGCTTCCCGACCTTCCCGCGGTTCTGCGGCCAGACCTTCACCGAGGCGTCCGACCGCGAACTGGGGCTGCTGAGCGTCCGCGCGTACAACGACTGGATGGTGGAGGAGTGGTGCGGCCCCGAGGCGCGTGGCCGCCTCATCCCGCTGCCCATCATCCCGCTGTGGGACGCGCAGCTCGCGGCGGACGAGGTCAGGCGCAACGCCGCGCGCGGGGTCCGCGCGGTCGCCTTCTCGGAGATACCCCCGCACCTCGGGCTGCCGTCCATCCACACCGACGAGTGGGACCCGTTCCTCGCCGCCTGCGACGAGACCGGCACGGTCATCGGGATGCACATCGGCTCGTCGTCGAAGATGCCGTCCACATCGGCCGACGCACCGCCGGCGGTCGGCTCCACGATCACCTTCGCCAACTGCTGCTACTCGATGGTCGACTGGCTGATGAGCGGCAAGTTCGAGCGCTTCCCGAACCTGAAGATCATGTACGCGGAGGGCCAGATCGGCTGGATCCCGTACATCCTGGAACGCGCGGACGTGGTCTGGGAGGAGAACCGCGGCTGGGGCGGGGTGGCGGACAAGGTACTCAGGCCGCCGTCCGAGCTGTTCACCGAGCACGTCTACGGCTGCTTCTTCGACGACGCCTTCGGGCTGAAGAACCTCGACTCGATCGGGGTGGGGAACGTGCTGTACGAGACGGACTACCCGCACTCCGACTCCACCTGGCCCAAGTCCCGTGAGGTCGGCGAGTCCCAGATGGGGCACCTGGCACCCGACGTGGTGGACCGCATCGTGCGCGGCAACGCGATCGAGCTGCTCGGCCTGACGCCGGACGGCCTCTGGGCGGGGTGACCCGGCCCGCTCGTCGCCACCGCGATGTGCGAGGTCATGTTATTTGTTGCCACTTTTCGCAGGGCGCACAGGAGGAGTCCCACCCATGGCACGGGTCTTTCCCGAAGGGCAGCTCGTCTACGGGATGCAACTGCCCATCCAGTCCCAGAGCACCATCTACGCGGAGGCGTGGGAGGCCGCCGCCACCCCGTACGACCTGGCGGAGATCGCCCGCACCGCCGACCGCACCGGCTTCGCCTACATCGCCGGCTGCGACCACGTGGCCATCCCGCGGCGGCTCGCCGAGGCCATGGGCACCGTCTGGTACGACCCGGTCGCCACCCTCGGCTTCCTGGCCGGGGTCACCCAGCGGGTACGGCTGATGAGCCATGTCGCCGTCCTCGGGCTGCGGCACCCGCTGCTCACCGCCAAGCAGTACGCCACCCTGGACCACCTCAGCGGCGGCCGGCTGATCCTCGGGGTCGGGGCCGGGCACGTACCGGAGGAGTTCGAGGCCGTCGGGGCCGACTTCCCGGGGCGCGGATCCGTACTGAACGAGTCCATCGACGCGCTCCGGGCCGCGCTCGGACCCGCCGAATACCCCGAACACCACGGCGCGCTCTACGACTTCGACGGCCTCGCCCAGCTCCTGCTACCGCACGTGGAAGCGGGCCGGATACGACCGCTGCCGCTCCCGGTCCTGGTCCAGCTCCTGCTGGGTCCGATGATCACCCACATCCTCACGCGACCGGCCATCGAACCCATCCGGAGCCTTGACCTCCCGCCCGTGAACGAGCTCTGCGAACTCTTCGCCGAGGCATATGTGCGCGCGGTCGGACAGCCGGAATAACGGGGACGCCCGCTGTCGCGTCCGCGTCCGCGCCCGGCAAGCGACTCGTGGAATCCGCTCGCCAGCTCCGGGCCGCTGGTCGCGGGTCGCGGGTCCGGCAAGCGGGTCGCGATCATGCTTCCCTCGTGTTACGGAAGTGTCCCGTTGCGGCCCGCCTGCAACCGCCGCAGGCCCCCTCTGCCTCCATGAACGAGAAGGGCCCGCGACCGAGTGGGCCGGTGTCCGATACGGAGAAGCAATGCGCAGCAACAAGAGGCTCTCGGCTCTCGCCCTCGTCGTCGTGGCCGCCGGACTGTCCCTGACGGCCTGCGACCCCAACTCCACCGCCTCCGGACCGGCGCCGTCGTCCGACAGCGCCGGTACGGCCGCGTCAGCCGGTTCCTCCAGCGCGACGTCCGCGCCGAGCGCCGCGAGCGGCCAGGACGGCTCCTCCGGCAGCGGCTCAAGGACCAGCTCAAGCAACGGCTCCAGCGCGAGCGGCGGCTCTGGGAACGCGAGTTCCGGTTCCGGCTCCTCCCATTCCGGTTCGGCGTCCGGCAGCACCTGCAAGACCGCGAACCTCGCCATCACGACCCAGCACGGCATTTCCGGGGAGGGCCAGGAAGTGGTCAACTTCAGGAACAACGCCTCCACCTCCTGCACGATGCAGGGCTACGCGGGCGTCGACCTCAGGGGCAAGGGCGACACGGACGGCGTCAGCGCGACCCGCGGCGGCTCCAGCGAGCGGCCCCTCGTCACGCTGGGTCCCGGCGATTCGACCCAGTTCGTCGTGAACTACCCGGTCAACAAGACCGGTGGCAGCGGCTACACATTCACCACCATGACCATCACGCCGCCCGACGAGACGCACTCCAAGCAGGTGAGCACGTCCATCAACATCGGCGTCGGCAACCCCGACTCGGACTCCAAGTCCCCCGGCATCGTCATCTACGCGGTCGGCACCGGCAAGTAGACCCAGCCTGCCCTCCTGGCCATGCGGGAGGGCGTACGCACACAGCGCCGGCGGCCGAGGACGATCCCCCGCCGGCGCCGAACGAAGAGGGGCGCGAGCAGTGACGCGGGAGAAGGGCCGGGCGGCAGCACCGGACGGAACGGACCATCCGGAGGCCCCCGGAAAGCCGGGATCTCCAGGAGGAGCAGCGGGAACCCAGGAGGGGCCTCGGCCCCCACGCAGAATCACCGCAGCCACCCTGGATCTCTTCCGCGGCAACTGGCGTGGCCTGTACGGCTTCTCCTTCGGCGTCACCCTGTTCGCCGCACTCGTGGGCGCGGCCCTGGTGGCGGCGGCCTTCGCCCTCTCCTGGCACAACTTCGCCGTCACCTGGAAGCAGGCACGCGACGAAATAGCGTACGAGGACCCGCCCTTCGGCTACTTCGCGGAGCAGTACACCTCCATCGTTCTGCGCAGCCTCCCCTTCATGGGGCTGCTGCTGGTCTTCGCCGTCCTGGTGCTCGCCGTGCTGCTCGTCGCGAACGCCGTGGCCGTCCGCGACACGGCGGCGGGCGGCCCCGCCCTGCGCCCCGGTGATCTGTGGCGGCGCAGCCGCCCGTACATCTGGCGCGGCTTCCGCGTCCAGCTGCTGACGCTCGTGTGCGTGGCGCCCCTGGCGCTGCTGGCCTATCTCGTGGCGGCGTTCTTCCGGAGCGGGGGCATGATGGGCATCGAGATCCCGCGACTCGACTACTGGAGCAGTACGCCCTACCGGCTGCTGGGCAACAGCATGACGTCCCTCGTCATCGCCGCCGGGGTCTTCGTATGGCTCCGTCTGAACCTCGCCACCGCCGCCGCGGTGAACGACGCGCCCACCGCGCGGGCCGCCCTGGCCCGGTCCTGGAAACTGACCCGCGGCGCGCGACGGTGGCGGGCGTTGTCCGTCTGCGTGCTGCTCGCGGCCGTCGTCACCGCCGCGTTCGCCCTCCTGTCCCACGCGGCCGGGCCCGTCGCGCATACGGTCGGCCTCGCCGTGCTGTGGCTCACGCACGACAACCCCTACGCCGCGGGCGCCGTGATGGAGGTCGTCCCGACCGCGGTGGGCCTGCTGGTCCTGGCAGCGCTGGTCGTACCCCCGGTCGCCACAGCGCACGCGCTCCTGCGCACGGAGCTGCGACCGGCGGCGGATCCGGCCGGGCACTGAGGCCCGCAGCCCTCACGCGTCACGTCCGCCGCCCCCGTCCGGCCCCAGCACGGCCCAGACGACCTTGCCGGGCCCGACGCGCTCGCCGAAACCCCAGGTGTCGGCCAGCGCGTCCACCAGGAACAGGCCACGGCCGCCGTCCGCCTCCTGGTCGGGTGCGGCCATGCGGGGAGGTACGGGCGACGCGTCGTGCACCTCGATACGGAGGCCGCGGCCGTCCCCGTCCAGCAGGAACCGGGTCTCGATCTCGCGCCCCGGCGAGACCACGGCATGCCGCCCGGCGTTGGTCAGCAGCTCCGAGAGAACCACCGCCGCCGGGCCCATGAGGGCGGCAAGGCCCCAACTCTCCAGTGCTGTACGGAGTTCCGCGCGGGCCCGCGCCACACAGGCGGGGTGGCGGCTCCACCGCCGCACGACGGCGTCCTTGACGATCCGCTCCATCAGCGCACCACCACACCGTGCAGCGGGCAGCGCGGCCCGACATCGACACCGTGCAGGTCGAACCAGGCGATCCGGCTGTGCTCCAGACGCTCGTAGGCCAGCGCCGAGAACGAGCCCAGATGCGGGCGGAGTTGGTGCCCGAGCGGCAGATACGCACGGCATACGAGCAGACGGCGCCGCCGGACCACGAGCGGGGGTGGCGGCCCGGTCCGCCGCCTCGCCGACCGATTCACGAATCGGGCCACCGGTCCGGCGAAACGGGCAATAAACTTCAGCATGTCGACGCTCCTGGGTAGGCGTTGGCCACGCCCCCGGACTGTTGCTGCGGTCGCGGGGGTCTCGTGCGCTCCTGTCGCACTGTGACGAATAACTCACAGCCTGTGCCTTGCGTCGCTACGCTTCTAGGGGTTTCGCCCTGACAACAGGCAATTCAAGTGGAGGAGTTGGGCTCGTGGCCGCAGCACGCAAACCGCGCTCGATGCGACAGAAGTACGGCGAGGAGCTGAGGATCCGGCGCGTCGCCGCGGACTTGACGCAAGAGGAGGTGAGCGAGGTGGTGGTCTGCTCCCCGACACTGATCAGTCACTACGAAGCGGGACGCCGTCTGCCCAGTCCGGACGACGCACAGCGGCTGGACCGCGCCCTTGGGGCAGACGGGTTCTTCGCCCGCTGGCTGAAGGACCTGGACTCGAAGTACGCGGAGCACTTTGCGGCGGCGGCCGAGTTGGAGCAGCAGGCGAAAGAAATCAGACAGTACGGGGCTTCGCTTGTCCCTGGCCTGCTTCAGACAGAGGCATACGCCCGTGCGGTGTTCCGCGCGCACACTCCGAACCATGAGGCCCGAGACCTTGACGACAGCGTCGTCATGCGCATGGAACGTGCTCACCTCTTGGAAGGGCCGTCCGGCCCTGTGGCGTGGGTCTTGCTGGACGAAACGGTGCTCAGGCGGAATGTCGGTGGCCCGCGCGTCATGGCCGATCAGCTCGGGAAGATCGCAGACATGGCCGAGGCCGGGCGTCTGCGGCTGCATGTGCTGACATTTGAGACGGGCGCTCATGCACTGGTCGAAGGCATGCTCTACCTGATGAGCTTTGATGACGCCGCACCTGTGGCCTACGCCGAGGGCCTGCGAACAGGTCGTTTGATGGACGATCCAGCCATGGTGAGCGAGTGCCAGGCGGCGTACTCTTTGGCCCTCGGCGACGCGCTGTCGCACAAGGACTCACTGGCCTTGATCAGGGCCGTAGCGAAGGAATACGAGCGTGCAGAGCAGTGACCAGACCGTCTCCAACGCCGACCGCCTTCAGGGATGGCGGAAATCCAGCTACAGCGGAGGCAGTCAGGGCGAGTGCCTGGAAGTCGCCGACGGCTACACGGCCGTCCCCGTCCGCGACTCCAAGAACCCCCACGGCCCGGCCCTGGTTTTCCCGGCCGACCGCTGGTCGTCCTTCGTCACCGCCGTGAAGAGCGGGCGCCTCACCGCGTAACTACTCCTGATCACACGGGAGGACAGAGCTGTTCGCGCACCCATTCAGGATCGGGGTTGACGTGCGGCCGACCCGCGATGACGAGGGTCGGCACGGTCTCATTGCCATCGTTGGCCGACCTCACCACGGCCGCTCCAGCAGGGTCACGCCAGATGTCGACCCAGTGCACGTGGCGGGCGCTACGGCCCAACCGGATGCGCAGTCGCAGGCAGTACGTGCAGCCCGGCCGCCAGAAGACGATCGGCCGACCGTCGACCGCGCTGCGGCGTTGCGCCTCCAGCACACCGATCGACCTCGGGAAGATCAGGGGCGAGGTCAAGCCCGCGAGCAGCAGAAACAGCAGCAGGAGCACGGTTGCCGCGATGGGGTTCCCTCCGGAGATCAGCTCAGTCGCCACGACTGAGCCGGAGACCACAAGCAGCATCGGCGAGACCCACGCGCGCATCATGCTGACGCAGGCTACCGGCAATTCAAGCCACCAGATCCGAGATATTCGGAATGCCCTGAAAACGCCTCATAGCTGTCATTATCGTCAGGTGGTGACCATCCCGGACAGCCCCTGAGGAGACCCCTGATGTCAGCGGACGAGCCGGCGGCCGACCAGCAAGCAGCCCTGCTCGCGGATCCGTTCGGGCCGCTGCGGACCAGGGGCTATCTGCTGCTCCTCGTCCTCACCGCGCTCCTCGGCGTCGTGCTCTCGGCCGGCGCCTACGGCTTCCTCCAGGCGTCGACCACCTCCAGACCGCCCTCTATTCAAGCCTCCCCCACGCCCTCGGCCTTGACAGTGTGCCTGTCTGGTGGCCGCTGCCCCTGCTCGCGGTCGCCGGGCTGCTGGTCGCGCTGACCGTGCGCTACCTGCCGGGCAACGGCGGTCACCAGCCCGCCGAAGGGCTCAAGACCAAGGGGGCGGCACCGGCCGCCGAGCTGCCCGGCATCCTGCTGGCCGCTGTCGCGTCCCTCGCGTTCGGTGCCGTGGTCGGGCCCGAGGCACCGCTGATCGCGCTCGGCGGCAGCATCGCCCTGTACGCCTTCCGTCTGCTGCGGCCCGGTGCCACCGCGCCGCAGCAGGCCCTGGTCGCGGCAGCGGGCAGCTTCGCGGCCATCAGCGCGCTGCTGGGATCGCCGCTGGTGGGCGCGTTTCTGCTGATGGAGGCGTCCGGCCTGGGCGGACCCATGCTCGGGATCGTGCTCGTGCCGGGGCTGCTGGCCGCCGGGATCGGCTCGCTGGTCTTCACCGGGCTCGGCACGTGGGCGGGTTTCGGTGTCGGCACCCTGACCATCCCGAGCCTGCCGACCGCGGGGCGCCCAGATCTCGCCCAGTTCGGGTACGCGCTGGTGATCGGGGCCGCCGCCGCGCTCCTCGGTACGGGGGTCCACCGCCTGGCGCTGCGGCTGCAACCGGGCGTGAACCGGCGCCGGACGGTGTGGACACCGGTGGTCGGCCTGGTCGTGGCGGGTCTTGCCGTCGCGTACGCCGAGGGGACCGGGAAGGGGACATCCGATGTGCTGTTCTCCGGGCAGAGCGCACTGCCCGGGCTTCTCCTCGGCACCGGCTCGTACTCCGTGGGCGCGCTGGTGCTGCTGATCGCCTGCAAGAGCCTCGCCTACTGCGTGTCGCTCGCGGCCTTCCGCGGCGGCCCGATCTTCCCGGCGCTCTTCCTCGGCGCCGCGGGCGGGATCGCCCTGTCCCATCTGCCGGGCCTGCCGTTCGTCGCGGCCGCCGCGATGGGCATGGGCGCCATGGCGGTGGCGCTGCTCAGGCTGCCGATGACCTCCGTACTGCTCGCCACGCTGCTGCTCGGACATGACGGTGTCACTGTCATGCCGCTGGTGATCGTCGCGGTGGTGGTCTGCCATGTCGCGTCCGCACGGCTCAACCCGCCACGGACTGCGGCCCCGACCGCCCCTGCCGTGCCCGCACCGGCGCCCGCCTGACCCGGCGGGGCCACCTCCGGCAGAAGCCCCCGGGCCCGGCCGTCACCCCTCCGTCGCGCCCTCCCAGACCGTCAGGAACGCCAGGCGCAGGCATCCCGCGAGCGCCGGGTGCTCGATGAACAGGGTCGTGGTGGAGCCCGCTCCCGCCACCGGGTCCGGCATGTCGCACAGCACCAGGGACGAGTCGGCGACGACCAGTTTCAGGGGCAGTTCGGCGGTGAAGCGGGCCTGTTCCCCCGCGTCGGCGAAGCGTTTGATGTGCTCCACCGTCCCGGGGTTGTCCAGCGCGTCGTCAAGGTAGATGGCGCGGACCGTGCCGCCGGCCCGGTGCAGACGGCGGACGACCTTGATGCCTTCGGTGTTCTCCTCGGGGGCGACGAACGGTGGCTTGCAGAAGGTCAGAAGCTCGTGCCTGGCCTGCTGCTGGATGTCGGCGAAGCGTTCGGCTATCGCCTTCGGATCGCGCAGGATCTCGATGTAGTCCAGCGGGTCGGTGTGCACCCGCCCGTCGGACCAGACCGGCTGGAGCACGGCGGCGAGCCCCTCCGACACCCGCTCCAGCCGGTCGACGGACTCGCGTTGCAGTGCCATCAGGCGGGCCACGGCCAGCTCCGGGGTGACGGCGGAATAGGTGGCGACCCGCCCGGGGCGGGTGGTGACCAGCCGGCGCCGCACCAGTGCGTCCAGGACGTCGTAGACCCGCTGTCGCGGTACGTCCGTCTCGCGGGCCACCTCGGCGGCCGTGTACGCATCACGCCTGATGAGGCCCAGATAGACACGTGCCTCGTACCGCGCGAGGCCGAGCGCCACCAGATCGCTGATCGGTCCTTCTTCCAACTCCATGGCAAGACAAGGTATATGCCAAAGCGCACGGGTCGAGGGAAAGGCTTTACCAACGCCCGGTAGCTACTTGGGCAAGCGATTGAATAGCTTTCTGTCTAGCCACCACTCACCGGGGTGGCAGTAGTCGACCGAACAGCGCCACCCTCAGGACCCGCGACGCTCCGTCCGGATAAGTTCCTCGTCATGTGGGTTGTCATGCTCTTGACAGCCCTTGGCGGGAATGCACCCGGATGTCCGTCCGGACACCCAACCCCCCCACGGAGGGCAGCTCCTTGCGATCCCAACGAAACGGTCTGCTGCGCCGCAGCGCACCGGCCCTGCTGTCGGCAGCGGCACTCATATCCGGCGGCCTCCTTGCCGCCTCCCAGACATCCGCGTTCGCGGCGACGGACTCCGCGGCACCGGCCGCGGCCACGGCGCACACGCACCGGCTCTGCTCAGAACCGTCCAAGCCCGGCTACATGGCGTGCAACGCGCTGGCCCGTACCGACATCAAGCAGCAGAAGTCGATCGGCCACAACGCCGCCCCCTCCGGCTTCGGCCCCAGCGACCTGCAGGCCGCCTACAACCTCCCCAAGGACGGCGGCTCGGGCCAGACGGTCGCGATCGTCGACGCCAACGACGACCCCAACGCCGAGAAGGACCTGGGCAGTTACCGGTCCCAGTACGGCCTGCCCGAGTGCACCACGGACAACGGCTGCTTCAAGAAGATCGACCAGGACGGCGGCTCGGACTACCCGGCGCCCGACGCCGGCTGGGCCGGAGAGATCTCCCTCGACGTCGACATGGTCAGCGCGGCCTGCCCGCAGTGCCACATCCTGCTCGTCGAGGCCAAGTCCGCCAGCATGGACGACCTCGGCGCGGCCGTGAACCAGGCCGTCAAGCAGGGCGCCAAGTACGTCTCCAACAGCTACGGCGGCGACGAGGACACCACCGACACGCAGGCGGACGACCAGTACTTCAAGCACCCCGGCGTCGCCATCACCGTGAGCTCGGGTGACAGCGGCTACGGCGTGGAGTACCCGGCCGCCTCGCAGTACGTCACCGCGGTCGGCGGCACCTCGCTCAAGAAGGACAGCAGCACGCGCGGCTGGTCCGAGTCCGTCTGGGGCACCAGCGCGGGCGGCGAGGGAGCGGGCTCTGGCTGCTCCAAGTACGACGCGAAGCCGTCCTGGCAGAAGGACGCCAACTGCGCCAAGCGCGCCGTCGCCGACGTGTCGTCCGTCGCCGACCCGGCCACCGGCCTCGCGGTCTACGACAGCTACCAGGCCGACGGCTGGAACGTCTACGGCGGCACCAGCGCCTCGTCGCCGTTCATCGCGGGTGTCTACGCCCTCGCCGGCGCCCCCGGCTCGGGTGACACCCCCGCCTCGTACCCGTACGCCCACACCGGCTCCCTCAACGACGTCACCAGCGGGGCCAACGGGTCGTGCAGCGACTACCTGTGCAAGGCGGGCACCGGTTACGACGGCCCGACCGGTCTCGGCACGCCGAACGGCACCGCGGCCTTCACCAAGTAACCCGCACCACCGACAGACGCGCCCACCGGCCCAACGCGGCCACCGGGCGACGCGGTGACCACGACGACGTGATCACCGCACCGTGAACGCAGCGGGCCCGAGCCGGCAACCCCGGTCCGGGCCCGCTGTCCTGTCCGGCCCGTTCCTTCCCCCCTGCTCAGCCCAGTGCGCCGCGCAGCCCCAGGTTGCTGCTCAGCAGGCCGCCGTCCACCGGCAGCGTCACCCCGGTGATCCACGCGGCGTCGCGCGAGGCCAGGAACGCGACCGCGGCCGCGATGTCGTCCGGGACTCCCACCCGGCCCAACGGGTAGTGCTTCGCGGCCTGTTCGAGCGTCGCCTCCACACCGCGCGACGCCCAGACGTCCGTGTGGATCGTGCCCGGCGCCACCAGGTTGACCCGGACCCCGCGCGGCGCCGCGTGGCCCGCGAGCGTGCGGGTCAGGCTGGTCAGACCCGCCTTCGCCGCGCTGTAGGCGTGATTGCCGAAGTCCTGGGCGCCGTTGACCGAGCCGATGCTGACGATCGCCCCTCTGCCGCCCGCCGCCGCGAGGTGCGGCATGGCGGCGCGCGAGACACGGAACGCGCCGCTCAGGGTGGCGTCCAGGTCGCGGTGCCAGGACTCGTCGTCCTCGTCCTCGAAGAGCGGGGCGTCCGGCGAGCAGGCGTACGCGTTGTTGACCAGGACGTCCAGTGCGCCGAACTCGGCCACCGCGTACGCCACGGCCGCCTCCACCGCGGACCGGTCGGTGACGTCGCACGGGAACGGCAGCGCGCCCGGCAGTTCCTTCGCCGTCTTCTCCGCACGGGCCCCGTCCAGATCGGTGACCAGGACGCGGGCGCCCTCGTCGGCGAACCTGCGGGCGGTGGCCGCGCCGATGCCCCTGCCCGCTCCGGTGATCAGGACCGCGTAACCCTCGAACCGCCTCGTGATTTCCATACGGCGATCATGTCGCCGCGCGTACCGCCCTGACCAGGGCCTGGGCGCGCGGATCGGCCGTGACGCCCTTCTGCAGCGCGTTGGTCACGTACCCCAGCGCGATGCCCGCCTCCGGGTCGGCGAACCCGAGCGAGCCGCCCCGGCCGGGGTGGCCGAACGAGCCGGGGCCGAGCAGCGGGGCCGACGGGCCGTGCAGCATGAAGCCGAGGCCGAAGCGGGTGTTGACGACGAGCACACGGTCGGGGCCCGATGACTCCTCGCTGCGGGCCAGGGCGAGCGTGGCGGGGGCGAAGAGGCGGCTGCCGTTGTCGACGTGGCCGATCATCGCGGCGTAGACGCGGGCCAGGGCGCGGGCGGTGGAAATACCGCCGGAGCCGGGGAGTTCGGCGGCGCGGTAGTCCGGGTCGTTCTCGTCGGGGAACGGCTCGATGACGCCGAAGGCGCGGCTGGTCAGCGAGGCGGGGTCCTGGTAGGCGTCGCTGACGGACCGCTTCGGCCTGATCTTGAGGCCGCTGCCGACCGGCGGCGCGGCGACGCTGCCGATCCGGCCGACGCGGTGCGCCTCCTCGGCGGGCAGGCCGACCCAGAAGTCGATGTCGAGGGGGCGGGCGATCTCCTCGGCGATCCAGCGGCCGATGGTGCGGCCGGTGACCCGCCGGACGAGTTCGCTCAGCAGCCAGCTGTACGTCTGCGCGTGGTAGCCGTGGTCGGTGCCCGGCTCCCAGGCGGCCTGCTGGGCGGCGACCGCGCGCGGGCCCGACACCCCGTCGATGGCCTCGGCGGGGGTGAGGGGGCGGTCGATGAGGGGGACGCCGGTGCGGTGGGCCAGGAAGTGCCGGACGAGGGCGCGTTCCTTGCCGCCCGCCTTGAACTCCGGCCAGTAAGTGGAGACCGGGGCGTCGAGGTCGAGCTGGCCGCGCTGGTGCAGGAGCAGCGGGACGGCGGCGGCCACCCCCTTGGTCGCGGACCTGACGATCTGCGCGGTGTCCAGGGCCCAGGGCTCGGCGCCGTCGACGTCCTTCGTACCGGCCCAGATGTCGACGACCTTGTGACCGTCGCGGTAGACCGTGACGGCTGCGCCCCGCTCCGCACGGTGCGTGAAGTTCCGTACGAAGGCGTCCCGGACCGCCTCGAATCCGTCCGCCACTGTGCCCTGGACGTCCACCACGTCGCGCTCCCACGTCTAGCTGTACGCCCGGACGGCGTACAGGGTCCATGGTGCGGTGCGGGCCCGCCGTCACATGCCGGGGGGTGGGGTTTCCGGCTGATCCTGGTGACCGGCGGGGGCCGTGCGCGCCGGGCGGCCCGGCCTGGTTGTCGGCCGGTTGTCGGTGCGTACGCGTCCGCTGTCGGCGGGCTGTCGGCGGGGGCGGCCAGCATGGGTGGTCCGGCCGCCGGTACGGGTGAGGATCCCGTCCGCGGCCCGGCCGGGGACAGCCGGCCGTACCGCACGTACACAGGAGAGCCCATGCCCGCCACACCCTCCGGACCGTCGTCCGCCACACCGTCCGCGGCCCCCTCGGCCCCCTCGGGCCTGGCCGCCCCCCGGCCCTGGGACGTGCACCGGCTGCCCCGGGCCGACGGCAGGACGTTCCTGGTCACCGGGGGCAACGCGGGCATCGGGTACTTCACCGCCGAACAGCTCGCCGGGACCGGGGCCACCGTGGTCCTCGGCAGCCGGGACGCGGCGAAGGCCGCAGCCGCCATGGCCCCGATCCGCTCCCCGGTGCCCGGCACGCGGCCCGGCCAGCTGCCGACCGATCGCGCGACCCGGCCCTCGCGCCGCGACCCACCGACCCGGCCGAGCGCCGGCCCCGCCACAGAGCGACGGCTGCACGCACGGGTCCTGCTCGACCGGGAGCGTCCGGCTGACGGCCCTGCCCGCCGTTCTGCTGCTCCAGGGCAAGGAGGCCGCGGCCCAGCCCGCCGTCCGGGCCGTCCTCGACCCGGCGGTGGTGGGCGGCCGGCTGTGGGGACCGCGGGTGTTCGGGCTGCGCGGCAGGCCGAAGCCCGAGAGGGTCCGTGCGCATCTGGCCGACCCGGTGGTCGCCGGGCGTCTGTGGGAGATCAGCTGCGAACTGACCGGCACTGACCCGGCCTCGGGTCTCCTCCGGCAGCAGGACAGGCAGCAGGGCTGACGGCCGGGCCGACAGCGGGGCAGACAGCCACGCGCACCGCCGCGCTCAGACCGCCGCGCGGGGGTTGAAGCCGAACGGCAGCTCAAGGCGGTGCGCCTGCATCAGCGCCTCGTCGGCCAGGATGTCGCCGGTCGGCCCGTCGCCGACGATCACACCGTCGCTGAGGACCACGGCGCGCGGGCACAGTTCGAGCGCGTACGGCAGGTCGTGCGTCACCATCAGCACCGTCACCTCCAACGACCGCAGGATGTCGGCGAGTTCGCGGCGGGACGCCGGGTCCAGGTTGGACGACGGCTCGTCCAGGACCAGGATCTCGGGCTCCATCGCGAGGACGGTGGCGACCGCGACACGGCGGCGCTGGCCGTACGAGAGGTGATGCGGGGGACGGTCCGCGTACGACTCCATGCCGACCTGGGTGAGCGCGGCGACGACCCGCGCCTCCAGCTCCGGGCCGCGCAGCCCGGCGGCGGCCGGGCCGAACGCCACGTCCTCGCGGACCGTCGGCATGAAGAGCTGGTCGTCCGGGTCCTGGAAGACGATGCCGACGCGGCGGCGGATCTCCGCGAGGTTGGCCTTGGCGACCGGCAGCCCGGCCACCGAGACCGTGCCGGCGCCGCCGGTGAGGATGCCGTTCAGGTGGAGTACGAGGGTGGTCTTGCCCGCGCCGTTGGGTCCGAGCAGGGCGACCCGCTGGCCGCGCTGCACCGCCAGGTCGACCCCGAAGAGCGCCTGGTGGCCGTCCGGGTAGGCGTACGCGAGCCCGGCGACCTCAAGGGACGGAGGGGCGGTGGGGGTCGTGGTCATAGGCACCATCCCAGCAGACAGACGCAGAGCGCGGCGAACGGGAGTGCGGCGGCGGACCGCCACTGCGCGCCCGACGCCGTCACTTCGTCGATGACCGGCATGGTCCCGGTGTATCCCCGGCTGACCATGGCCAGATGGACGCGCTCGCCCCGTTCGTAGGAGCGGATGAAGAGCGCCCCGGCCGATTTGCCGAGCACCCCCCACTGCCGTACGCCGCGTGCCTCGAACCCGCGGGAGCGGCGGGCGATCGACATCCGGCGCATCTCGTCGGTGATCACGTCGCCGTACCGGATCATGAAGGACGCGATCTGCACCAGCATCGGCGGGAGCTTCAGCCGCTGGAGCCCGAGGAGCAGCGAGCGCAGTTCGGTGGTGGACGCGAGGAGCACGGAAGCGGCGACGCCGAGCGTGCCCTTGGCCAGGACGTTCCAGGCGCCCCAGAGTCCGGGCTCGCTGAGTGACAGGCCCAGGACGTGGACCTGGTCGCCGGGGACGACGAACGGCATGAGCACCGCGAAGGCCACGAACGGGATCTCGATGAGCAGCCGCTTGAGGAGGAACCCGGCCGGGATACGCGCCACGGCGGTCACCCCCGCGAGCAGCACCGCGTACAGCGCGAACGCCCACATCGCCTCGCGCGGGGTGGAGACCACCACGATCACGAAGGCGAACACGGCGGCGAGCTTGCAGTGCGGCGGCAGGTCGTGGACCGGCGAGTGCCCGTGCCGGTAGAGCTTGTGGGCGTGACCGGCGCCCATGTCAGACGGCTTCCGCGCGCGGGCCGGCCGGGGCCTGCGTACGACGGCGGCGGATGACCCAGAAGACTCCGCTGCCCACGACGACGGTGGCGCCGACGCCGATCAGCCCGGCGAGGCCACCGGAGAGCCGGGCGTCGGTGATGTCCTTGACGCCGTAACCGGCGAGCGGGGAGTCGCCGGTGCGGTGCGGCTGCTCCTTGGCGTCGATGCCCTTGTCGTGGGCGACCTTCTCCAGGCCGTCGGGGCTGGCGGACGCGTAGAAGGAGACGAACCCGGCCAGGACGAGGGCGGTGATCAGCCCGATGCCCCAGATCTTGCGGGTGGAGCGGGCCGACCTGGCGGCGGCCGGGACCGGCTCGGCCGCGGGGGCGTCGACGAGCTCGCCGCCCACCCGGAGCTTGAGGGGGGCGGTCAGGCCGCGGGCGCCGTGGACCAGGTCGGGGCGGACGGCGATCACGGCGCCCACGGTGAGCGCGGTGATCGCGGCCTCGCCGATGCCGATGAGGACATGGACGCCGACCATCGCGGTCAGCACCTTGCCGACCGGGACGTCGGTGGTGCCGCCGAGCGCGTACATCGCGGTGAAGGCGAGCGCGGCGCACGGCACGGAGAGCAGCGCGGCGACGAAGGATGCGGCGGTGATCGAGCTGCGGCGGCGGGGCAGCACCTTGACCAGGCCGCGGAAGACGGCGTACGCGACGACGGTCGTCACGATGGCCATGTCGGTGATGTTCACCCCGAGGGCGGTGAGCCCGCCGTCGGCGAAGAGGATGCCCTGCATCAGCAGGACGACGGAGACACAGAGCACCCCGGTGTACGGGCCGACGAGGATCGCGGCGAGCGCTCCGCCCAGCAGATGACCGCTGGTGCCGGCGGCGACGGGGAAGTTCAGCATCTGCACGGAGAAGATGAAGGCGGCGACCAGACCGGCGAGCGGCGCGGTGCGCTCGTCCAGCTCTCGGCGGGCGCCCCGGAGGCTCACAGCGATCGCGCCCGCGGCGATGACACCGGTCACCGCCGATACGGGGGCGTTGATGAATCCGTCGGGGACATGCATGTGGTGACTCTCTCCTCGCGATGGCGCACCGGCGGTGGTGAACCGTTCGATGATAGAGCCCTGTTGCGAACAGCTCGCAAGAGCGCCTTGCTCCCAGCAGCGACGGTCCGGCAGGGGCCGAGCGGTGGCATCACCGCAGAAATATGGGACATTGGAATACAAACAGTCCCAAATGACGCATGTATCCGAACCGCCGGATCACCCGCACCGCCGGAGCCTCCGCACCGCCGGGCCACCCGCACCGCCGGATCGCCCGCGTCACAGATCAAGGGAGCGCACATGTCCCCCGCCGTCGAGGTGCCCGTACGAGGCCATGTGGTGACGGATGTCCCCGGCCAGTGGTCGGTGGTCTATGTCGCGCTCCAGTACGAGCCGGAGAAGGACCCGGGCGCCGTGCGCCTCGTCTTCCCCGGCGACAACGAGTGGGTCTTCCCCAGGGAGCTGCTCGAAGCGGGGCTGCGGACGCCCCGGCGCTCCGGTGACATCGGGATCTGGCCGTGCGGGCGGGCCCAGGTGGTGCTGGAGTTCTACTCGGCGGACGGGGTGGCTGTGGTGCAGTTCGACAACGCGCCGCTGATCCGCTTCCTGCGCCGCACCCACGCGGCGGCCCCGCAGGAGACCGAACGGGCCGGGAAGGCCGCCCGCAGGGAGGCGCTCCGCGAGGACGCGCCCCTGAAGCAGACCGGAGCACGGACCGAGGCCCAGGCGGAGGCCCCCCACGCCGTGGGGCATGGGGGGCCTCTGCGGACCTGAGCCACTCGGGCTCCGGCTCCCTCAGGCGTCGACCAGCTCCCGCTGCGCCTGCGCCTCGATGTGCTTGTTCAGACCCTCGCCCTCGACGTCCACGTTCGGCAGCGCCCGGTCGAGCCAGCGCGGCAGCCACCACGCCCGCTTGCCGAGCAGCGCGAGGACGGCGGGCACGATGGCCATCCGTACGACGAAGGCGTCGAAGAAGACCGCGATGGCGAGCCCGAAACCGATCATCTTGATCATCGAGTCGCTGGCGCCGATGAAGCCGGAGAAGACCGCGATCATGATGACGGCGGCGGCCGTCACCACACGCGCACCGTGCTTGAAGCCGGTGACGACGGCCTGACCCGGGGTCTCCCCATGGACGTACGCCTCCCGCATCCTGGTGACCAGGAAGACCTCGTAGTCCATCGCGAGGCCGAAGACCACACCCACCATGAAGATCGGCATCATCGACATGATCGGGCCGGTCTGCTGGACACCGAAGAGCGAGCCGAGCCAGCCCCACTGGAAGACCGCGACGACCGCGCCCAGGGCGGCGACCACCGAGAGCAGGAAGCCGAGCGCCGCCTTGAGCGGCACCAGCACCGAGCGGAACACCAGCATCAGCAGCAGGAACGCGAGCCCGACGACGAGCGCCAGATACGGGACCAGCGCGTCGTTCATCTTCTGCGAGAAGTCGATGTTCATCGCGGTCGCGCCGGTGACCAGCACCGTGGCACCGGTGTCCGACTTGACCTGCGCACCCGCGTCACGGATGGAGTGGACCAGGTCCTCGGTCTTGACCGACGACGGCCGGTCCTTCGGGACGACACTGATCGTCGCGGTGTCGTGCGCCTTGTTGTAGAACGGCTGCGCCACCGAGACCACACCGTCCAGCCCGGCGATCTTCTGGTGCACCTCGTCGACCGCCGCCTTGCCGTCGCTGACGCCCTTGACGTCGACGACCGTCGTCAGCGGACCGTTGAAGCCGGGGCCGAAGCCCTCGGAGAGCAGGTCGTACGCACGGCGCTGGGTGGTGTTGGTGGGCTGCGCCCCGTCGTCGGGCAGGCCCATCTCCAGGGAGGCCGCCGGGATCGCGATGGCCCCCAGGCCGATCACCCCGACGAGCAGGACCAGGACGGGGCGGCGCAGCACGGTGCGCGCCCAGCGGGTGCCGCCGTTGGCCTTGACCTCGGCGCCCGGCACCGGCGGGTTCTTGCGGGCCTTGCGCCCCACCACGCGCTTTCCGGCGAAGCCGAGCAGCGCGGGGATGAGGGTGAGCGCGATGAGGACGGCGATCACGACCGTACCGGCCGCGGCGAAGCCCATCTTGGAGAGCATCGGGATGTTCACGACGGCCAGGCCGACCAGGGCGATGACCACGGTGAGCCCGGCGAAGACCACGGCCGAGCCGGCCGTTCCGACCGCCCGCCCCGCGGCCTCCTGGGGTTCCCTGCCCTCGGCGAGTTCCGCCCGGTAGCGGGAGACGATGAACAGCGCGTAGTCGATACCGACCGCGAGGCCGATCATCATCGCCAGCGTCGATGTGGTGTTGCCGAGATCCAGCACATTGGCCAGCGCCGTGATCGTCGAGACGCCGATGCCGACGCCGATGAGCGCGGTCAGCAGCGGAAGCCCCGCGGCGATCAGCGAGCCGAAGGTGACGATCAGCACGATCGCGGCGAGCACGACACCGATGATCTCGCCGGAGCCGGTCTCCGGCATGGCCTGGAGCGCGTCACCGCCGATCTCCACCGTGTACCCGTTGTGCTCGGCCTTGTCCACGGTGTTCTGGAGCGAGTCCTTGGTCTGGTCCGTCAGCTCCATCGAGCTGACCTTGTAGGAGACCTGGACGTAGACCGTGCTGCCGTCCTTGGAGACGGCCTTCGCGGTGTACGGGTCAGTCACCGATGAGATCTGGTGCGAGCCGGAGCTCAGCTCCCCCTCGACCTTCTTGACCTCGGCCTTGTTCGCCGCGGATGTCATCTTCTCGCCGGACGGGGCCTTGAAGACGACCCGGGCGGTGGCGCCGTCGGCGCTCGCCCCCGGGAACCGCTGCCCCAGCAGGTCGAAAGCCTTCTGGGCCTCCGTGCCGGGTATGGAGAAGGAGCTTGCGGTCGCGGTGGCGGCGGACGAGGCGCCGAAGCCGGCGAGCGCGAGCAGCGCCACCCACACCAGGGCGACATAACGGCGGCGCCTGAAGGCGAACCGTCCGAGCTTGTAGAGGTACGTGGCCACGAGGGCGTCTCCCGGTCAGGTCGGGTGGAAAAGGGCGTCATGAACCAGCCCGACGACGAGAGCGGCGTGTCAGGTGGAGAGGTGTTCAGCTGTGTCAGGCGGTGGCTCAGGTGGTGATCGCAGCGACGGTCACGGTGCTGATCAGTCGTGGATCACGGGTGGTCCGATGGCTGGGCGCCGAGAGCGGGGAGTACCACGGAGTCCAGATAACGGGAGAGGAAAGCCTGGTCGACAGGCTGCTCCTCCAGCAGCTGCCGGGCGACGAAGGCGCCGACCAGCATGTGCGGGACGAAGGGCAGCGCGGGGTTGCCGGCACTGACCTCGCCACGCTCCACAGCGCGCTGCAGCATCTGCTTGAGCCCGGTCACCTCGGGTTCGATCAGAAGCTCGCGCAGCGCTTGGAAGAGATCCGGGTTCTCATGCACGGCATGCATCAGACCCCGCATCAGGGCGGAGTTCCGCTCCATCTCGCAGTCGTCCTCGCGCGCCACCATGGACCGGAAGTCCCCGCGCAGCGAACCGGTGTCGACGTCTTCGATACGGACGGGCTTGTTGTACCGCAGAGCCCTGGCGACCAGCTCAGGCTTGCTCCCCCACTGGCGGTAGAGGGTGGCCTTGCTCGATCGCGTACGGGCGGCGACGGCATCCATGGTCAGGGCTTCGTAGCCGACTTCACGCAGCAGATCGAGTGTGGCCGCGTACAGCTCACCCTCGCGCTCCGGCGTCAGTCTGCTCGCCATCCCCGGCCTTCCCGAGCGAAACGGATTCGTACACCACGACGGTACGCCGCGGCCGAGCGAAACGACAACGTTTCGCTTGTGGACTCAGTCACGGTTGTCGGACGGGCATAAGTCCGGCCGGCGCACAGGCGGTCCGAACGGCGCGGGTGACCGCTGGGGCGGCGCCACGAGTTGCCGGGCATCCGAGGCACGGAAAGCATTGGGGGGTGAGCCAAGCCGATGCGGGAGACACCGCGTACCTCCGCTTCCCGAACCTCCATGGCGACCTGCTGTGCTTCGTGACCGAGGACGACCTCTGGGCCGCGCCCGTCTGCGCCGGGGCCGGCCGCCCCGAACGGGCCTGGCGGCTCACCGCCGACCGGACCCGGGTGGGCCAGCCGCGGTTCTCCCCCGACGGCGGGCACATCGCGTACACGTCCTGGCGCAGCCTCGACCCGGAGATCCATCTGGCCCCGGTGCAGGGCGGGCCGTCCCGGCGGCTGACGTACTGGGGCTCGCTCGACACCCGGGTACGCGGCTGGACACCGGAGGGCGACATCCTGGCCGTGGCCTCGCACAACCAGCCGTTCTCGCACTTCAGCTGGGCCTACACGGTGGCCACCGACGGCTCGCCTGGCGCCAAGCTGCCCTGGGGCCCGGTGCACGACATCGCGGTCGGTGACATCGCCGGTGAGCGCCGCACGCTGCTGCTCACCGGGAAGCCGCCGCACGAACCGGCCGCCTGGAAGCGCTACCGCGGCGGCGCCACCGGCCGCCTCTGGCTGCACGGCCGGCGCCTGCTCGACGGCATCGACGGCCATCTGTCCTGCCCGATGCTGGTCGACGGCCGGGTCGCCTTCCTCTCCGACCACGAGGGCATCGGGAACCTCTACTCCTGTCTGCCTGACGGCACGGATCTGCGCCGCCACACCGACCACGACAGCTGGTACGCGCGGAACGCCTCCACCGACGGCCACCGGGTGGTCTATCAGTGCGCGGGCGACATCTGGCTGGCCGACGACCTGTCGCCGGGCGCGGTGCCGCGCAGGCTGGACGTCCGCATCGGGAGCCCGCGCACCGGGCGGCGCGCCTACCAGATCCCGGCGTCCACCAATGTCGACGGGCTGTCCGTGGACGAGACGGGCCGGGCGAGCGCGGTCGCCGTACGCGGCAGTCTGTACTGGCTCACCCACCGCGACGGCCCCGCCCGCACCATCACGGACACCCCGGGGGTACGGGTCCGGCTGCCCGAGATGCTCGGCAGCGCGGGACGGATCGCGTACGTCACGGACGCGGGGGGCGAGGACGCCGTCGAGATCGCGTACATGCCGCGCGCCAGCGGCGACCGGCCGCCCCGGCGGTACGCCACCGGTGAGCTGGGCCGTGTCCAGGAGATGGTCTCGGACCCCGCGGGGGAACGGCTGGCCATCGCCTCGCACGACGGGCGGCTGCTGCTGCTCACGGTCACCGACGACGGAACGGACGAGGTGCTCGGCACCGCCCCGGCCGCCGAAAAGACGGATGCCGAAGCGGCGGACGCCGAAACGACGGACGGGGAAGCGACGGCCGGGGAAGCGTCGGCCGGGGAAGCGATGGGCAGGACGGCGCCGGACGGGGAGACGGCGGACGGGGAGGCGCAGGGCAGGGAGGCGGCGGACGGGACGGCGCAGGGCAGGGAGGCGCCGGGCGGGAAGGTCACGGGCAGGGAGGTCGCGGGCAGGGCGGCGCAGGGCCGTGCGGCGACGGACCAGCAGCCCGCCGGTGAGGTCACCGAGCTGATCCGCTCGCTCAACGGCCCGGTGCGCGATCTGGCCTTCTCGCCCGACGGCACCTGGCTGACCTGGTCGCACCCCGGGATCGGCCGCTCCCTGCGGCAGATCAAGATGGCGAAGATCGCCGGACCGATGGCCCCCACCGTCGTCGACGTCACCAACGGCCGCTTCGAGGACGAGAACCCGGTCTTCACCAGCGACGGCCGCTATCTGGCCTTCCTCTCCTGGCGCGGTTTCGACCCGGTGTACGACGTCCACACCGGCGACCTGTCGTTCCCGCTGGGCTGCCGCCCGTATCTGGTGCCGCTGACCTCCACGACGCCCTCGCCCTTCGCGCTCTCCCCCGACGGCCGTCCCGCGGCGGGCGGTCTCGACCCGGTGGACGACCTGGGGGACGAGAGCGCGGACGGCAGCAAGGTGCTGGTCGAGATCGAGGGCCTGGAGAGCCGGGTCACCCCGTTCCCGGTGCCCGCTTCGAAGTACTCGTCGCTCTGCCCGGTCAGCGGCGGCGGCCTCGTCTGGCTGCGCTGGCCGATCTCGGGCGCGCTCGGCGAGACCTTCGTGAACCCGGCCGACCTCTCGGGCCGCCCCACCCTCGAACACTTCGCCATCGCACGGGCCCGCAAGGCCGAACTGGTCGACCACCTGGACTGGTTCGAGGTCAGCGGTGACGGCAGCAGGCTGGTCGTCATGGACCTGGGCGAACTGCGCGCGGTCCCCGCCACCGAACTCGGCGACAACGACACCACGGTCTTCCTCGACCCGCGCCGCATCCTGCACGACGTCGACCCGCCGTCGGAGTGGCGCCAGGCGTACGACGAGGCGGGGCGCATCATCCGCGCCTACTTCTGGGAGCCGCGGATGTGCGGCATCGACTGGTCGGCGATCCTGGCGCAGTACCGCCCGCTGGTCGAACGGGTCGCATCCCCCGACGAGTTCGCCGACCTGCTCCGTGAGGTCCTGGGCGAACTGGGCACCTCGCACGCCTACGTCACGGCCGCCCGCCGCAACGAGGGGCCGCCGCACTACCAGCGGGTGATGGGCCTGCTCGGCGCGAACCTGGTGTGCCGGGACGGCGCGTGGGTGGTCAAGCGGATCCTGCCCGGCGACTCGTCGGACTCGAAGGCGCGCTCCCCGCTGGCCGGTACGGGCATCCGCGAGGGCGCCGTACTGACCCATGTCGACGGCCGCGCGGTCGACCCGCTCACCGGCCCCTATCCGCTGCTCGCGGCGGCGGGCGGCACCACGGTCGAGCTGACGTTCAATCCGGCGGGCCGCACAGGAGGCTCCCGCCGGGTCGCGGTGGTCCCGCTGATCGACGAACGCCCGCTGCGCTACCAGGACTGGGTGGCCAAACGGCGCGCTGTCGTACGGGAGTTGAGCGACGGCCGGTGCGGCTATCTGCACATCCCCGACATGGGCGGCTCGGGCTGGGCCCAGTTCAACCGGGATCTGCGCCTGGAGGTGTCACGCCCGGCGCTGATCGTGGACGTACGGGGGAACGCGGGCGGCCACATCAGCGAGCTGGTGGTCGAGAAGCTCACCCGCACGATCCTCGGCTGGGACCTCACCCGTGACGCCCAGCCCGTCTCGTACGCGTCGAACGCCCCCCGCGGCCCGGTGGTCGCCCTCGCCGACGAGGCCACCTCGTCCGACGGCGACATGATCACGGCGGCGTTCCGGCTGCTCGGGCTCGGCCCGGTGGTCGGCCAGCGCACCTGGGGCGGCGTGGTCGGCATGACCGGCCGGCACCGGCTGGGCGACGGCACAGTGATCACGGTGCCGATGAACGCGGCCTGGTTCGACGGGTACGGCTGGTCGGTCGAGAACCACGGCGTGGAACCGGACATCGAGGCCCTGCGCACGCCTCTGAACTGGGCGGAGGGGCGGCACGGTCAACTCGACGACGCGGTCTGGACGGCGCTCGACCTGCTGGCCGCCAAGCCGGCGGCGGAACCGCCGGACTACTCGGCGGTCCCGGACAAACGGCGCCCGAAGCTACCGCCGCGGTAGGGCGCGGCCGACCCTGCCGCCCACGCCTGCGGCAACGCGCGCATCGCCGTCACCGATGTCCTCAATCGCCGGACGGGCTGATTTTTGCAGCGTCCGGCGATCGAGGCCACCTTCAAGCCCGTCCGGCGATTGAGGACCGGGGGCCCGGGGGCAGCGCCCCCGTGCGCACCGGCCCGCACCGGCCCGCACCGACCCACACAGCCCGCACAGCGGGAAGGCGCCCCCCGCCAGGATCAGTAACGCTCCGTACGCGCCTTCTCGTCCGCCGCCCCGCCCGCACCCACGAGCCCCCGCCCGACCCCGGCGAGCCGCGGCTCGAAGCGCCGCATCTCGCGCTGGCCGACCGTGCCGATCAGCCCGGGCAGATACCCGCGTACGGACTGCATCCCGCGCAGCCACCACTGCGCGTACACATGCGAGGACCGGCGCTCGATCCCGGCCACGATCCGGTCGACGGCCGGGCCCAGCGGATAGGTGCGGTTCGCCGGCCACGGCAGCCGCTGCCGCAGCTCCCGCATCACGTCGTCCTCGTCCGCGCCGCGCACCATGTCCGTGTCCGTCCAGGACAGATAACCGACGCCCACCCGTACGCCCTTGTAGCCGACCTCGGCGCGCAGACAGTGCGCGAACGCCTCGACGCCCGACTTGGACGCGCAGTACGCGGACATCATCGGCGCGGGCGTGATCGCGGCCAGCGACGCGATCTGCAGGAAGTACCCGCGGCTCTCCGCCAGCACCGGCAGGAACGCCCGCGCGGTCACCGCACCGCCCACCAGGTTGACCTCGATGACCCGCCGCCACGCCTCGGGGTCCGAGTCGGTGAAGGGCCCGCCGGACGCCACCCCGGCGTTGGCCACGACAATGTCGGCCTTGCCGAAGTGCGCCTTGACCTCCTGCGCGACGACCGCCATCGCCACATGGTCGGTGACGTCGGCGTGCCAGTGCGCGCTCTCGGTGTGCAGCCGCCCCGACACCGCCTTCAGTTCGTCCGGCTCCAGGCCGACGAGCGCCACCTTCGCGCCGCGCGCCGAGAGTTTGCGGGCCAGCAGCTCGCCGACCCCGCGTGCGGCCCCGGTGACGACCGCGACCTGGCCCTCCAGGCTGTCCCTGCTCATACGGCCCTCTCCTTGTCCACTCGGGTGGCCGGCTCGACCGGCAGGTGTGCGGCGGCCAGTTCACGCAGCAGCGCACCGACCGCTTCGGGGGCCTCCACCGGTGTCATGTGCCCGATGCCCGTCAGCTCGGTGAGTCCGGCGCAGTGCGGCAGCGCGGCGGCCAGCGCCCTGGCGTGGGCGACCGGGGTGAGCCGGTCGGCCGTCCCCGCGACCACAGCGGTGGGTACGGTCAACTCCCGTACTCCCGCGTCCAGATCGAGCCCGGCGAGCACCCGCGACCAGGCCACCCGGGTCGCCCGGGGGCAGCCGTGCACGATGCGTGCGCACGCCGCCACCCGGTCCGGGGCCGAACCGGGGCCCATCGTCGCGTACTTGAGGATCCGTTTCGATGCGGGCGTGACGGGGCCGAACGGGGCGCGCGCCCCCAGGACCGCGCCGGTCAGCCGGGTCCGCAGCCGTCCGGGCCGCAGCGGCAGCACCGTCGACTCGGCGATCAGCCGCGAGCTGCCCGTGCTGCACAGCAGAACCGCCGCAGCGTGCTCCCGGAACCCGGGCCGTCCCGCGGCGGCCATCATCGTCATCCCGCCCATGGAGTGGCCGGCCAGGACGGCCCGCTCACCGGGGGCGAGGGCGGCGGCGAGCACCGCCTCCAGATCGTCGGCCAGCAGATCCGTGGTGTAACCGCGCTGATCGGCCGCCGGCGTGCGCCCGTGCCCGCGCTGGTCGTACACCACCACCCGGTGATCCGCCGAGAGCGCGCCGATCTGGGCGTCCCAGAAGCGGGTCGAGCAGGTCCAGCCGTGCGAGAGCACCACGGCGGGGGCGCCGTCGGGCCCGTACACCTCGGTGTGGATCCGCGTGCCGTCCGCGGAGACGGCGGTCGGTTCGCGTACCGCTCCGGCGCCGCTCACACCGACTCCCGGTCCACGACGCGGTCGTGGTCGCCGGTGCGCTGGCGCACCAGGGGCCGGCCGGCCCCGGCCCGTACGACGTCGTACTCACCGAGGTCCACCCCCCGGGTGGCCCTGCGGAACTCGGCGGTGGTGCCGGGCCAGACCGTGGTGTTGCGCCCGTTGGCGTCGAGGTACCAGCTGGTGCAGCCGCCGGTGTTCCAGACGGTCCGCTTCATCCGCTCCTGGACGCGCGTGTTCCAGGCGTCCACGGCCGCCGGCCGCGGGTCGAGCGCGACACTGCCACCCAGGACGTCCAACTGCCGCAGATAGTCGGCGAGATAGCTCAGCTGGGACTCGATCATGAGGATCATCGACGAGTTCCCGAGGCCGGTGTTCGGGCCGATGATCGTCATCCAGTTGGGGAAGCCGGTCGCCGTGGCGCCGCGCAGCGACTGCATGCCGTCCTTCCACGCCTCGGCGAGCGTGGCACCACCGGCGCCCACCACCCGCTCCGCGATCGGCATGTCCGTCACATGGAAACCGGTGCCGAAGATGATCACGTCCGCCTCGGTCTCGGTGCCGTCGGACGCGACCAGCGTATTTCCCCTGACCTCCTTGAGCCCGGACGCCACGACGTCCACATTGGGCTGCGCGAGCGCCGGGTAGTACGTGCTGGAGAGCAGGATGCGCTTGCACCCGATCCGGTACGAGGGCGTCAGCTTGGCGCGCAGCGCCGGGTCCTTGATCGACCGGCCGATGTTGGCCTTGCCTATGGACTCGATCAGGCCGAGTTCGTTGGGGTGCTTGGTGAAGGCGCTGACCTGCAGCTCTCGTATGCTCCACAGCAGCCGCCTGCGGGCGGCCGCGGTGAAGGGCACCTTCCCGTGCAGCCAGCGTTCGGCGCCGCTTATGGCGCGGTCCATGCGGGGCATCACCCACGGCGGGGTGCGCTGGAAGAGGGTGAGCCGGCCGGCGTCGGGCTGGATCGCGGGCACGATCTGGATCGCGGACGCCCCGGTCCCGATCATCGCGACGCGCTTGCCGCGCAGGTCGGCTCCGTGGTCCCACTGCGCGGAGTGGAAGACCTCACCGGAGAACGAGTCGAGCCCGGGGATGTCGGGCATCTTCGGGTCGGAGAGCGGCCCGGTCGCGGAGACGACCACATCGGCGGTCAAGGTCCCCCGCGTGGTCTCGATCTCCCAGCGCAGTTCGCCGGAGTCCCAGCGCATCATCCGCACCTCGTGGTTGAGGCGGATGTGCGGCCGCAGCCCGAAGGTGTCGGCGACGTTCTCCAGATAGGCCCGGATGTGCGGCTGGCCGGAGAAGGTGCGCGGCCAGTCCGGGTTGGGCGCGAAGGAGAACGAGTAGAGGTGGGACGGCACGTCGCAGGCGCACCCCGGATAGCTGTTGTCGCGCCAGGTCCCGCCGACGGAACCGGCCCGCTCCAGGACGACGAAGTCGGTCACCCCCTCGCGGCGCAGCCGGACGGCGGCCCCCAGGCCTCCGAATCCGGATCCGATCACCGCCACGCGTACATGCTCGTGCTCGGCCATGCTGCCGCCTCCCGAGTGCCCGACTCTGCCAGTAATCACTGGCACCGTTGGAGAGTAGAGCAGCTTCGTACTCATGGGTAGGGGGCAGAGCAAGGAAAGTTCGCGCCGGTACGGCATAGGCTTCCGGCGTGGCAGAGGAAAGAACGGGGCGCGAGTACCGCATGGAGGAGCTGGCCGAAGCGGCCGGGATCACCGTGCGCACCCTGCGCTTCTACCGCGAACGCAAGCTGATCCCGCCACCGCGCCGCGAGGGCCGCATCGCCTGGTACGACGAGCACCACCTGGCCCGGCTTCACACGATCTCGGCCCTGCTGGAGCGGGGCCACACCCTCAGCGGCATCGCGGATCTCGCCACGGCCTTCGAGAGCGGCAGGGACGTGGGCCAGCTGCTCGGCCTGGCCGCCACCGAACCGCCGGCCTGGACCGAGGAGGAGCCGGTCCGGCTCACTCCCGAGCAGCTCGCGGACTACTTCGAGGGCGAGGTCACGGCGGAGAATCTCGCGGCGGCCCTCGACCTCGGCTATCTCGCCACGGACGGCGACGACATCATCCACATCAGCCGCCGCCTGCTGGATGTGTCGGCCGCCCTGGTCCGCCAGGGGGTCCCGCTGGCGTCGGTCCTCGCGGCGGGCCACCAGGTCCGCAAGCACACCGAGGCCCTCACGGAGCTGTTCTCCGCCCTGGTCCACGACCACCTGCCCGACGAGGGCTTCGCGGGCGCGATGGAGCGGGTGCGGCCGCTGGCGAAGGACGTGGTGGAGGCGGAGCTGTCGATGTCACTTGACCGCCGGATACGGGCGGAGAAGAGCGGCCCGGACGCGGAGTAGCACCGGCCGCCGGCCCCGCCCCGGTGCACCGGCCGCACACGCCCACGGGCGCCCCACCCCAGCGCGCACACCGCCGGCCACCCCGCCCCGGCCCGTACGCCCCGGCCGGTCAGCGCCGACCGAGGCCGTCCCTACAGGTCGTACGCCGCCGTCACCGGCGCGTGGTCGCTCCACCGCTCGTCGTGCGTGGCGGCGCGCTCGACCCACGCCTTGACCGCCTTCGCGGCGAGACCGGGGGTCGCCATCTGGTAGTCGATGCGCCAGCCGGAGTCGTTGTCGAAGGCCCGTCCCCGGTAGGACCACCACGAGTAGGGGCCCGCCACATCCGGGTGCAGCTCCCGCACCACGTCGACGTAGGCGCCGCCGTCCCCGGCGAGGACACGCGTCAGCCACTCGCGCTCCTCGGGCAGGAAGCCCGAGTTCTTCTTGTTGCCCTTCCAGTTCTTGAGGTCGGCCTCCTGGTGGGCGATGTTCCAGTCGCCGCAGACCACGACCTCACGGCCGTCGGCCGCCGCCCGCTCCCTGAGCCCCTGGAGATACGGCAGGAACTCCGCCATGAACCGCAGCTTCTCGTCCTGCCGCTCGGTGCCGACCTCGCCCGACGGCAGATAGAGGCTCGCGACCGTCACCCCGGGCAGGTCGATCTCGGCGTACCGCCCACTGCCGTCGAACTCCGCACTGCCGAATCCGATCTGCACCCGCTCCGGCTCACGCCGGGCGTACAGCGAGACGCCCGCGCGCCCCTTGGCCGCCGCCGGAGCGTGCACGGTGAACCAGCCGTCCGGCTCGCGGACCTCCGGGGTCAGCTGTCCGGGCTCGGCCCGCACCTCCTGGAGGCAGATCACATCGGCGTCGGTCTGCGCCAGCCACTCCACGAAGCCCTTCTTGGCGGCGGCGCGCAGCCCGTTCACGTTTACGGTTGTCACAGTGAGCATCAAGGCACTTTACCGACCCCGGCCCGGAGCACACTCCATCCGCATAGATGTACCATGCTTCGCATGAATATCCGGCCGGTCCGTTACGACCATCCCGACGCGGTCAAGCTCAACGACCAGGTCCAGCTCGAATACATCGAGCGCTACGGCGACGAGGGCGACATCACCCCGCTCGACGCCACGATGTTCGACCCGCCCGCCGGGCTCTACCTGCTGGCGTACGACGAGGACGGCAGCCCGGTGGCCACCGGCGGCTGGCGGAACCAGGACGGGGCCGGCGCCGAGGGGTACGCGACGGGCGACGCCGAGCTGAAGCGGATGTACGTGGTGCGCGAGGCACGCGGTCTGGGTCTCGCCCGCCGGATCCTGGCCGCCCTGGAGGAGAGCGCCCGCGCGGCGGGCCGGACCCGCATGGTGCTGGAGACCGGGGACCAGCAGCCCGAGGCGATCGCGCTGTACACGTCGAGCGGCTACACACCCTGCGCCAAATTCGGCCACTACCGGGAGTACGAGAGCAGCCGCTGCTTCGCCAAGCCGCTCGCTCAGGGCTTCCTGGCCACCCCCACGTAGAACCCGCTCCGCTCCTGCTCGGGCGCGGGCCCGTCCTGGTACCACTCGGTCGCGGGCACCAGCCCCGGCGGGACCAGATCGAGCCCGGCGAAGAACGGCTCCACCTCCGCCCGGGTGCGCATCCGCAGCGAGATGGCGCCGTTGCGGTACGCCGTCCTGGTCTCGTCCTCCAGCTCGGGATGCTGGTCGGCCGTGCCGTGCGAGAGCACCAGCCAGCTGCCGGAAGGCAGCGCGTCGACGAGGGCGCGCGTGATGCCGTACGGGTCCTGGTCGTCAGGCAGGAAGTGCATCAGCGCGATGAGCGACAGGGCGACAGGCCGCTCGAAGTCGAGCAGTTCCCGGGCGCGGGCGAGAATCGACTCCGGATCCCGCACATCGGCGTCGATGTAGTCGGTTGCTCCCTCCGGGCTGCTGATCAGCAGGGCCTCCGCGTGGCGCAGCACGATCGGGTCGTTGTCCGCGTAGACGACCCGGGCGGCGGGCGTGACCGCCTGGACCACCTGGTGCAGATTGGGCGCGGTGGGAATGCCCGTACCGATGTCGAGGAACTGGTCGACCCCGTTCCGCGCCAGCCACCCGGCCGCGCGGTGCATGAAGGCCCGGTTGCGCGCCGCGTTGGCGCGCGCCTCCAACGGCAGCTTCTCGCCGACCTGTTGGTCGACCGGGTAGTTGTCCTTGCCGCCCAGGAGCCAGTCGTAGACGCGCGCCGGATGGGGTCTGCTGGTGTCGATCAGAGGCTTGTCACTGCCGGCCGTCACGGAACGCTCCTCGGATGTTCGAATCACTGAGCCTCCACGGTAGTCGGGACCGCCGGTCCGCGCGCTGCGGCCAGCGACAGCCAGATCCGCTCCGGCAGGACCCTGGCGGCCTCGCCGAGATCGACGTCCCCGGTGCCGGAGAGCCAGCGCCGGGCGACACCGACGACCGGGCCCAGAGCCAGTGACTCGATCAACGGCATGGAGAGCGGGGCGAGTTCACCGGATGTCACAAACTGCTGGGCCCACCCGGCGAAGGCCGAGAGCCTGGCTTCCTGGGCGTCCCGCAGCACCTTGCCCTGCTCCATGGTGCGGCGGTCGGCCGTGGCGGAGTGCAGCAGCAGGGCGGCGTCCCGGTGCTCATCGACGAAGGCGAGATAGGCCAGGACCAGGGCGCGGATGCCGGTACGGGCGGTGCGGGCGCCGCGCAGGGACGTGAGCAGATCGCCGAGGAGCCGCCCGAGCCAGCGGTCCGTCAGTGCGGCGACCAGCCCTTCGACGCTGCCGAAGTGGTGGTAGAGGCTGCCCGCGCTGACCCCGCTGGCCCGGGTGACCGCGCCGACCGTGACGCCACGGGGGCCGTCGGCCGCGTAGAGGCGCAGCGCCGTGTCCAGCAGCAACTCGGCTGTCAGTTCACCGCGTTGCTGCTTCGGGCTCATGGAATCCTCTCCGGTTGTCCAGTAGATTTCTAGAAATTGATTCCAATTCTAACGGGGCTGATGTGTGGGAGCTGAGGGGTAGCGGGGCCGAGCCACTGGAGCCGGACGACCCGCGCCGGATCGGACCGGTTCCGCTGGCGGGGCGGCTCGGCGCCGGCGGTATGGGACGGGTGTACCTCGGCGTCCACGAGGGCCGGTATGTCGCCGTCAAACAGCTGCTGGCCTCGGTGGTCGGGGAGGACAAGGACTTCCTGCGCCGCTTCGCGCACGAGCTGGACAACCTCGCCCTGCTGCCCCCGGAGGCCACCGCGCCGCTGCTGGCCAGCGACCGCGACGCGCGGCCCCCGTGGCTCGCCACCGCGTACGTCCCCGGGCTCACCCTGCGGGAGGCGATGGAGCTGCACGACGGTCCGCTGCCCGCGGACGCGCTGTGGCTGCTGCTGCGGGAGGCGGCTGCCGGGCTGGCGTCGGTGCACGCACTGGACATGGTGCACCGGGACCTCAAGCCGTCCAACGTCATGCTGACCTCCGGCGGTCTCACCCTCATCGACTTCGGCATCGCCAGGGCCGCCGAGCAGTCCCAGCTGACCAGGACCGGCATGGTCGTGGGTACGCCGGCCTATATGGCACCCGAACAGGCTTCGGGGTCACGGCAGTTGAGCGGGGCCACCGATGTGTTCGCGCTGGGCTCGGTCCTCGCGTACGCGGGCTCCGGCCGGCCGCCGTTCGGTGACGAGTCGGGGCCCGGTGTGCTGTACCGCGTCGTCCACGAGGAGCCGGACCTGGCGCCGTTGCGGGAGCTGGACCCCGGCCTCGCCGAGGCTGTCGCGGCCTGCCTGGACAAGGACCCCGACGGCCGCCCCACCGCGGCTGAACTCCTCTGTCTCGCGCAGGAGCACGGCCCGTTCACCGAACCGCTGTGGCCGGCGGACATCAGCGGGTCACTGTCCGAGCGAGCCGCGTTCGCGGCGCAGGTCCAGAAGCTCGACCTGCCGACGGTCCCCCTCGCGGACGGAAAGCCGGGGGCGGCTGCGGGGCCCGCGTCCGGGGCTGCGTCCGCTTCCGCGGGTGAACGGCCGGAGCGGCGCCGTCGTACCCGTGTCATCCTCGCCGCGGTCCCGGTCGTCCTGATCGCGGGCGGCGCCACGCTCGCCGTCCAGTACCTCCCGCACACCTCCGCGCCCGACGCCCGGGCCCAGGGCACCCCGGCCACATCACACGCGGCCCCGGCGGGGACGGCATCGGGCGGCCCGTCCGGCAAGGCGTCCCCGGCGCATTCTCCGGGCAAGGCGAAGCCGTCGGACAAGGACAAGGACAAGGACAAGGACAAGGGGAAAGGGAAGGCCGGCGACGGGGGGAACGGCGGCGCGGGCGGGTCCGGTTCCACGACCGGGGGCTCCTCCGGCGGCTCACACAAAGGCTCAGGCGGGGGCACCTCCGGCAGCACCGGCGGCGGCTCGGGCGGAAGTTCAGGCGGCGGCTCCAGCACATCCGGCGGCTCAGGAAGCTCCGGCGGCGGTACGCCCACCGCCCCCAAGCCCCCCGCGTCCGGCACCCACAGCTACCGCAACGGCGACGACGGCGCGTGCATCATCGAGACGTACGGCAACGCGGCGGACCACGGCAGCTGCTCGGACTCCACCGCGCAGTGGACGGCCCGCAGCGCGTCGGGCGGCACGTTCACACTCGTCAACAAGCACACCGGCCGGTGCCTGGCGGCCAACATGATGGGCCAGAACGTCATCGTGGGCGACTGCGCGTCGAACGCCGGCCGGCTGTGGAAAGCGGGCTCGGGCAGCAGCCTCGTGAGCGAGTTCAGCGGCGGCTGCCTCGACCTGGCCATGAGCAGCGGTCTGGCGACGACGCCGTGCGACGGAGGAACGTCCCAGCGCTGGAGCAGGGGGTGACGCGAGCCCGCGTCCCCCCTGCTCACCGGCCGCACCCTCAGGGCCGGTGGCCGAACCGCACCCCCTCCCACGGCACTTCCGCAGGGAACGACTCCGCACGGCGCTGGCCGGCCGGGCGGGGCGCGGCCCGTTCGATCACGGGTTTCGCGTCCTCGATCCGGTCGAGCCACCCCAGCAGGGTGTCCCGGAGCCCGTCCGCGACCGACCGGTGCGAGTCGAGCCCCGCGAGGTTGTCCAGCTCGTACGGATCGGCCGCCAGGTCGTACAGCTCGGTCTCCGTGTAGCGGTCGGCGCCCGGGGCGTGCCAGGCGTCGGCGCCGGGTGCGTCGACCGCGTACTTCCAGCGGGACGTACGCACGGCACGGCCCACCCGGTCCTCGCTGATCTGCACGAACACGGAGCCGGGGCGGCCGGGGTCACGGCCGCCGCCGGTCAGCGGCAGCAGCGAGCGCCCCTGCACACCGTCCGGCACCGGGATGCCCGCGGCGGCCAGCAGGGTCGGCATCAGGTCCACCGTGCCGACCGGTTCCCTGACCAGGCCGCCGCCGCTGAAGCCGGGCCCGGTCAGCGCGAGCGGCACCCGGACCGATGCCTCGTGTGCCGAGCGCTTGTACTCGCTGTTGCGGGTGCGGAAGTGGGAACCGTGGTCGGCGGTCCATGCCAGCACCGTGTTCTCCTCGGTCCCGAGGCTGCGCAGGGCGTCGCGCAGCCGCCCCACCCCCTCGTCGACCCGTTTGATCTGACCGAGGTATCCGGCGATGTGCCGGTGGGCTCCGCCCTGCGGGGCGCCGGGCCCGAGCGCGGCCAGGTCGGGCGGCAGCCAGGCACCCTCGTAACGCTCACGGAAGCCGGTGGGTGCGGGGTAGTCGTCGGCCGGGTTCTGGTGGTGCGGTTCCAGCAGGGAGAGGAACAGCAGATACGGGCGGTCGTGGTGGTCGGCGACGAACCGGATGGCCGCGTCGACCAGCGCGTCCGAGCGGTAGCCGGGCAGCCGGACCGGCTCGCCGTCCTCGTCGTACACCACCGTGCGGTAGGCGTCCGAGGTGAATTCGAGCCGGTCCGAAGCGAGCCACGTCCGGTAGCCGCCACGGCTACCGGACGGCACCGGGCCGGGCGGGCAGTCGTCGCCCGCCAGGTGCCACTTGCCGATGTACCCGGTCGCGTAACCGGCACCCGCGAACTCACCGGCGAGCGTGGGGATGTCCCGCGGGAGCGGGAGCCCGTTGCGGAACACCCCCGTCGCGGTGGGGTAGCGGCCGGTCTGGAGCGCCGAACGGGCAGGTGCGCAGACCGGGTTGGGGGTGATCGCCTGCTCGAAGAGCGTCCCCTCGCGGGCGATGCGGTCGAATTCGGGTGTCACCCCCGCCGGGTTGCCGTGCACGCCGGTGGTGTCCCAGCGCTGCTGGTCCGTGAGGACCACGATCACCTGCGGGGGCGCCCCGGCGGAGGTGCTCATGCGCCGGCCGTCTCCGGCACCCGGGTGCCGGCCGCGCCCGAGGTACCTGATGCGCCCGAGGTACCGGCTGCGCCTGATGCACCCGATGCGCCTGATGCGATACCGAAGGCCGGGTCGGGCACCTCCTCGGGGCTGATGAGGGTGGACGGGCGGCCGTCGACCCCGACCGGGACGTCCCCGTCGATGGTGACGCGGCGGAGCTTGCGCGTGTGCTCGTCCGAGTCGTCGACCCCGTAGTGCTGGGTGGCGCGGTTGTCCCAGATGGCTACGTCACCGGTCTGCCACTGCCAGCGCACGGTGTTCTCCGGACGCTCGATGTGCGACTGGAACAGGTCGACGAGGGCGCGCGAGTCCCGGCCGGTCAGACCGCTGATGCGCTGCACGAAGTTGCCGAGGAGCAGGACGCGTTCGCCGGTCTCGGGGTGGACGCGCACCACCGGGTGCTCGGTGAGGAACTTCGTGGACGTGAACACCTTCCGGTACTGGGCGAGGGCCTCGGGCCTGGCGTTGGGGCGTACGGCCACATAGTCGTAGTCGTTGGAGTGGACGGCGCGCAGCGTGTCGGCGAGGGCGCGCAGCGGCTCGGGCAGCCCGGCGTAGGCGGCGGCGGTGCTGGCCCACAGGGTGTTGCCGCCGTACGGCGGGATGACGACGGCGCGCAGGATCGAGAAGGCCGGGTAGGCGGGGACGAAGGTGACGTCGGTGTGCCACTGGTTGGCCCGGCCGCCGTGGTCGGAGTCGATGCCGAGCGAGTAACGGCCGTCGGCGGACGGGACGGTGGGGTGTGCGACCGGGGTGCCGAGGAGCCGGCCGAACGCCTCGTGGCTGTCCTCGTCCAGGTGGTCCTGGCCACGGAAGAAGACGACCTTGTTGGCCAGCAGCGCGTCCCGGACGGCGGTGACGGTCGCCGGGTCGAGGTCGCCTCCGAGGCGCACCCCGGAGATGACGGCGCCGATACGGCCGCCGAGCTTCTGGACGGTGACCTCGTCCGCGCCGGACTTTCCGGTGGCGGACTTTCCGGTGGCGGGGGCGGAAGCAGCTGCGGTGGTTGCCGAGGACATGGCGGGATTCCCTTCGGAGGCCAAGATCATCCGGTGATTAATCTTGGAGAGGAATTAATGAGGCCGAGCGGCGAAGCCAGGGCGGCACGGACGAGAGAGCCGAACGTGTGCGGTTACGGGGCCAGTTACGGGGTCAGGTCAGGTACGGGTCAGTGCTGACGAGTGACGACAAGCCTTCGGGGCCACGTGGTCACGGACCTTCGGGCCGTTACGGCCCACCGGTGGTGACGGTGCGGCGTGGCCGGAAAGACCGGAACCGCCGGGCCGTCCGGTCAGGCGGCGGTACAGCGACAGCCGCCCGGACACGCCACCCGCACAGCGGGGCGGGTGGCGTGGGCGGGCCACGCGTCGGGAACGGCCGTCGCGAACATGCCCCGGAGATTTCCAGCGCCCTTCCGTCCGCGTCAAGGGCCCTTCGTCTGCCGGACCGTGCGCGGGAGTGGTTGAATCGGCGTCTGCGCAGGGCCTCGGGCAGCACCGCCCCCGCACCCTCAAAGCACCTCTGAGCAGCGGCTTTTCAGCCAGCCGTGCGAGGTGCGCACACCCCGTCGTGAACCGGGTCCCACACAGCGGCGCGATTTCATGCCGCCGTAACGTTGCGACCGCCCCGGCGGCGCCGGACGAAGGAAGTCCCATGACAGCCGCCCCCCGGATCTCCCGGGCGACCGGTGACGGCCGCCGCGAGGCCAATGCCGCATCGGTGCTGCGCACCGTGCTCGATCACGGCCCCGTCGCCCGCCGCACCATCACCGAGCTGTCCGGCCTCAGCCCGGCCGCCGTGTCCCGTCAGTGCACCGATCTCGTCCGCCTGGGCCTGGTGAGGGAGTTGCCCGACCTCACGGAGAGCACCGGTGTCGGCAGACCGCAGATCCCGGTCGACCTGCACACCGGGCAGCCGGGCGGCCCGGTGGCGGGCGGCGTCCACATCGGCGTACCCGGTTCGACGTTCGGCCTGCTCGACCTGCGCGGACAGCTGCTGGCCCGCCGGGCGTTCCCGCACGACGGCATCGATCCCGGAGAGCTGCCGCACCGGATCCGCCAGGGGCTGCGGACGTTCCTCGACGACACCGCAGGCGGCCGCCGGCTGCTGGGGGTGGGCGCGGCCATCGGCGGCTGGGTGGATCCCGGGCCGGGGACCGTCGTACGGCACCCGGCACTGGGCTGGCACCAGCGGCCGCTCGCCGCTGAACTCGCCCGTGACCTGGGCGGACTTCACGTACGGATCGACAATCACGCGCGTGCCATCGCCCAGTCCGAGATCCTCTTCGGCCGGCCTGCGGCGCGCCGCAGCCTGGTGCATCTCTTCGTCGGCAATGTGGTCGACGCGGCCCTGGGCATCGCCGGGGTGGTGCACCAGGGGCCCGGGTCGGGCGCGGGTGATGTCGCGCATCTGCCCGTGCCCGATTCCACGGTCGTCTGCCCCTGCGGGCGGTCCGGCTGTCTGGGTGCGACGGCCTCCAACACGGCGGTCGCGCTGACCGCCGTGCGGCGCGGGATCGTTCCGGAGCCGGATGTGTTCCTGGTGGTGGACGCGGCGGCGGCCGGTGACCGGCGCGCGGACCGGCTGCTGCGCGAAAGGGCCCGCGCGGTCGGCCGTGCGGCGGCCCTGCTGCTCGATGTCCTCAACCCCGATCTGGTCGTGATCACCGAGAACTCCAGCCTGGTCAACCCGGAGTACCTGGAGGAGATCCGGGGCGCGGCGGTCGACCTGTCCCATGTCTGCGCCGATCCCGAACGGATCGTGATTCCACATGCCGAAACGGCGGTTCTGCCCGTGGCGGCCGGCACGATTCTGCTGAACCCGCTGTTCAGAAGCCCTCTGGCGGCGTTCGGCGAGTAGCCGCGCAGCCGAGTCCTGAGCCGGTCCCGGTATCAGGATCCGGACGGACCGTGTTGACCGCCCGGCGAGGCCACTGCCATATTGCTCCCGTGAACCCGGACATGCGCCTCATCTCCCGCAGGCACGTCGACCTCTGTCGACAGGCCAGCGCGGTCTGTGCCCCGCGCGGCTGACCCGGACGCTCTCCCCGCGGGCCCGTCCCGGCTGCCCGTGACCCACAGCTGACCCGGCCCGGCCCGGTCACGCTCCCGGCCGGCCCTGCACACCGGGCCAGGACCTCCCGTACCTCCGCACCGCCCGCACCGCCCGCACCGGCGCGCACAACTCCCGGCATTCCCCTACCTGTTCACGCCAGAACCGCCTGACGTACGACTCACGCAGCACTACTCACGCAGCACTACTCACGCGTCACGGCTCACGCAGCACAGCTCACGCGTCACGGCTCACGGCGTACGGGCTCTGTAAGCGCGCGTGGAACCACTTCGTACCGCTGCGGAAGCAATGCCGCAGCACACCCCGCCCCTCACTGTCTCTCACCGCCACAGGCAGGTTTCGATGACCGAGCTCCACCCCTCCATGCCCACCGGGCCGTCCCGCCGCACCGCCCTGCGGGCCGCGGGCGGCGCCACCCTGCTGACGGGGCTGGGTCTTTCGGGCTGCCGCTCCGCGGTCTCGGACGCCTCGTCCGGGACGCAGGGCGCCGGTGCCGCCCCCCGGCGCGGCGGCACCGTCAATGTCGCCATCAACAGCGACTTCACCCCCGGCCTGCTCTTCTCGCAGAGCAACCAGGCCCTCCAGCACCGGCTGATCTACAACACCCTGACCCGGTACGACGACCACCTCACGCCCCAGCCGGAACTCGCCACCTCCTGGACGTACGCCAAGGACGGCCGCAGCATCACGCTCAAGCTGCGCGAAGGCGTCACGTTCCACAACGGCCGGACGTTCACCGCGGACGACGTGATCTTCGCGGTGAAGAATCTGCAGAACCCGGTGCGTGCCGCCCAGTTGCGCAGCACCGCCGCCACCATCACCGGCTTCGAGAAGCGCGGTGACCACGGACTCGTACTGAAGCTCGCGCACCGCGTGAACAACCTCTTCGATCTCTTCGAATTCATGATCATCACTGATCCGGGCACGGTCGACGACGCCGTCACCGGCAAGAGACTGATCGGCACCGGCCCGTTCAGGCTGACGAAGTGGAGCCCAGGCTCCGGCCTGAGCCTGACCCGGTACGACGGTTACTGGCTGCCGGGCCGGCCCTATCTCGACCGGGTGGAAGTACGGGTGATACCCCAGGCCGACGCGCTGAGTTCGTCCCTGCGCTCCGGCCAGTCCCAGCTCTCCTTCGACGTCCCCGGGAAGAGCCTGGGCACCGTCAAGGCCGACCCGAAGCTCGGCATCACCGACTACGACACCGGGGCCGGAGCGGTCTACCTCGGCGTCAACACCAAGGTCGCCCCGCTGGACGACCGGACGGTCCGGCAGGCCATCGCCTGGGCCGTCGACCGCGACCGCCTCCTCGACCAGGCACTCGGCGGGTACGGTCTCGCCTCCGCCGCCCCCTGGCCCAAGTCGTCGCCCGCCTTCACCGAGGCCCACCGCACGCACTACACCCACAACCCCGGCAAGGCCCGCGAACTGCTCAAGTCCGCGGGACACGGGAAGCTCGAACTGCCCCTCCTCCACATCGCGCTACCCAGCGACACGGCGATCGCCGAAGCCGTCCAGTACGACCTGAAGCAGGTGGGCGTCGACGTCACCCTCCAGCCCACCGACTCGGCGACCGCGCAGAAGAAGCTGATCTCCCAGGGCATGCCGGCCCTGTGGACCATGAACCACGGCTTCGCCCAGGTCCAGCCCTCCACGCTGGCGGTGAGTGCCTATCCGTTCAACGAGGCCAAGAACACCTCCAAGTACCACTCCGCGCACTACACCCGCGTGGTGCGGGAGGCATGGACACAACCGGAGTCGAGCGCGGCGCGGGCGAACGCCCTGCACGACGAGATCTCCGGCATCCTCCTCGACGAGGCGTTCATCATCGACCTGGTCGTCCGCGGACAGATCCAGGTCGCCGCCCGCCAACTGCACGGTGTGGCCCTGAACAAGTTCTCGTATCTGAACCTCGACCACGCCTACCTGGTGTGACATGCGCAGCTATCTGATCCGGCGGCTGCCGTCCGCCCTCCTCGTCCTGGTCATCGCCTCCTTCCTGATCTTCACCATCCTGCGGCTCGTCCCCGGCGACCCCGCGACCACCCTCGCCGGGCCCGACGCGGACGCGGCGACCGTCGCCGCGATCCGGGACCGGCTCGGCCTCGACGCGCCGCTGCTCTCCCAGTACGCCCACTGGATCGGCTCCCTGCTGACCGGGGACCTCGGCCCTTCGTACGCGGTCGGCGGCCGGACCGCCGACCTGATCGGCCACGGCCTCGGCGCCACCACCGAACTCACCCTGGGCGCGCTGCTGTTCGTGATCGTGCTCGGTACGGCTTTCGGCATGCTCGGTGCCACGGCGCGCAGCCGGTGGATCCGCAGCGCGGTGCGGGTGACGACGACCGCGGCGCTCGCCGTGCCGCCGTTCGTCAGCGGCGTGCTGCTCGTGTGGCTCTTCGCGGTGAGCCTCCGCGTGCTGCCCCCGGGCGGCCGGGTGGCCTTCCTCACCGCCCCGGACCTCGCCGTGCAGTATCTCGTGCTGCCCGCGCTCTGCCTGGCGCTGCCGAGCGCCGCCGTACTCGGCCGCTACCTCAAGGACGGCATCGAGCGCGCGCTCGCCGAGGACTTCATCCGTACCGCAGCTGCGGCCGGGGTCGCACCGCGCCGGCTGCTGTGGCGGCACGCGCTGCCGAACGCCCTGCCGCCCGTGGTCACCCTGCTCGGCATGCAGACCGGCCAACTGCTCGGCGGGGCCGTACTCGTCGAGGCGATCTTCGCCTGGCCGGGCCTCGGCCAGCTCGCCGAACAGGGCCTCACCCTCCGCGACTACCCGGTCGTCCAGGACCTCCTGCTGCTCCTGGTCGCCGTCTTCGTCCTCGTCCAGCTGCTCACCGACCTCGTGTACGCCTGGGTCGACCCCCGGATCAGGTGGGAGTAACCGCCATGAGCTCAACCGCCGACCTCCACCCGACCGGCCCCACCGGCCCCGCAGACCACTCCCCGACCGGCCCCACCGGGCCCACCGGCCCTGCAGACCCCACACGCCCCACCGGGCCCGCAGACTCCACCGTCCACTCCCCCACCGGTCCCGCAGGTCCCACCGGCCCCACCACGCCCACGGACCCCACCGGCCACTCCCCCGCAGGCCCGCGCCGCCCGGCCCGCAGCCGTCATCCGTACCGCGGCGCGCTGTCCACCGTCCGCGGCCGGGCCGGTCTCGTCCTGGTCGGCGCCGTGGTCCTGGCCGGGCTGCTCGCCCCCCTCATCGCCGGACACGGGCCCACCGACCAGAGCGGCCAGAGCCTCGCCGGGCTCGGCACCCCCGGCCACCCCCTGGGCACCGACGACCTGGGACGCGACCTGCTCAGCAGGGTCCTGTACGGGATCCGGGCCGATCTCGGCATCATCGCGATCGCGGTCCCCGCGGGCGCGGTGCTCGGCTGCCTGTTCGCCCTGGCCGCCGCGGCGCACCCGGCCGCCGACACCGTCGTCCAGCGCGTCTTCGACCTGGTCCTCGCCTTCCCCGGCCTGATCCTGGCCCTCGCGATCACCGCGATCCTCGGCCCCGGCAGGCTCCCCGTCATCCTGGTCATCGCGCTCGCCGAGGTCCCGGCCTTCGGGCGGCTGCTGCGCGGCAGCATCCTCGTCCAGCGGGAGCAGGAGTACGTCACGGCCGCCCGGGTCGGCGGCAGTTCGGGCCGCCGGGTGCTGGTCCGGCACATCCTGCCCAACGCCGCCGACCCGCTCATCGTCCAGATCGCGGTGTCGCTGAGCGTCGCCGTCTTCATCGAGGGAGCGATGAGCTTCCTCGGGGTGGGCGTACGGCCGCCCGCGCCCACGCTCGGAGCCGTACTGAGCCAGGCCATGCCCTATCTCGCCCAGGCCCCCACCTTCGCGGCAGGTCCGCTGATCACCGTGACCGCTCTCGTCCTCGGGCTCTCACTCATCGCCGAGGCGCTCAACAGGGAGATACGCCGATGACCGCCCAAGCAGCCCAGGAAGCTGAGGAAGCCCAAGCAGCTCAGACAGCCCAAGCAACCCAGACAGCACAGACAGCACAGGATCTGCTCCAGGTCCGTGACCTCGGTGTCGAGTTCACCTCACCCGAAGGACCGGCCCTGCGCGCCGTCCGGCATGTCTCCTTCGACCTGCGCCGCGGCGAGACACTCGCGGTCGTCGGCGAGTCGGGCTCCGGGAAGTCCACCACCGCGCTCGCCCTGACCCGGATGCTGCCGGGCACCGGCCGCATCACCACCGGCTCGGTCCGCCTGGCCGGGCAGGACCTGGCCACCGCGACCCAGCAGGAACTGCGCGCGGTGCGCGGCGCCCGGATCGGCATGATCTTCCAGGACCCGATGACGGCGCTGAACCCCGTCCTGACGGTGGGCCGCCACCTCGACGAGGTGCTCCGCGCCCACGGCAACCGCGACCGAGCCGCCCGCCGGGCCCGTACCGTCGAACTCCTCGACCGGGTCGGCATCCCCGAACCGCACCGCCGCGCGGACGACCACCCGCACCAGTTCTCCGGCGGCCAGCGCCAGCGCATCCTCATCGCGATGGCCCTGGCGGGCGAGCCCGACATCCTGCTCGCCGACGAACCGACGACCGCCCTCGACGCCACCGTCCAGGACCAGATCCTGACCCTGCTGGCCGACCTCAACCGGGAGACCGGCACCGCCCTGGTCCTCATCACGCACAACATGGGCGTCGTCGCCCGCGCCTGCGCCCGCGTCCTCGTCATGTACGGCGGCACCGTCGTCGAGGACGGCCCCACCGCCGAGGTGCTCGCCCGCCCCCGCCACCCGTACACCGCCGGTCTTCTCGCCGCGGTGCCCCGGCTCTCCGCCCCGTCCGGCACCCGGCTCACCGGCATCCCCGGCAGCCCGCCCGACCTCACCCTGCTCGGGGACGGCTGCGCCTTCGCCGACCGCTGCACCTTCGCCGAGGCCGGCTGCCGTACGCAGACACCGGTGCTCACCCCGCTCACGGGCGGGGTACGCGCCGCCTGCCCGCCCGCCGCCCGACGCACCGAACCCCTGACCGCACCCGCCGCGCCCACCCTCATCGACCGCCCCGCACCGGGGGCGACCGTCCTGGAGGCCGAGGGCCTGCGCAAGACGTACCAGGGGCGCGGGGTCCGTGGGCGCCGCTTCACCGCGCTCGACGGGGTGTCCCTGACGCTCGCCGCCGGCGAGACCCTCGGCATCGTCGGCGAGTCCGGCTCCGGAAAGTCCACCCTGGCCCGGGTCCTGGCACACGCCCACCCGGCGGACGGCGGCACCCTGCGGCTGCGCCGTGCGGACGTCACCCGGCCGTCGCGCCGCGAGTTGCACGCGGTGCGCCGACAGGTCCAGATGGTCTTCCAGGACCCGTACGCCTCGCTCAACCCCCGGATGACGGTCGGACAGATCGTGGCCGAGCCACTCGTCGCCTTCGGCATCGGCGACCGGGAGGAACGGGAGCGGCGGGTCGCAGGACTGCTGCGCAGGGCGGGACTCGACCCGGCGGTGGCCGACCGCTATCCCCGCGCGTTCTCCGGCGGGCAGCGCCAGCGCATCGGTATCGCCCGTGCGCTCGCCCCCGAACCGTCCGTCCTCATCTGCGACGAACCCGTCTCCGCGCTCGACGTGTCCGTACAGGCGCAGATCGTCGGCCTCCTCACCGATCTCCAGCGCGACCTCGGCCTCGCCCTGGTCTTCATCGCGCACGACCTCGGAGTGGTCAGGCAGGTCAGCCACCGCATCGCGGTGATGCACCAGGGGCGGATCGTGGAGAGCGGCAGCGCCGACGAGATCTGCGAGCACCCCCGCGAGCCGTACACCCGGGCGCTGCTGGCGGCGGCACCCGACCCCGTACCCCTGGCGGAGCACGCGCGGCGCAGCGAGGTCCCGGCATGACCGAACCACCGCCCCACGCCCCGGACCACACCGCTGCCCGACCGCACACCGCTACCGGACCGCACACCCCTGCCCAGCCGCACACCACTACCCGACCGCGCACCACTACCCGGCCGTGCTCCTCTCCCCGACCCACGACGACGACGACGGAGTCCACACGCCCATGAGCACCACGACCCGACGCGACCCGTACGACGGCTTCCCCGGCCGGATCGGCCGTACCTTCGCCGCATCGGAACCGGCCTGGCCGCCGCGCACCACCCCGCCGGAGAAGGCCCCGAACATCGTGGTCGTCCTCGTCGACGACATGGGCTACAGCGACATCGCCCCCTTCGGCTCCGAGATCGCCACGCCCACCCTCACGTCCCTGGCCGACGAAGGCGTAAAGCTGACCAACTACCACACCATGCCGCTGTGTTCACCGGCCCGCGCCGCACTGCTCACCGGCCTCAACCCGCACCGGGTCGGCTATGCGATGGTCGCCAACTCCGACCCCGGCTTCCCCGGCTACGGCATGGAGATCGCCGACGACATCCCCACCCTCGCCGAACTGCTCCACGACTCCGGCTACGCCACGTACGCCGTCGGCAAGTGGCACCTGGTCCGCGACTCGGCGTCCAACGCGGCGGACGACCGGAACAACTGGCCGCTGCGCAAGGGCTTCGACCAGTACTACGGCGTACTGGAGGGCCTCACCAGCCTCTTCCACCCGCACCAGCTGGTACGCGACAACAGCCCGCTGGACATCGACGAGTTCCCCGACGGCTACTACTACACCGACGACATCACCGACCAGGCCATCTCCATGGTGAAGTCGCTGCGGGCCCACGACCCCGACAAACCGTTCCTCCTCTATCTGGCGCACAACGCCGTCCACGGCCCGCTCCAGGCCAAGGAGGAGGACATCGCCCGCCACCGGGGCCGCTACGACGAGGGCTGGGACGTCCTGCGCGAGCGGCGCTTCGCCGCCCAGCTCGCCGACGGTCTCCTCCCGCCCGGCACCGAACTGCCCGAGCGCAACAGCGAGGCCGGACTCGACGTCCCCGCCTGGTCCGACCTCACCGATGAGCAACAGAAGCTCTACGCGCGCTACATGGAGGTGTACGCGGCGCTCGTCGACAACATCGACCAGAACCTGGGCCGGCTCACCGACACCCTCGAAGCCCTCGGCGAACTCGACAACACCATCATCGTCTTCACCTCCGACAACGGCGGCACGGGCGAGGGCGGCGCCGAGGGCACCCGCTCCTACTTCAGCCGCTTCGTCCACCACCCGGCCCTGCCCGGCGACTGGACCCCGGACGTCGACCGCGACCCCCAGCTGATCGGCGGCCCGCGCAGCCTGGTGCACTACCCGCGCGGCTGGGGCATGGCGTCCAACACCCCTTTCCGCCTGTACAAGGGGCACACCTACGCCGGCGGGGTGCGGGTGCCGTTCCTGCTGTCGTGGCCGCGGGGCGCCCGCGAGGGCCGGCTCACCCCCGGGCTGCGCACCCAGTACCAGTACGTCACCGACGTCGCCCCGACCCTGCTGCGCCTGGCCGGCGTCGAGCGGCCGGCCGAGCGCCACGGCGCCCCGGTCCAGGAGGAGGACGGGGTCAGCTTCACCCCCGTACTCGCCGACGCGGAGCACCGGTCCACCCACCCCGAGCAGTACTGCGAGATGACGGGCAACCGCAGCTACTACCGCGACGGCCACAAACTCGTCACCCTGCACCGCCCCGGCACGCCCTACGACGACACCGAGTGGGCGCTGTACGACATCAGGACCGACCCGACCGAGATCCACGACCTGGCCGCGGACCGGCCCGCTCTCGTCAAGGAACTGTCGGCGGCCTGGGAGACCGCGGCCCTGCGCAACGGAGTCTTCCCGCTGCCCGACGGCAGCGGCGCACTCGCCCGCCGCAACCCGGCGGAGCGCCGGCTCTCGCGCCCGCTGACCCTGCTGCCCGGCACCCCGGAACTGGAGCGCTACCGGTCGTCGCGGCTGACCGCGCTGCGCTCCTTCGAGATCACCGTGGCGGTCGACGAGGCGGGCGACGGGGTGCTGGTCTCGCACGGCGACCAGGGCGGCGGCTACAGCCTGTACGTGGAGGACGGCCGGCTCCACTTCGCGTACAACGAGTACGGCGTGCTGCACGAGACCGACGCCGGCCCCACGGGCCCTGGCGACCACCTGATCGTGCTGGCGGCGCGAGCCGAGCCGGGCCTGCGCTGGGCGTTCACGGTGAGCGTCGACGGCGAACCGAGGGCCGCACCGCCCAGTGTCCACCAGCTCATCGGCATGGCCCCGTTCCAGGGCATCAGCGTGGGCCTGGACCGCAAGTCCCCGGTCTCCTGGCCGCTGTACGAACGCCACGGCGCCTTCCGCCACCGCGGCCGCCTCCGCTCGGTGACGTACCACCCGGGAGAACCAGGACCGGACTCCCCGGAAGCGGTGGCCGCGGCACTGAAGGAAGCGGCGGCGGCGTTCGAGTAGGACCACCACAGAGACACGGAATCCCGGCCGGACGGAGAACGTCCGACCGGGTTTTCAAGCGCCGCATGGGATACACGACCGAAGGCTTCACTACGGCACACCGAGAATTTCCATGATGCGCTCCCGCACCCGGTCACAGAAACTCATCACCGCACCCTTGTCCGCACCGAGCTCCACAGTCCTTTCGATCTGCCATTCCGAAAACTGCGGAGCGAACCAAACGAGTCTGACGAAATCCTGATGCAGGGACTCCCCTTCGGAAACTTCAATAGAGTTCAAGAGTTCGATGTAGCGCTCGGCCAGAACCGGATCATATCTCCCGGACCGCAGCTTACCGAGAGGACCCTCTTCGTCGTCCCAGGCCAGGTCGAGCGCCTCTAGTACCTGTGGATCCGAATGCTTCATGACCAGACTCCAATAATCGCTTCGGGGGGCACATGCTGATGTATGAGAACTTCCTGGTCCTTACGTGCATAAAGATCGAATCGACCCTTGCCAGGGAAGCCAGCTGATACATCCTCAACTCGTCCGGTGATTTTCGACAGGTCAATGGCGACAACACCGAAACCACCATTATACTTCTCGAAGGCCGCGCTCGGAAGTTTCGTCGTAGATATCCAAGGGGTCAGCTTCTTACCTGCCACGTGGGACAGCGGGCTCACATCGACGGCATCAGGCTGTCGGGCCGTCAGACCTAGTGCCGGTTCTTCACCCTTGGCCAGTGACCGGAAGACGATACCCGGGAAGGCATCGGCATCAGTCGGGTAGTCGCATCCGAAAAGACCCAGCGGGTCAGCCCAGGTATGAGGGTTGTGAACGTATGCGCTCGGGTTGGGAGCTGGGGTGAGACCAAGTGGGTCAGGGGTGAGATAACGTGCGGTTTCCGGGTCGTAGTGGCGAAAGTAGTTATAGTGGAGACCCGTTTCGGGATCGAAATACTGCCCCGGGAACCGAAGAGGCGTGTACGCGGTGCTATCCCCAGCCCAGGCAGTTGATCCCCAGAGGGTACTGCGCGCATGCCACGCGATGTCGCCACGCTCGTCAATGAGCTGCGTGGGGGCCCCGACGAGGCTGGTGACGATAGAAAAGAAACGAGAATCAATCTCTTCCTGAGGGGCGTCAGCGGCAATCTTTCGCTCCGTCTGGGCGATGGGCTGAAGGCCGCGGTGTTCCCAGGTAAGGACTACGGTATTCGACTGCGTTGCTGAAACAGTGGCCTGCTCACAGAGGGTGGTGCCATCCCAGGTGAAATCGACTTGCTCGACAACTGATTCGCCGTCTGCTGCCAGGCGCTGCTTAGCGATGCGCCGACCCAGCGCATCGTAACGATAGCGCCAGCGCATTCCGTCCGGGGTGATAACGGATACTAGATGATCCTCGGCATCCCATGAATACCGCCAGCTGTCCGGCTTACGAGATGGGCGTATTCTCTGACGCAGAACGATACGCCCGCGGGCATCATGCTCATAACGCACGTTTCCGGCGTGAGTGATTCGGGTTCCGCTATAAGTACGGGAACCAGTGGATTCCTGGCCGGGGTGCGACGTCGGCCACGCAGCTTGGGTTTGATTACCTGCCTCGTCATACGCGTAGCGCTCAGTCCAGTTGTGGGCGTAGACAGCGGTGACGCGATCCGCCGAGTCCAGTTCGAAGTGGCTAATACCGCCCGCTTGATCCTCGAAGCGAACCAGGTTTCCGTCAGGGCGGTAAGCATAGGTACGCTGCTGGATATGCCCGCCATGGGCGGTGGCCACCGTCTGCGAGGTGAGACGGTCCAATTCGTCGAAGACGTTTACCTGGGTGACCTCGCCTATGTGACGGGCCAACTCTCTACCCGATGGATCATGTTCGAATTCGAACCTGCGCCCACCCGTGCTGAGTTCGGTCGTGCGGCCGACGGCATCGTAGCTCCAGCGGCTGGTTACTCCACTTGGGGTGACCCGGCTCGTGCGGCGGCCCAACAGATCGTATTCGTACCTGGAGGTTCGGCCATTGACTGTCTCGGACAGCAGACGACCGGCGATGTCACGTCGCAGAGTGAGGTCTGCATCCGGTCCGAGGGCCTGGATCAGCTGTCCAGCGACATCGTAGGAGAAGGTAGTGAGCGCAACGCCCGCGCTTTTCTCGATGATCTGCCCCAACGGATCACGTTTGAAGCGGACGGCCTGACCGAGTACATCGGTGCGGCCGACGAGACGTCCGGCCGCGTCGTATTCATAGCTGAGCGGCCGGTCGTCGAAGTCCGTCTCGGACAACAGACGTCCGGCCGGGTCGTACTCGTAGCTCCAGGTCAGACTCTGAGGGTTGGTAACCCTCGTCAGACGCAGCTGCGTGTCGTGGGCGAATTCATAGCGCGTTCCGTCCGGGCCTATGCGGGCGGCAAGCAGGTCAAAGTGGGTGTATTCGGAGCGGGTTACAGCCCCCACGGCATCCGTGTGGCTGATGCAGTTGCCCTCAGGATCGTACGTCCACCCCTCGGCAGACCCGTCGGGTGCGACAGAACGGGCCGGTTTACCCTCGACCGTCCACTCGATGCGTGTGACAGCCCCAAGAGGGTCCACGACCGCGGTCGGGCGGCCGAAGGAGTCCCGCTTGTACACAGTGACAGCGCCGAGCGGGTCAGTGACCTCCACGGGAAGCCCTGCGGTATCGCAACGGACGCGAGTGGTGTGGCCAAGAGCGTCACTGATCGAGATCAGATGCCCGAATCGACTGCGGGAGAACTGTGTGGAAGCCCCTGCAGGATCGACCACTCTGGTGCGGTTGCCGCGCTCGTCATACTCCAGACGCCAAAAAGAGTCGTCTGGCCCGGTCACCACCGTAGGCAGGCCGAGGGCGTTGTACTCGGCGCTCGTCCTGTGACCGTCCGGGCGGGTGATCGACACCACCTGCCCGTTCTCGTTGTAGGCGTAGTGGGTGGTGTGTCCGAGTGGGTCGGTGACGGTGGTGAGTCGGTGGTTGGGGTCCCATTGTTGGTGGGTGGTGTGGCCGAGGGGGTCTGTGGTGCGGGTGAGGCGGTAGGCGTTGTTGTGTTGGTAGTGGCTTGTGTGGCCGAGGGAGTTGGTGACGGTGGTGGTGTGGGTGGTGTCGTTGTAGGTGAGGGTGCCGGAGAGGTAGCCGGTGCTGCCTTCGGTGCGGATGACGCGGCCACGTGTGTCGTAGGTGTAGGCGTAGGTGGTGTTGTTGCGGTCGGTCCAGGAGGTGATGCGGCCTTCGGGGTCGTAGGTGAACCGTAGGGGCAGGCCGGAGGAGTTGGTGACGTCGGTGAGGTGACCCGCCTCGTTGTAGCCGTAGGAGAGGACGAGGGTACCGGGGGCGTCCGGGCGTTCGGGGTCGCGCAGGCGTAGGGCGGTGATGCGGGGTTGGGTGGGGTGGTGGTCGAGGGCGATGCGGTAGCCCCCGGTGTGGGTGACTTCGGCTGGGGTGCCGTTGTCGGTGTAGTGGAGGGTGATGCGTTGGTTGTTGCGGTCGATGATGGTGTGCAGGGGCAGGTCGACGGCTTGGTTGTTGTTGGTGGGTTGTGGGGTGTGGAAGATGTGGGCGTGGCCGGTGTCGGGGTCGGTGATGCGCAGGGCGCCATCGGTTTCGGTGTCCCAGGTCAGGGCGAGGCGTGATCCTGTGTCCGGGTAGACGGGTGTGTTGCTGTCTGTGGGTGGGAGCGGGTAGGTGAGGCGGGCGCCGTCGGGGGTGGTGTAGATGACGCCTTCGTCGTCGATTTGGAGGCGTTGGTCGAGGGTGGAGGCCCAGGAGGGGCCGAACCATCCGCCCCACCGGTAGGACGAGATATGCGTCCGCTCGAGGATGAGGGGGAGGGTGCCGGGGAGGGTGATGTCGGTCTGGGGGAGGAGCATGTCGCCGGTGGCGACGTCGATCGGGTCGAGTTTGCATTCCTTGAACATGCCGCGGATCGAAGCGGGGAGTTTCTCCCACTCCGAGGGGCGGAGTTTGAGCCGGGACAACCCTGAGCCGTTGAGTTTCAACGCTTTGGCGAGGTCGGCTATCTCTCCGGGTTTGAGGGCTTTGAGTCCCTTGCCGAGGGCTTTGCCGAGGAAGCCGAGGCCGACTCCGGCGATGGCACCCTCGGTGAGGAGTTTCGCGAGCTTCCCGGGGTCCTTGAACGCGCCGGGGTCCTCGAGGGCGGTGGTGAAGGCGGTGAACTTCAGTCCCTCACCGGCGAGTTTGCCGACCTTCGCGACGGTCTTGATGTCCTTGAGGGCCTTGAGTGCCCGCTCGACGTTGCGGACGGCTTCCATCACCGTGCGCACGGTGGCACCGAGAGCGCTGCCTTCCTCCTCGATCCGCGTGACCAACGCGATGACCTTCAAAGCGCGCTCACCGGCCACGAGGGTGGATGCAACCTCGGACATCCCGGCCGTGAGCACGGACAGGGCAAGGCCGGCGATCTCGAACTCGGCGATCTCCGCGACCATCACACCGATCTGCGTGATCAGTTCATGCGCCTCATCGGCGAACTTGTCGAGCGCGGTGGCGCCGCCACGCAGGGAGTGCGCGGTATCGGTGGCATGCTTACGCATCGTGCGCGCCCGCTTGGAGAACGCCTTCGCGGTCTCCCCTTCCCACGCCACATCCGACACAGCCACCTCAGCACCGTGGGCCGCGTCCTCCAGGCCCTTGGCCAGAGCCCGCCAGTGCTTCGCGATCTCCCGCACCCCGTCAGGATCCACCGCCGGATCCGTGATACCCAGGAACTCCAGACCACTCGCCATGGTGTCGCCGAAGGCATGGTTGGCCTTGCTGATCCAGTGCAGCGGGTTGAGATCGACCACCGGTCTCAGCCCTTCCTGCCGGAGGCAGCAGCCAGCGCTCCCAACGCGGCCAGGCCAGGCGATGCGATCTTGAAACCGTGTATCGGCTCCGCTGTGCGATGCGGGGCCCTCCGCAACTTCACCGCCCCACTTGCCATCGACGCAGCGTCCTTCGACCAATCCGACACAACAACCCGCCCCCGATGCGATCACACGTGTGCCAACCGAACTAACTTACGCACATGGCTGTTGGTTCGACATGGCACTCACCAAGGCCGGACTGAAAAATGACGTCTCGTACCAGGCCAGACAGGTACAAGGACTGCGATCTTCGATCGCCCGACAGCCCTTCGGGAAGATGTGACTGCATCCACACGGGAAGCGAACAACCGGTGGGTCCCGTAGCTCGGGATCGATCCGAGGGCGCGCTTGCCTGCGCGCAAAAAAATCCCCGCCGGGACAAACCCGGCGGGGATCCTGAGCTGCATGGTGGACCTGTGGGGATTTGAACCCCAGACCCCCTCGATGCGAACGAGGTGCGCTACCAGACTGCGCCACAGGCCCTTGCAACGAGTGAAACTCTAGCACCCCGTCCGGGGTGCTCGGAAATCCGCTCCCTCGCTGGTCACCGGTGCCCGTCCCGGCCGGTCACTCATTGGCCGCGCGCGGCCGGTCCTCGTCCTCGTACTGGTCGAAGAGCGGTGTGCGGCCGCGCTCGCGGGAGCGGCGGGCCGCCGTGTTCTGCCGGTCCTGCGCGGGGGCCGGGTCCGTGGCCTCGTCGGACGCAGGCTCGGCCACGCTGGACGAGCGGGCCGAGCTCCAGGTGTCGGGGGCGCCGAGGTCGATGCTGCCCGGTGCGCGGGGCGCGACGGGCGCTGTGACGTACGTCGGCAGCGGCACCGGGAC